>NZ_CP002701.1:0-321758 GCF_000521565.1 Buchnera aphidicola str. G002 (Myzus persicae) | reverse complement strand
TATATCTGGTATAACATCAGCATGTTGAAAAGAAAAAAATTTTCCAGTACGACCAAATCCTGTTGCAATTTCATCAAAAATAAGTGGAATATTATAATTATGGCATAAAATTTTTATTTTTTTTAAATATTTAGGATGATAAAAGTTCATTCCTCCTACACCTTGTACAATAGGTTCTAATATGACTCCTGCTATTTTTGATGAATTTTCTTCAATGATTTTTTGAAAAGATACAAGATCATTTGAATCCCATTTTTTATGAAAAGAAGAGATAGGAGCATTTGCAAATAAATTTTTTGATAATATATTGTGATATATTTGATGAATCGAATTTTCAGGATCAGAAACCGACATAGCAGCAAAAGTATCACCATGATATCCTTTTCGAATCGTTAAAAATGATATTCTTTTTTGACCTAATGAGTGCCAGTATTGTATCAACATTTTGATTGCTACTTCAATAGCAACAGAACCTGAATCAGAAAGAAAAACACAGTCTAATGTTTTAGGTGTTAATGAAATTAATTTTCGACACAGTGAAATAGCAGAAGGATGTGTGATTCCACCAAACATGACATGAGACATTTTTTTTATTTGTTTTTTTAAAGATTTATTTAAAATAGGATGATTATAACCATGTATTGCAGACCACCATGAAGACATACCATCTATTATTTTTCTCCCATTTTGTAGTTTTAAATAAACTCCTTTAGCAGACATAACAGAATAACAAGGAATGGGATTAATCATAGATGAATAAGGATGCCAAATATGTTTATAATCAAAATTTTTATCAGATTGACTCATTGTTATTTATATATAAAAATATTCAATAATCTAGTATAAACCTTTACCAAAGCAAAATCATAATTTTTTGGAGATAACATGAAAAAAAAATGGACTCTAGAAGAAACAAAAAAAATTTTTAAACAACCATTTTTTGATCTTATTTTTAAAGCTCAAAAAAAACATAGAAAATATTTTAATCCAAATACATTACAAATAAGTACATTACTTTCGATAAAAACAGGTGCTTGTCCAGAAGATTGTAAATATTGTCCACAAAGTGCTAGATATAAAACAGGTTTAAAAACAGAACCTTTATTAGAAATGGAAAAAGTGATTAGTGCTGCAAAACAAGCTAAAGATTCTGGTTCTAGTCGCTTTTGTATGGGTGCTGCTTGGAAGAATCCAAAAGAAAAAGACATGCCTTATTTAGAAAAAATTATTAAACAAATTAAATTGATGGGTATGGAGACTTGTATGACTTTAGGAACGTTAAATAGTTTACAAGCAAAGAAATTAGCTGATGCAGGTTTAGATTTTTATAATCATAATTTAGATACATCACCAAGTTTTTATAAAAGTATTATTACTACACGCACATATAAAGAACGAATAGATACTTTAAAAATTGTACGTAATGCTGGAATGAAAATTTGTTCAGGTGGAATAATGGGTTTAGGAGAAAAAGTACAAGATCGTATGGAATTATTAATGGAATTAGCTAATTTATCTATTCCACCAGAAAGTGTACCTATTAATATGTTAGTGAAAATTTCAGGTACGCCTATGGAAAACAATAAAAATGTAGAACCATTTGATTTTATTCGTGTTATTGCTGCTGCTCGTATTATGATGCCAAAATCTTATATTAGATTGTCTGCTGGACGTCAGAGTATGAGTGAACAAACCCAAGCAATGTGCTTTATGGCAGGAGCAAATTCTATTTTTTATGGATGTAAATTACTTACTGCAGATAATCCAGAAAAAGAAAATGACTTAAAATTATTTAAAAAATTGGATTTAAATCCTGAATATAAAGAACAAAGCGTGTCAAAAAAAGATCCATATAATTTTACAATGAAATCATTAAAAATAAAAAAAGATCAATACTATAATGCAGCAATATAGTTGTCTTAAAAACATATCGTTAAATAATTTTTTATTTTTAAGATAAGAGTAAAGTTAATAAAAATGATTTTAAGAAAAATATCATATAGTTAATTCTATAGATTAGAGTAACTTAATAAGCATAGTTATATGTTTTTTATTAAACATACTAAATTAACTTTATTGAGTTGCTCAGCTATAGAGGTACTAATTAAATATTTTATAAAATTCATAATAATTTTCATAATAATTATTATTAAAATAAATATTAAAAAACGATAAATAAATATTTTTTTATAATTTGTTAATAATATTGGCAATAATTTTAAATATGGATTAATTATTAAAATAAGATATAACTATGATTAAAAAATTTTTTATTACTGGAACTGATACGAATGTAGGAAAAACATTTGTCAGTAGTATTTTATTACAAAAAGCAACAGCAGCAGGATATCAAACAGCAGGATATAAACCTGTATCTTCTGGATGTAAAAAAGAAATATATAGTTTAATGAATAATGATGCAATGATTTTAAAAAAAAACAGTTCAATAAAATTAAGCAATCAAGAAGTGAATCCTATTTCATTTTTAGAAAGTGCTCCTCCTCATATTTTGAGTCAATTACAAAAAAAGACTATTAATATTGAAGATATGTCTTTAGGTTTAGAAAATATTACTAAAAAAAGTAATTGGATTTTAATTGAAGGTGCTGGTGGATGGTATACTCCTTTATCGAATGAAAAGACTTTTTCTGATTGGGTAAAAAAAGAACAGTTAACTGTAATTATTATTGTTGGAATCAAATTAGGATGTATTAATCATGCTATTTTAACAGAAAAAGCGATTATTTCAGAAAAAATAAAATGCATCGGTTGGATAGCTAATAACGTTTTACCATACAATCAATATAATATATATTACATCCAAACTTTGCTAAATTATATTAAATCTCCATTATTAGGTACAATTCCTTATTTGAAAAATAAAAATAAAATTAATTTGGAGAAAATAAAAATTAAATTACCGTAATAAAATTTTATAATAAATTTATTTTAAAGTGCTATTTTTATAATTATTAATATAATGATTAACAAAGATGGACATATATGACATTTTTAAATTAAATATAAACAGGAAATTGTGCACAAAGTTCTAAAACTTTCTTTTTAATATTAGTAATATTATGAATGTCATGAACGTCATTTAAAATACTCACTATCCAATCTGATACTTTAGATACTTCTGTTTCTTTAAATCCTCTTCTAGTAACAGCAGGTGTACCAATACGAATTCCTGAAGTAATAAAAGGACTCTTTAGATCATTGGGTATAGTATTTTTGTTTATTGTGATATTTGCTTTACTTAAAGCTATATCGGCATCTTTTCCTGTTAATGTTTTATCAGTTAAATCAACTAAAAATAAATGATTGTATGTACCTCCAGATATAATTTTATATCCTTGTATTAAAAAATTTTTAGCCATTATTTGAGCATTATTTACTATCTGCTTTTGATATGTTTTAAATTTTGGTTCTAACGCTTCTTTAAATGCAATAGCTTTTCCTGCAATGACATGCATCAGAGGACCTCCTTGTGAACCAGGAAAAACTGATAAGTTTAATTTTTTATATAACGTATCATTTCCATTTTTAGCAAGAATAAGCCCACCTCTAGGTCCTGCTAATGTTTTATGAGTAGTACTTGTCACAACATGAGCATAGTGTATTGGATTTGGGTAAATTTGAGCAGCTACTAGACCAGCTATGTGAGCCATATCAACAATAAAATATGCATTAACTTCATCAGCAATCTCACGCATTTTTTTCCAGTCACAAATCCCAGAATATGCTGAGAAACCACCAACAATCATTTTAGGTTTATATTTCCTAGTCAAATACAATAGTTCTTGATAATCTATATTACCATTTGTATCTACACCATATGAAATTACATTATATATTTGGCCTGAAAAATTTACAGGAGATCCATGAGTCAAATGTCCTCCATGCGATAATTTCATACCTAATATTGTATCTCCAGGACTTAACAATGCTGTGTAAACAGCAAAATTAGCTTGAGATCCAGAATGAGGTTGAACATTCGCATAATCAGCATCGAATAATTTTTTTGCTCGCTGAATGGCTAGTTCTTCAATAATATCAACATATTTACACCCACCATAATATCGTTTTCCAGGATAACCCTCTGCATATTTATTAGTTAATTGCGAGCCCTGTACGTTCATGATATAATTACTAGTGTAATTTTCAGATGCAATTAGTTCTATATGAAATTCTTGTCTTTTTCTTTCTTTTTCTATAGCATTCCATAATTCTGGATCATATTTTGAAAATTCTATTTTGGAATTAAACATTTTTTTCCTAAAATTTTATTAAAAAAAGATTTAAACACAGTTAATTTAAAAAAAACTTTTAATTTTTATCATTATTTCATTTTTTAAAAGATAGTATTCTTTTTTATTTATTTTTCAAGTCTTTAACTAAAAAAAATTTTTCTTTCATTTCTTTAGAAGTAATAATAATAGCAAGTTTTGCTGAAGCGTTGACAGCATTTTTTATTTTCTTTTTCAGGTTTTGATTGAAAAAATCAACAAATATTTTTAATTTAGGATATAAATTTCTTATTTCTTCAGATAATTTGACAGCATGATATTTATTTTCCTCTCCTATAAAAATAATGTAAATATTTATTTCTTCTCTTGTGATATTTAAAATATTTAATGACTTAAGTAATAACACTAATCGTTCGATTCCAATTGCAAAACCTATAGCAGATGTTTTTTTCCCTCCCATATCTTCTACTAATGAATCATATCTTCCTCCTGCACAAATTGTATTTTGTGAACCTAAATAATTACTTGTCCATTCAAAGACTGTTCTATTATAATAATCTAATCCTCGTACTAAATTTTTATTATATACGTATTTAATTCCGTGAGAACTCATCATATTACATAAGTTTTTAAAATGATTAATTGAAGACATATCAATATAGTCATTCAATGATGGAGCCGATTGAAGTATTTTTTTGATTTCTTGATTTTTAGAATCTAATATCCGTAAAGGATTAGTATATAATCGTCTTTGACAATCCTGATCTAACAAATGTTCATTTTTTTTAAGAAAAAATACTAATTCTTTTTTATAATTCAGTCGATCTTTTTTAGAACCAATAGAATTTATTTCTAATTGTACATGCGAATGAATACCAATTTTTTTCCATAAACGATTTGTTAATAAAATGATTTCTAAATCAATATCTTCTTTATCTAATCCAAATACTTCAGCTCCTAATTGATAAAATTGACGGTATCTTCCCTTTTGTGGTCTTTCATATCTAAACATAGGACCTAAATACCAAAATCTGTTATTTTTTTGATTGCATAAATTATTTTGTATAAAAGATCTAACACAACCAACAGTACCTTCTGGTCGCAAAGTTAAGCTAGTACCTTTTCGATCGTTAAAAGAATACATTTCTTTTTCAACTACATCAGTGACATTGCCAATAGCTCTTTTAAAAATTTCAGTTTTTTCTAATAACGGCAATCTAATTTCTAAATAACAATAGTTAGTTAAAATTTCTTTTAAAATAGTTTCTACATAATTCCAAATTTTTAATTCTTCTGGAAGATAATCATGCATGCCTCTAATAGATTTAATTTCTTTTTTCACTATTCTCTCTTACTTATGTATAATAAAATAATCAAAGAATTAATTAAGTATTATTTTTTACAATTATTTAATTCATCTATTTTTTTTATTTTATTCCGAATTTTGATTTCTAATTTTTCAATAATTTCTTCATTTTTTAATTTGTTTTTTTGACGTATTCCATCTTCATAAAATGCACTTTTTTTATAGCCTCCTGTTAACCCTAGTGTTGATAATTTTGCTTCACCTATTCCGTTAACAATACATCCAATAATAGAAACATCTATTGGAGTAGAGATATCTTCCAATCTTTTTTCTAATTGATTAACTATATTAATAACATCAAATTCTTGTCTAGAACAGGTAGGACAGGCAATAAAATTAATTCCTCGAGATCTTAAACCAAGAACTTTTAAAATATCATAACCTACTTTTACTTCTTCTATAGGATTTGCTGATAATGAAATTCGTAGTGTATCTCCAATACCATCTAATAATAAACAAGCAATACCTATAGAAGATTTTACTGTGCCATTTCTAAAACTTCCTGCTTCTGTTATTCCAATGTGTAAAGGCTGTGTAATTTTTTTTCCTAAAATTCGATAAGCTTCCACAGCTAGAAAAACATCAGATGCTTTTACACTCACTTTAAACTGATGAAAATTTAAATCATCAAAATATTCAATATGTCTTATAGCTGATTCTACTAAAGCTTCTGGAGTAGGTATTCTATATTTTTTTAATATATCTTTTTCTAATGACCCTGCATTTACACCAATACGAATAGGAATATTTTTATCTTTTGCACACTTCACAATTTCTGATACTCTTTTTTTATTACCAATATTTCCGGGATTGACTCTTAAACAATCTGCTCCATATTCTATAGATTTTAAGGCTAATCTATAGTCAAAATGTATATCTGCTATTAATGGAACGCTGACCTTTTTTTTAATTATTTTAAAAGATTCAGCAGCTTTCATAGTAGGTATTGCAACTCGAACAATATCAACTCCAACTTTTTGCAATTCTAAAATTTGTTTAATCGTATCTAAAGTATTAGTTGTTTTTGTATTGGTCATAGATTGAATAGAAATAGGAGAGTTATTACCAATAGGTACTGTACCAACGTAAATACGATCAGATTTTCTTCTATTAATAGTTTTATATTTATTCATATTTTTTATGTTTTAGTTTAATTAACTATTTAAGACGATTAATTATATTACCAGTTAATTGACCGCATGCAGCATCAATATCCTGTCCTCTATTTTTTCTAATAACTGTAGTAAAACCGTTTTGTCTTAAAATATTTGCAAAAATATTAATTCTATTCATATCACTACATACAAAGGAGGAACCTATGAAAGAATTCCAAGGAATTAGATTAATTTTGCTAGGTATTTTTTTTAATAAAGAAGCTAGTTGTTGAGCATTTTTATTAGAATCATTAATTCCACTTAACATGACATATTCTATTGTAATTTTCCCTCGATTGGCATTTGAATATTTCAAATATTTTAATGCTGAATTTAAAAGAGATTCAATATTATATTTTTTATTAATGGGCATAATCACATCTCGTATAGAATCATTAGAAGCATGTAAAGAAATAGCCAAACAAACATCAATTATATTTCTTAATTTATTTAGTGCTGGCACTATTCCTGAAGTAGATAAAGTAATACGACGCTTTGATAAACCAAAAGCATATTCGTCTAAAATTATTTTTATTGAAGAAACAACATTATTAAAATTGAGTAGAGGTTCACCCATCCCCATAAAAACTATATTAGTAATGTGATTATTGATATTTTTTTGTTTTAAAATTTTGTTTGCTTGCCAAATTTGAGCGATAATTTCAGAAACTTTTAAATTTCGATTAAATCCTTGTCTTCCAGTTGCGCAAAAATAACATTTCAAAGAACAACCTATTTGTGATGAAATACAAAGTGTAGAACGTTTTTTTTCTGGTATATAAACTGTTTCTATTTTTTGATTATCAATAGACGTAATCCATTTTATCGTTCCATCATAAGAAATTTTTTCTTCTATAAATTGTGGTGCGAATATATAAGATTTTTCATATAATTCATTTCTAATTTTTTTGCTAATATTCATCATTTTATTAAAATCATTACAATAATGCTTGTAAATCCAATTCATAATTTGTTGTGTAGAAAAATTTCTTCCACCTAAAGAATTAAGAAAAATTTTCAAGTCTTCACGATTTAAATCTAATAGATTAACTTTAGGATTAGAAATATTTAATATATTGATATTATTCACTTTTAAATCCTAAAAAATGATTATAAAAATAATTTATCATTAAAAATTTTACCTTAAAATATAAAATTAAAACAAAGAATTACTATTAATCATAGTTTAAATATCTTACATCAGAAATCAATTTACTTGATTTTTTATTTTTAATACATAAAAAACTTTTTTCATGATTAAGAATATTAAAAATATTTAAATTATGATATTATTTTAACAAATTTTAAAAGTTTAGGAGATTTTAATGCACCCCATGTTAAATATTGCTATTCGTGCAGTAAGAAAAGGTGGAAGTGTTATCGTTCAAAATTATGATACACAAAATTTTATTAAAGAAGATATAGAAAAAAAGAATATATTTATTGAAAATATTATGTATAAAACTTATAAAACAATTAGTCAAATGATTTACAAATCTTATCCGAATCATATTATTGTAAATAAAAATCAAAAAAATTTATCGATAAAAAATGAAAATAATACTATCTGGATAATTAATGAACTAGATGGAAAAAATAATTTTATCAGACATTTCCCGCATTTTTGTATTTCTATTGCTGTGATTGTAAGAAATAAAATAGAAATTTCTGTAGTATATGATCCTATAAGAAATGATTTATTTACAGCAGTTAAAGGACAAGGTTCACAGCTCAATGGTTATAGAACTAGATGTAGTAATATTAAGACTTTAAAATATACTACAGTAGCTGTTAATTTACCTGAGTATATTCATGATAGATCATCTGCATATTTTGAAATATATAAAAAATTAATTTTATGTGGAATTTTATTTAGATGTACTGGTTCTACCGTACTTGATTTAGCTTATGTTGCAGCGGGTAGAATAGATTGCTTATTTGACTTTAATTTAGAGCCAAGCAACTTTATAGCAGGTAAATTACAAGTACGAGAAGCAGGCTGCTTAATCAGCGATTTTACAGGAGGACATGAACATAATAATTGTCATTCTGGCAATTTAATTAGTAGTCCAAAATTTGTTAGATTAATTACTGAAAAAATGAGAGAATATTTTTTATTATAAAGACATTTTTTATTGAAAATAAGTAATCAATAGCCTTATTTTTTAATAATAGACCACTTCTTATTTATAAATATAGCTGACCAACTTGTAAATTTTCCTTCTTTTTTAGAACTAATATAATGTTCTTTAGTCTTTCTATTAAAACAAACTATAGTTTTATTGCCTTCATCGTCAATTTGAGGTCCACTTGCTAAATAACGTATTTTTTCTGGCAATAAATTTTGAAACTGAGCTAATTCTTCTACGAGTGGAGACCTAGTTTCTCTTGATTTTGGAAAAGTATTAGCAGCAAAAAAGATACCAGTAACACCTTCTCGTAAAACAAACCAAGCATTAGATTCTTTACATAATAATTGTGGAAATGGAATTGGCTGGAATTGAGGTTCTGCTATTTCACCATTAGATAAAACTTTTCTTGTATTTTTACAAAGTTCATTAATACATATAAAAAATTTACCAAAACGCCCTATTTTAAAAATCATATTATCATTACATTTATCGCATTTAATTGTTTCATATAAATAAGTAGGGCTGTTAAAAACTCCTTTTTCAAGAGTATAACCAATACAATTTGGATTATTAGAACAAATGTGTATTTTTAGTTTTGGATTAATTAAATAACTATCCATAATCATATTACATTTTCGGCATCTATTAATGAATTTCTTAAATTCATCTTTTTTGCTATTGTTTTGTTTTAAATTACATTCGTTTAATGAAATTAGATTTATAGTTTTTTTACATCGTTTTTTTGGTTCAGAAACATATCCTGAACAACTAAGAAAAACACCAGTAACTGCTGTTTTTATCCCCATTTTTTTAAAACAAACTGGACAATTGATTGAAGTCATCACAATTAAATTTAGTTCCATTCCTCCTTCTTCTGGAGGTTTTTTTGCTTTTTCTAATTGTCGTGAAAAATTACAGAAAAAAGAATTCAGTACAGTCTTCCATTTAATTTTATTTTGAGCGACTTGATCAAGTTTTTTTTCCATATTTGCAGTAAAATTATAGTCAATAAGTTCACTAAAACTTTTTTTTAGTCGAATAGTCAGAATTTCGCCCATTTTTTCAGCATAAAACTTATTTTTTTTTATTTTAACATATCCTCGATCTTGTATTTTTGATGTAATAGAAGCATAAGTAGAAGGTCTACCAATACCTTTTTTTTCTAACTCACGCACTAAAGATGCTTCAGTAAAACGTGGAGGAGGTTTTGTAAATTTTTGAATAGGTGTGATTTTATTTAATAATAGTAAATTTCCTATATCTAGAATAAGAAATTCAGAACAAATATTATTTTCTTCTTTTAAAACGATAGTCCAACCTTTAAATATTACTATTCTTTCTTTTTTTTGTAATTTAAATTGATCAGCTATCACTATTATTGTAATAGATTGATATTTTACTGGTGTCATTTGAGAAGATACAAATCGATTCCAAATCAATGAATACAATTTTTGGGCGTCAGAATTTAAATGTTCTGATTTTATAAGTTTTATTTGAACATTACAAGGTCGAATAGCTTCGTGTGCTTCTTGAGAATATTTTTGATTAGAATATAGATTAGGTTGTTTAGGTAAATAACTCTTTCCATAATAATTTTTTATATATAACCTAACAGTTTCAATAGCATATTCACTTAAATAATATGAATCAGTTCTCATATAAGTTATATAACCTTTTTCATATAATTTTTGTGCTAAAAACATTGTTTTTTTCACACTAAAACCTAAAAATAGACTAGAAGATTGTTGCAAAGTAGAAGTTATAAAAGGAGCAGGTGCTATCTTGTAAAATATTTTATCTTCACGATTTTTGACAGTAAATAATGATTTTTTAATTTTTTTTATTGCTTGATCTACTTCTTTTTTACTCACTGGACGAAATGTTTCATTTTGAAAATGAGTCACATTCATAGTAATATTTTCTTTTTCTTTTAAAAAAAGAGAAACACTTAATTGCCAATACTCTTCTGGTATAAAGTTTTTTATAATTTTTTCACGATCTGCAATAATTCGAACTGCTACCGATTGAACTCGTCCGGCAGATAAACCCCTTGAAATTTTTGCCCACAATAAAGGAGAGATCATATAACCTACAATACGATCCATAAAACGACGTGCTTGTTGGGCATATACTCGATTCATATTTAAATAACCAACATTATTAAAAGCTTTTTCTATTGAATGTTGTGTTATTTCATTAAATACAACACGTCTAAATTTAGATGGATGACCACCAATAACTTCTTTTAAATGCCAAGCTATTGCTTCTCCTTCTCTATCTAAATCCGTAGCTAAATATATATAATCAACTTGATTTGCAATATTTTTTAATTCAGTAACTATTTTTTCTTTTCCAGGTAAAATATAATATTGAGCTTTCCAATCTTGATAAGGATTGATACCTATTTTTTCTATTAAAATGTTTTTTTTGCTAGAATGTTTAGAATTCTGAATTTTTTGTTTATTATTTAAATTACTAGTAGGTAAATCTCTTACGTGTCCTATGCTAGATTTAACTATATATTCATCACCTAAGTATTGATTTATAGTTTTTGCTTTTACTGGAGATTCAACTATCACAAGAGATTTTTGCATATTTTTACCAAATTCATTATATATTGTTTTATTATTTTACTTTAGAAAGAAATATGAATATCATGATTTTTTTTAAAAAATCTACAAATTTTTTATTAAAAAGAAAAAAATTAGAAATAATTCTTATTTAAAAACATTTTCAATAATATTTTACTAAAATTATGTGATATAGAAGAAGTAAAACGTTCTATTATTTTTTTAGGATAAACATATTGAATGCTTAATAAAGTATATTCTTTCATTTTGGAAGTTAAAATATCATCACTTGTATTAATTTCATCTACTAGTTTTTTTTCTAGAGCCATTGTACCGAACCAGTGTTCTCCATTAGAAACAGTTTCAATGTCTAAAGATGGTCTCATTTCTTTAATAAAATTTTTAAAAAGCTCATGCGTGCTATTTAATTCTTCACAAAATTTCTTACGTGTTAAATCAGTATTATGTCCAAACATTGTCAATGTACGTTTATAATCTCCTGCAGTATGTAATTCAACATCTATATTACATTTTTTTAACAATTTATGAAAATTAGGTATCTGACCTACTACACCAATGGAACCGATTATAGCAAATGGTGCAGATACAATATAATCCGCAACACATGCCATCATATACCCCCCACTTGCTGCAATTTTATCTACAGATACAATTAATCGTATTCCTTTTTGGCGTAATCTATTTAATTGAGATGCAGCTAGTCCATATCCATGAATAACACCTCCAGAACTTTCTAAACGCAATAAGACTTCATCGTTTTTATTAGCTACTGAAAGTATTGCAGATATTTCTTCTCTTAAACCAATTACTTCTTTAGCATATAATCCACCTTTGAAATCTATTACATATAATATTTTCTTTTTATTTTTGAAATATTTTTCTTTATTTTTTAATATTTCTTTTTTCTTTTCTTTATTTTTTTCTTTTTCTTTTTTTATCCATATTTTTTTTTCAAAATTTTCCATTGTAGATAATAAAACATTATTTTTGATATCTTGGTAATTATCTTTCAGTAAAGTAATTTTTAAATTACTTTTAGTATTGTTTTTTCTTTTTCTAAAAGAACAAAAAAATATTACTATAGCAGCAATAATCATAATAAAAGTAATAATCTTTGCTAAGAATAATTCATAATTTACAAGTAAGTTCACAAAATTAACCTTTTTAAAAAATATAGAAATGATTTTTATCAAAAAAAATAAATATATAAAATTATTTTTAGATCTAAATTATTTTTTTCTATTTTTGAGTAGAAATTAAATTGTACAAACTATCTATTAATGTAGAATTTAATTCAGTCCAATGTCCTATTTTTAAATCTCTCGGTAAAACAATATTTCCGTATCGTATTCTAATTAAACGATTTACTTGACATTTTACTGTTTTCCACATAGACCTAATTTCACGATTTTTTCCTTCACATAAAATACCTTTAAACCATTGATTTTTTCCTGATTCTTTATCACTAAAAGAATATATACTTTTAAAGGAAGAATAAGTATTGTTAATTCTAACTCCCTTTTTTAAAATATTCATTGTATTTTTATTAATTTTTCCAAAAATACGCATATAATATTCTCGTTCTATTTGATTTTTAGGATGCATAAGTTGATTAGCTAAATTTCCATCATTTGTAAATAATAATAACCCTCTAGTATTAATATCTAATCTTCCAATACTAATCCATCTATTTGTATTTAAAAATGGTAGTTTATCGAATACAGTAGGACGTTTTTGAAAATCTTTTGTAGTGCAAATTTCTCCTTCTGGTTTATTATAGATTAAAACTTTAGTTCTGAATTTTGTTTTTTTTATAGAAATAATTTTATCTTGAATTCTAATTTCACCAAAATTTTTTTCGTTTAAATACTGACCGATTACTGCTTTTTTCCCGTTTACTAATATTTTTCCAGAATTAATCATCTTTTCAATACTTCTACGTGAACCATATCCAAAATGAGATAATATTTTTTGTATTTTTTGAGTCATTTCTAATACCTGTTATAATTCTTTTACAATTTATAAAATATGCTATTTTAAATTTTTTCTTTTTGAAAATTTTTAACTGGAATTAAAGTTAACAATATTCCTATCAGTAATGGAAAAATAAACCACATTTCACATAGTAAAATTGTATGACTATAGAAATAACTTTCTAAAAATCCTGCAATTATTGGAAAAATCAAAAAAACAGTAGAAGCATAAAATGCGCTTACTTTCTGTTGTAAATAGAAATAAGATAAAATTCCAAAAATTCCGGAAAAATCTCCAAGATAAATTACAGCTAATATCGATCTATTAGAAAAAGTATCAAAATGAGGACTTTCTGTAAACCATGATATAGTAGACAAAATTATTCCAGATAACAATGACGGTAAAGCATTAAAAGTTATTACAGATACACTATAACATTTCTTTTGACATGTAGCATAAATCATAGCATGACTAAACAAAGCAAAAAGTAAAGCTAAAATTCCCTTCCATTGAAAAAAACAATTTGATTCTAATTCAATTAGTAAAACAATGCATAATGTAATTAAAGAAATTATTAATCCAACTTTTTGAGTTAAAAATAATTTTTGTTTAAAATATAAACATGATACTGTTAATACAGCAACAGGCATACTTGAAAAAATAATAGAAGCAATAGAAGAACTGACGTCAATACCACCATATAGCATCAAGGTAAAGGGTATAGAAAAATAAAATATGGCAATCATTAATTGAAAAAATCTTTGTCCTTGAGGAAATAAAAGAGGATTTTTTGTATAGTAAGAAAGCATAATTAATAAAGGAGAAGCAATTAAAAAACGCAGACCAGTAGCAAAAAGGGGAGGGATAGTTTCTACAGCAATTTTCATTGCAATCCAAGTAGTACCCCAAGTAATAGATACTAAAGAAAATAATAATATTATTATTAATTTATTCATTTCTTTCTCTCCTAAAAAATTATTATAAATATGGTGTATTAAAATGATAATCATATCTTGTTTTTTACTTTTTAACTTATTTCTAAAATATTTACAAAAAAAGTTTGTTAAATTTCAATTGAATTATTTACATCAATAGATTATTGTGGAAATTTAAAAAAATAACAAACATTGAAATATTTGTAATAAAAAATATTTATTGTATAAAAATTTTTAAAGGTAATAAATGCAAAATATTTTTAATAAAATTTATGAATCAAAATACTTGAGTCAAGAAGAAAGTTATCAACTATTTAGATCAGTTGCGTCTGGTAAGATAACAGATGTACAACTAGCATCAATATTAATAGCTATGAAAATAAGAGGTGAATCTATAGAAGAAATAACAGGAGCAATTTATGCTTTTTCAGAAAAGATGAATTTTTTTCCAAGGCCTAAATATATTTTTTCTGATATAGTAGGTACTGGAGGAGATGTTAAAAATACAATTAATGTTTCCACTGCGAGTGCGTTTGTTGCTGCAACCTGTGGTTTTAAAATTATTAAACATTGTAATCAAGGAATTTCTAGCAAATCTGGCTCTTCTGATCTTTTAAAAAAATTTAATATAAATTTAGATGTATCTCCAGAAAGATCTCGTCAAACTCTAGATGAATTAAATATTTGTTTTTTATTTGCACCTAAATATCATCCTGGGTTTAAATATTCTAATAATGTTCGTAAAACTTTAAAAACTAAAACTATTTTTAATTTATTAGGACCTTTTCTTAATCCTGCAGTACCTTCTTTCACTATTATTGGTGTGTATCATAAAAAACTAATAAGACCTGCAGTTAATATATTAAAAAATTTAAAATATGAAAGAAGTATTGTTATACATGGAAATAACACTGATGAAGTTACATTACATGGTACAACACATGTATCTGAACTACTGGATGGAAATATTTTTTCATATGAATTACGACCAAAAGACTTTGGTTTAAAAATACATTCTGAAAGAAAAAACATAGAAAGTTCTTCAGAAGAAAACTATCATATTATTAAGGCAATAATGAAAGGAAAGGGTAATAGATTATACGAAGAATTAATAGCAGTAAACGTAGCCATTTTACTAAGAATATTTGGATGTGAAGATTTAAAAGAAAACACTCAATTAGCATTAGATAAAATTCGTAGTGGAGATGTTTATAAACATATCATAAAAGTTAGTGAAATGCTAAAAGAAGAACAATATGGAAGAGACAATACTTAAAAAAATTATAAGATATAAACATAATTGGATTGAATTAAGAAAAAAAAAACAGCCCTTAGTTAATTTCAAAAATAATATTCACACTAATACACGTGATTTTTACAATGCTTTAAAAAAAACAAGACCTTTTTTTATATTAGAATGTAAAAAAAAATCTCCTTCCTTAGGAATTATTAGAAAAAATTTTGATTTATTAGAAATTTCTAATGTTTATAAAAAATATGCATCTGCTATTTCTGTACTTACAGATGAACAATATTTCAACGGAAATTTAAAATTTATAGATATCATACGAAAAAATGTATCTCAACCTATTTTATGTAAAGATTTTTTTATTGATCCATATCAAGTATATTTAGCTAGATATTATAATGCAGATGCTATTTTACTAATGTTATCTGTTTTAAATGATATACAGTATCAGCAATTATCTGAAATAGCAAAAAAATTAAATATGGGGATATTGACCGAAGTAAATAATGAAACAGAATTAAAACGTGCTCTTATCTTAAATGCGAATATTATTGGGATTAATAACCGTAACCTACATGATTTATCTATTGATTTAAATCGTACTCGTATGTTAGCACCATTAATTAATAAAGATACAATAATAGTCAGTGAATCAGGTATAAAAAAATATCGTCAAGTTAGAGAATTAGGTAAATTTGTTCATGGTTTTTTAATTGGATCTCACTTAATGTCCAAAAAAAATCTGGAAATAGCTGTACGTTCAACTATTATAGGTAATAATAAAGTTTGTGGATTAACACGTAATTCTGATATTACAGTAGTTGAAAAATATGGTGCTATTTATGGTGGATTAATTTTTATAAAAAACTCTCCTAGAAATATCACCCAAAAAATAGCAAAAAATATTATTGTTAATAGTAAATTAAGATATATAGGAGTATTCCAAAATGAAGATATAAATATTATTGCAAATATCGCTGCAGAAACTTCTCTTTATGCTATACAATTACATGGTCAAGAAGATCAAAAATACATTGATAAATTAAGAAAAATACTACCTCAAAAAATCAAGATTTGGAAAGCTTTTTCTATTTCTTCTCAATTACCAGATCTTAATTGGAACAATGTAAATAAATATTTATTTGATTCTTATTCGGGAGGTAGTAATACATCTTTTAACTGGTCTTTACTTAAAGATAATTTTTGGGATAATGTGATTTTAGCAGGAGGAATTAATTCGAAAAATTGTATTGTAGCATCTCAATTAAATTGTTCAGGATTAGATTTTAACTCTGGTATAGAAGTTTCACCTGGTATTAAAGATCACAAAAAAATTCAGTTAGTTTTTAGAAAATTAAGATTTTATTAAATTTTTCATCCAATAGGAAGAAATAATTACATGACTTTACTCAATCCTTATTTTGGTAAGTTTGGTGGTATGTATGTTCCTCAAATATTAATGCCGGCTTTATTTGAACTAGAAAAGAATTTTGTATATGCACAAAAAGATATTTTATTTCAAAGAAAACTAAGTAATTTTTTAAAAAATTATGCTGGAAGACCTACTCCATTAACTTTATGTAATAACTTAACTAAAGGAACAAAAACTCGGATCTATCTTAAGAGAGAAGATTTATTACATGGTGGTGCACATAAAACTAATCAAGTTTTAGGACAAGCTATGTTAGCAATTAGAATGAAAAAAAAAGAAATTATTGCTGAAACTGGTGCTGGACAACATGGTGTAGCAACAGCTATTGCTTGTGCACTATTAAATTTAAAATGCAGAATTTATATGGGTGAAAAAGATATTGAAAGACAACACCCTAATGTGTTTCGCATGAAATTAATGGGTGCAGAAGTTATATCAGTAAAAAACGGTTCAGGAACATTAAAAGATGCATGTAACGAAGCTCTAAGAGATTGGTCAAATAGTTATAAAACATCACATTATATGATTGGAACTGCAGCTGGACCACATCCTTATCCCACTATTGTTCGTGAATTTCAAAAAATTATTGGAGAAGAAACAAAAAAACAAATTTTAGAACAAGAAAAAAAACTTCCGGATGCAATTATTGCTTGCGTTGGCGGAGGTTCTAATGCCATTGGTATCTTTTCTAATTTCATTGATGATAAAGTTAATTTAATTGGTGTGGAGCCAGGTGGTAAGGGTATCAAAACGGGAAAACATGGAGCTCCATTAAAACATGGAAGAACTGGTATTTTTTTTGGTATGAAATCTCATTTAATGCAAAATGAAGAAGGTCAAATTAAAGAATCTTGGTCAGTTTCAGCGGGACTAGATTTTCCATCTGTTGGTCCTGAACATGCTTGGTTAAACAGTATCAAGCGTGCTGAATATGTTTCTATTACTGATAAAGAGGCTATAAATGCATTTCAAATTTTATGCAAAAAAGAAGGAATCATACCTGCTTTAGAATCTTCTCATGCATTAGCATATGCATTAAAATTAATGCATGTATATCCTGAAAAAGAACAAATTTTAATTGTTAATCTTTCTGGTCGTGGTGATAAAGATATTTTTACCGTTCATGATATTTTAAAAAACAGGAAGAAAAATAATGAGTCGCTATAAAAAAATGTTTGTACGATTAACAGTTTCTCAAGAAGGATGTCTTGTTCCATTTGTCGTTTTAGGAGACCCTTCTTTAGAACAATCATTAAAAATAATTGATATTTTGATCGAAAATGGAGCAGATGCTTTAGAAGTTGGAATTCCTTTTTCGGATCCACTAGCTGATGGACCAATTATTCAAGAAGCAAATTTACGTGCATTATCTCAAAACAATACTTTTTCAGAATATTTTCAAGTATTAAAAAATTTACGTGCAAAAAACCCACAATTACCGATTGGCGTATTAATATATGCAAATCTTATCTACAATCAAGGAATTAATAATTTTTATTCACAATGTTTTAATGTAGGTTTAGATTCTGTTCTAATAGCAGATGTTCCAATTGAGGAATCAGAAGTGTTTTATAATATAGCAAATAAATACAAAATTGATTCTATTTTTATCTGTCCTCCAGATGCTGATGATAACTTATTATCTAAAATTTCTTTATATGCAAAAGGATATATTTATCTATTATCCCGTCCTGGAGTAACTGGGATCAATGATAAAACTTTGTCATTATCTTTACCATTTATACAAAAAATAAAAAAATATAGTTCTGTTCCTTTATTACAAGGTTTTGGCATTTCAAATTCTAAACAAGTTAAAAGAGCGATTTTATCTGGCATTTCTGGTGTTATATGTGGTTCAGCAATTATAAATATTATTGAAAAACATTTTTCTGAAGAAGATAAAATGATCATAGAAATAAAAAAATTTATTCAAACTTTAAAATTTGCCACTAGATTGGTATAAATTTTATATAAAAGTATATTCAATATAATTTTTTATAAGAATATGCTTGTTTTAAATAATATGTATAATCTTTATATTATATAATATTTATTAGGAGTATATATATGCTTATTACGGCTAGTGAATTGTGTCGTGATACACATTATTTTTTCTCTAAACACATAGGAAGTATTCTTTTTATATCTATTTTTGTTACTTTTGTTAGCATACTAATAAATATGTTTATTAAACCAAATATGCATATTATATCTATAATGGAAAATAATAAATTTATTGATGCTAACTCATTATTAGAATTAATTAATAATATGAATTTAGAAGAAAAATATGAATTATTAAAATATTCTATTTTTAAAATTGTTGAATTATTAATAAGTAAAACATTGTTATTAGGAAGTATAATTACTTTAATTTTAACTGTATCTGATAGTAAAAAAGTATCAATTATATATTCAATATATTCTTTTTTTGCATCTTTACCTAGTTTTTTTATATTAAATTGCATGACTACTTTCCTTGCTCAATTAGGTTTTATAATATTGATTATTCCGGGTATATTATTAACAATATTATTATCCTTATCACCTATTATTTTTTCTTTTCAAAAAAATGGTTTTTTAGATTCTATACGTCTTAGTATACAAATTTCTTGGAAATATATAAAAATAATAGCACCAAGTGTTTTGCTTTGGATTTTTAGCAAATTTACTTTAACTACAATACTATCTCATTTTTGTTTGATTAATAAAAATATTACTTTTTTAATACTAAATATTAGCATGAATATACTCTTTTCTATTTTAATTATATACTTATTTCGATTTTACATAATTTTTTTGCGCTCTTAAAAATTGAAAGATTGTTTAGGATCAAAATTATGAAACAAATGTTAAATATACTACCCATGCTTACATTTTTTATCTTTTATCAGTTTTACGATATTTTTATAGCTTCTGGTGCACTAATAATTTCGTCTGGTTTCATATGTATATTTTATTGGTTTCTTTATAATGAGATAGATAAAATTAATTTATTTAGTTTTTTTATAATCACTTTTTTAGGTTCTCTCACAATATTTTTTCATAATAGTCAATTTATTAAATGGAAAATAACAATAATTTATATGATTTTTTCTATAATATTATTTATTAGTCAATTTTTAACAAAAAAAACAATAATACAAAGATTTTTAGAAAAAGAGATAAAAATATCTGACATTTATTGGCGTAAAATTAATTTTTTTTGGGCTTCTTTTTTTTTATTTTGTAGTCTTTTAAACATTTATATAGCATATTGGTGTTCCGAAAAAACTTGGGTTAATTTTAAAGTTTTCGGATTTACAACTTTAACATTTTTTTTAATTTTAATAACTGGTATTTATATTAATTTTAAAACAGTAAAACAAAAATAATTTCTTTGTAATATTCATATAACATAATAGAGAGTGAACATTCTAATAATGTCAGAAAAAAATAATTTACCAATAGGAGTAGTAGTATTAAAAACTCTTGCTATGCCTAAAAATACTAATGCTAATGGTGACATATTTGGTGGTTGGATTATGTCTCAAATGGATATGGGAGGAGCAATACTAGCAAAAGAAATATCAGGTGAAAAAGTAGTGACGGTAAGAGTGGATGCAATTAATTTTTTTAAATCTGTTTCAGTAGGTGACATTGTTACTTGCTATGCAAATTGTATTAAAATTGGAAAAAGTTCTATTAAAATTAATGTAGAAATATGGATTAAAAAAATTCATTCTAAACCATTAGGTCAATATTATTGTGCTGCAGTAGCTGAATTTATTTATGTAGCAATTGATAAAGTAGGAAAACCTCTTGAATTGTTACCAATGAGTCTAATTTAAAAAATTAAGAATATTTTTTAAAATAAAAATTTTTAATATTAAAAGATATATTTCTGTCTTTAATTTCATTCAAAGACATTTAATAATAAAAGTACTAAAAAATATTGCAAAATAAATTTGTTAACAATAGAAAATATTTAACTATGAATATAAGGCACTTTTAAAAAAAGTCATAAATAGGACCTTTAATGGATGAATCTTTTTTATAATTCAATAAAATGTCTAGTTTTTTTAATATACTGGTTATTAATTGCTAATATTACTTTACGAATTTTAATAAAACGACGTAGTATACCTTCTTCTATGTCTTGGCTTTTAACAATTTATATTATTCCATTTATTGGAATTTCTATTTGGTTTTTTTTTGGTGAATTATATTTAGGGAAAAGAGAGAAAAGAATTGCTAATAGAATTTGGTCTATATCTAACCAATGGTTAAATGAACTCAAATCTTGCACATATATTTTTCAAATTAAAAACAGTGAAGTAGCGACTGCTTTATTTCAATTATGCAAACATAGACAGGGTATTTCTGGAATTAAAAGTAATAAACTAAAACTTTTAACTAATACTAAAAAAACTATTCAAATTTTAATACGTGATATTTATTTAGCACGTAAAAACATTGAAATGGTTTTTTATATTTGGAAACCTGGTGGCATAGCAGATGACGTAGCTATTGCTTTGATCGAATCTGCAAAACGTGGTATACGTTGCAGATTAATGCTTGATTCAGCTGGAAGTATCGAATTTTTTCGAAGTCCTTGGGTTGATAGAATGAGAAAATCTGGAATTCAAGTTGTAGAAGCTCTTAAGGTCAGTTTGTTCAGAATTTTTTTAAGACGATTAGATGTTAGACAACATAGAAAAATCATATTAATCGATAATTATATTACATACTCTGGGAGTATGAATTTAGTAGATCCATATTTATTTAAGAAATCTTCTGGTATCGGTCAATGGATTGATTTAATGACGCGAATAGAAGGACCTATAGCTGCAACAATAGGAATAATTTATTCATGTGATTGGGAAATTGAAACTGGTTTTAAAATTCTTCCTCAATTACCGAATAGAAATCTTTTAGAAAATAAATCTAATAGAGAGACTAGCATTCAAGTTATTGCATCCGGACCGGGTTTTCCAGAAAATATGATTCATCAAGCATTATTAACTGCTATTTATTCAGCTAGAAATGAATTAATTATGACTACACCTTATCTAGTACCTAGTGAAGATTTATTACATGCTATTTGCACTGCCGCACAAAGAGGAGTAAAAGTTAGTATTATTATACCTTTATATCATGATTCTATTTTAGTAAAATGGGCTAGTAGAGTTTTTTTTAGTGAACTATTAGAAGCAGGTGTAAAAATTTATCAGTTTAAAAAAGGATTATTACATAGTAAAAGTATATTAGTTGATCGACAATTAAGTCTAATTGGAACTGCTAATTTGGATATGAGAAGTCTCTGGTTAAATTTTGAAATTACCTTGGTCATCGATGATAGTCATTTTGGTCAAAATTTATCTTTTATACAAAATCAATATATTTCAGATTCTCAATTATTAGATAAAAAAGTTTGGTCTATGCGCGCGTATTGGACAAGAATTCTTGAAAAAATATTTTATTTTTTGAGTCCATTACTCTAACTATAGCAATAGTTGTTTATTTTTAAAATAAACAGCGTATTTGTTTAGAATTAATAAACAATATAAGAAAATCGAATATTTTCCTATTCAGGGGTTCATTAAAAACCCCTACTATTAACAATAGTAAAGTACATTTTAGTATTAAATGCTTATTTAGTTGAAATATTTAAAAAAATTTTATTCAGATAACAAATGACCCATTTTATCAGCTTTTGTCTTTAAATAATGAGCATTTTTAGAATTTTTTTTTACAATAATCGGTACGCGTTCAACAATGTTTATTCCAGCATTACTCAGCATCTTTACCTTAAAGGGATTATTTGTTAATAGACGAATTTTTTTAATATTCAATATACTGAATATATCAGCACATAATGAAAAATCTCTTTCATCTGCAGAAAAACCAAGCTTTTGATTAGCTTCAACAGTATCTAATCCTTTATCTTGTAAAGCATATGCTTTTATTTTATTAAGAAGACCAATATTTCTTCCTTCTTGACGATGGTAAATTAGAACACCACTACCTTCTTGAGAAATTCTTTCCAATGCTATTTCTAATTGTTTACCACAATCACATCTTAAACTAAAAAATGCATCTCCTGTCAGACATTCTGAATGTACTCTAGAAAGAATAGGAGTACTTTTTTTTATATCACCATATACAAGAGCAATATGATTTTTTCCGTTTTTCTTTTCTTCAAAACCAAATATAAAAAAATTTCCCCAAGGTGTTGGTAACAGTGCTTTTTCTATTTCTATCAATTGCATAAATCCTCCTAATATAGGATTAAACATATTTTCATGAATTTTTTATTGCATCGATTTTATTATTAATTCTAATTTTTTTATTGGATCTTTTGACATAGTAATAGAACGGCCTATTACTATATAATCTATTTTGTATTTTTTAGCTTCTTTAGGAGTAATAATATTATTTTGATCATATAAAGCATCTTCAGCTACTCTAATACCTGGTGTAACAATTTTACATTTATCTCCAAATAAAGATTTTATTTTTTTTGCTTCTTTTCCTGGACAGACAATTCCATCTAAACCACAATCATTAGATAATTTTGACAAAGTTAAAATATATTCTTTTAAAGACATTTGAATGCCAATTTCTTTCAATTCTTCTTCTTTTAAACTAGTGAGTGCAGTAATAGCTATTAATAAAGGAGCTGTTTTAAAAGATTTCAATGCTTTTTTTGCAGAAACTAACATTTTTTTACCGCCAGATGCATGTACACTTAACATCCATATTCCTAAATCTGCTGCTGCTTTTGTTGCATTAAATACAGTATTAGGAATATCATGAAATTTTAAATCAAGAAATATGTTAAATCCGAGTTGATGTAATTCTTTGATAAATTGACAACCTAAAACAGTAAACATCTCTTTTCCAATTTTTAAATAATAAATAGATGGATTAAGAAGATTTACTATTTTCATAGCTGATTTTTTATTACAGAAATCTAATGCAATAATAATTTTGGGTATATTAAATAAATTAGGATTTAACACTATGCAACCTCTAGTATAAAATAATATAAATCAATAAAAATATTATTTTCTATACGTTTTTTTGATGTAAAATATATGTATTACACAACATATAAAAATATTTATAAAAAATTAATCTTTAAATATTATCAACATTATTATTTCTTAACAGGTAAATGAGATTGAAAACTAGCATGATATGAAGAGCGAACAAAAGGACCACAAAAAGCATTAGTAAAACCAATAGATAAAGCTTCTTTTTTTATATTCTCAAATTCTAAAGGTGTGATATAACGCTGAACTGGAAGATGATGAATACTAGGTTGAAGATATTGTCCTACTGTTAATAATGTAACACCACTTGAATACAAATCTTTCATTACTTGAATGATTTCTGTATCCTTTTCACCAAGTCCTAACATTAGGCCAGATTTTGTAGGAATCTCGAAATATCTTTTTTTAAATGATTCTAATAAAGATAATGATCTTTTATAATCTGCTCCCGGACGAATTTTTTTATACATTCGTGGAATGTTTTCTATATTATGATTAAAAATATCTGGTAATGCTGTATTAAAAATTTTTAAAATTAATTCTATTTTTCCTCTAAAATCAGGAACCAATATTTCTATTTTCACTTTATTTCTATTTCGAATCGATTGAATACAATTAACAAAATGTTGAGCCCCTCCATCATATAAATCATCACGGACAACTGATGTAATTACTACATAGTCAATTTCCATGTCAGCTATTGTATTCGATAATTTTTCAGGTTCTTCTATATTGACAGGATTAGGTTTTCCATGAAATACAGCACAAAAAGGACAGTTTCGTGTACATATTGATCCAAGAATCATAAATGTTGCAGTTCCATTATTGAAACATTCTGATAAATTAGGACACTGTGCTTCTTCACAAACAGAATGTAAATTATTTTTACGTAAAGCTTTTTTAATGTTATGTATACGAGATGTATTAACAGGTATTTTAATTTTTATCCAATCCGGTTTTGGTAATTTTTTTTCAATTTCAGATATTTTTTTAATGGGAATGATATTTATTTTTTTAGATATTTTATTTTTTAATATAACACCTGTATGTCTCTTCATTAAATTTATTATCTCAATTACAAATATAAAAATATATATTATATATTCAATTAAAAAATAATTGTTTCAGAAAAACTTTATATAATATAAAATTTATATTTTTAGACTTAATTAAAAGTATTTGTTTAATTATGAATTATATTCATGATTGATAATATATGCATCTAAAAATTTAGATAATTTTTTGATGAAAATCAAACGTATATCTTCTAATTTAACATATAAATTAAAATCTTTTATTTGTGTCATCTTCATATTTTCATCTCCGCAAGGATGAATGTAATCAAATGGAGTTAAATTCATATTGACATTAAGTGCTAAACCATGTAAGGTACATCCTTTTTTTACTCGTAATCCTAAGGAACATATTTTTTTTTTATTTATATATACACCTGGTGACGTTTTTTTAACGTATGCCTGAAGAGAAAAATGATTTAAAATTTCTATTACTATTTCTTGCATCATATCAACTAATTGACGAATGTTAATTTTACGACGTTTTAAATTAATTAAAAAATATAATATTTGTTGTCCTGGACCGTGATAGGTAATACGACCACCTCTATTAGAATTTACTATAGGAATATTGTGAATGAATTTTATCTTGTCTTTTCTATTTAATTGTCCTTGGGTAAAAATAGGATAATGTTCTACGAACCAAATCTCATCAAATGTATTAATATCACGCAATTGTGTAAAAGTATTCATTTTATTAACAGTTGTCAACCAATCTTCTAATCCTAAATTGCGAAAAAAAATAATTTTATTTTTCAAAAAATAATCCAACACTTAGTGAAACTTTAATAAATTAACTAATTAATTTAATAATCCAGGTAAAATAGCACTAATACCAGTACTAATAAATTCTATTCCAAGAGACATTAGTAATAGACCCATAATACGAGTAATAATATTAATACCTGTTTCTCCTAAGATCTGAACCACACATGGAGCAGCTTGAAAACACAACCAACATATAAATGAAAATAAAAAAATAACTAAACTACATATAAATAAATTAATCCAAGTAGAATAATAAGTACTCCAAACAATTGTCGAACTAATCGCTCCTGGTCCTGCAATTAAAGGCATGGCTAAAGGAACAACACTAATATTCTCTATTTTTTTTTCTTTTTTCTGATCTTTTTCTTTTTTTATTTTATTTATAAATTCACCACTAATCATAGAAAAAGCAATACTAATTATTAGTATACCTCCAGCAATACGAAAAGAATTAATAGATATACCAAAAATATTTAGAATATTATTACCAAAAAATAATGATATAATTAAAATTAGCGAAGCTGAAAAATTAGCTATTAAATTAGTCTTTTTTCTTTCTATAAAAGACTGATTATTTGTCATAGTTGTAAAGATAGGAATCATTCCAATTGGATTAACCAAAGCACATAAACCTATAAAAAATTTTATATATATAGATAAATCAAAAAATGAAATATTCATATGACATGCTCCTAATTTATTTTGAATTTAGATAATTTATTAAAGATATTTTATCTAATCTAAGATACTTTTTTTTATCATATTAACATATAAAATATTTTTTTTATTTTCATTGATATTTAATTTTCAGGCTTAGCAATAATACTTCTTGTCTCTTGTCGAATTTCAGATAAAGTAACGTCAATGTAATCAGATACTTTATATTGAACTATTCCATTAATAAAAACCTTACCTATTTCTTGATTAAATATTAATTCTTCTCTAATGGGATGCAAGAAAACTCCTGGAATGAAAACATTGGCACCATTTTCTATTAATCTAGCTCTCATTCCACTTCTAGCAATATCAATAATTTCAGCTTTGAATTTTTTATTTTCGTATTTCTTTTTCTTTAATAATATGGTATAGAGCCAATCTGATACGTCTCGTTCAGAGATACGATTACGTCTTTTTTGTTCACTAATTTTTAATTTAATGTCTTCACTAGGTTTAATTGGTTTTTCTTTGTTTATAATCGCTTTCAATAGACGATGATTAATCATATCACTATATTTTCGAATAGGAGAAGTCCAAGTTGCATATTTCGAAAAACCTAAGGCAAAATGAGGTCCTGGCATAATACTAAAATCTCCGAAAGATTGAAAACGGCGCATTCGACTATCAATATAACTATTAGACAACATATTTAAAATACGACGAAGTTTACAAAATCCTTTTAATGTTGTTATTTCTTTAACAGTAAAATATAAATGATAATTTTTTAAAAAAGTTACTGCATTTTCAGCATTAACAAGATCGAAACCAGTATGTATATTATATATGCCAAAACCAAGATGATGAGATAAAAAATTAGCTGCAGATATATTAGCAATTATCATTGCTTCTTCAATTATTTTATGAGCAATACGACGTTTTTCAATAAAAATATCAATAACTTTTCCTTCGTCTGATAAATGAAAGCGATATTCTAAGCTATCTTTAAATAATACTGCATTTACTTCTCTCCATTTTATACGTAATAAACATAGACGATGTAAAAGTAATATTTGTTTTTCGATAGATTTTGTTTTTGGTATCCATGTACTAGATTTTTCGAGCCAATCTGAAACATTTTCATAAGATAATTTTGATTTTGATTTGATCCATGCTAAAAAAAAATCGACATTTTTAGAAATACTTCCATCTTTTAATATAATAATATTACATGCTAATACAGGACGTCTTTTATTAGGATTTAATGAACATATATCTTCTGATAAATTTCGAGGTAACATTGGAATGTTAAATCCTGGCAAATAATTTGTAAAACCCCTTTTAGATGCTATTAAATCTAATTTACTATCCTGTTTTATATAAGCAGTAGGGTCTGCAATCGCTACAGTTAAATAAAATTGACCATTCAAATCTTTATGAATAAAAAGGGCATCGTCAATATCTTTAGTATTGCTATTATCTATAGTAATAAAATCTAAATCTGTTAGATCTTTTCTTGGATAATTTTCTTTTAAAATGAGATCATTTTTTTCAAATAAAGGTTCTTTTTTATCAAGATTATGACGTGCTAAAGTTACCCACCATGGTGTTAATGGATCATCTTCTGATATAATTTTTTCAATTAATTCAGCATAAAAAAGATAATCTCCTCTTAGTTTATGTTTAATTAATTTAGCTACTGCCCAATCTCCATGATGAAAAAAAGCTGAACAATTTTTATTAGGTTGACAGGTTATAAGAGTTTTTAAAAATGGATAATCGGGTATAATAAATAATCTGTTATCTTTTTTTTCTATTTTTCCAACAAATCTATTTAAAAATGGTTCAATTAATCTTTCAGGTTCAACAATTTCTCTTTCTTGTTCTATTTTTAATAATGCAACTATTTTATCTCCATGCATTACTTTTTTCATATTTTTTGGAGGTATAAAATAACTTTTTTGAGCATCAACTTCTAAAAATCCAAATCCTCTTTCAGTACTTTTTACTATGCCTTCAACTCTTGGAGTTTTAGCATGTAGATTTTTTTTTAACTGTGCAAGTAATGGATTATTTTGGAACATAATAATACAACCTAATTGTCATAGTAGATAATTAATAATCTTATAAATTTAAATTAATTTAAATATATAACTTATTTATGAAATAGCATAGATAATTTTTTTAATTTTAATTAAAAACAATTGAATATATCTCAATATAAATATTTTTAAAATGTTTTATATAAAAACTTATATAGAATAAAATATTATATATTTTTAAACAGAATTTGTACTACTAATATTAACACCATGATCAACATAAATCACTGATCCAGTAATACCGTAAGATAAATTAGATAGTAAAAAAGATGCAACGTTACCTATATTTTCAGCAGTAATCAAATTTTTTATAAAAGAAGATGAATGATGAAAATTATTTATTTTATTAAAATTTTTAATATTATAAGAAGAAACAGTTTTAATAGGACCACATGAAATAGTATTAACTCTAATGTTATTTTCTCCTAATGTATAAGCCATATAACGAACATTGGCTTCTAATGAAGCTTTTGCTGAGCCCATAATATTATAATTTGGTACTACTTTCTTTGCACCTAAATAAGACAGTGTGACTAAAGAGGAAAAACTATTTAACATTTTTCTACATTCTTTTACCATTCCCAAAAAACTATAAGAACTAATTTCATGAGAAATGTTAAAACCTTTTCTAGTAATATTATCAATAAAATCTCCATTTAAATACTTCTTTGGACAATATGCAATACAATGTACTAATCCATCGAATTTCTTCCATACTTTACTTACGTTGAAAAATAATTTTTTAATATTTTCATCATTAGAAACATCGCATGATAATATGAAATTAGATTTCATTTCTGAAACTAAATCTTTTATTTTATTGCTTATTTTTTCATTTTGACACACAAATCCTAATTCTGCTTGTTGATAATACATAGATTGTGCAATTCCAAAAGCAATTGATCTTGAATTATATATACCAGTAATTAAAATTTTTTTACCCTTCAAAATCCCCATTTTTCAAATCTCAATTATACTGATTTAAAATAATTTTTTAAGTTTTATGAATATTTTACTGATATATCTTTATATTAAATTATAAATTTTTATTACCTTTATTAAATAAAGGTATGCTTGTTTTGCTGGATGTTTTTTTTTATATATTTTGAAAAAGACTCTATTGTCATACTATTTATGATTGATATTGCTTCTTTTTTATTTTTAGAAAATATTTTAAGAAGAGCATTGGTTCCATTAACATAAGACACAATAATAGCACATCGCATTACGTCTTTATTCTTAATACCAATTAATTTTTTTTTTGTAATAAATTAATATAAGCAGTTCCTATATTAATATTAATCTTTGGATTATATAACGACTGAACAGAAGGTTGACCTTTCTTACCTGTGATACGATATATTTCTGCTCCTGCAGAATTAGGTTTAATTTGCATTAAACCGATAGCATTAGAATTACTTTTAGCATAAGGATTACCAGAAGATTCTGTATAAATAATAGATTTTATTAATTTTTCATCGACACCGTATTTGTGAGAAGCATTTTTAATAAGATAATTCCAATTATGTATAGCATGTTCGACGCTATTTTTATTTAAAAAATAATTTCTTTTTAAATTTAGTTTAACATGTAAAAATTTATTACATCCAGTTAACAAAACTAATGAAATAATTAAAATTCCTAACTTCATAAGAAAAACTTCCTTAAATTATTTGAAAAATATTTTTATATTACAGAAAATAAGAATTTTAAATAAAAAATTTCTTATCATATATTTATTGTATTAATATTTATTCTTTATTCTATTTCATTGCTCATTTGACTAGCATAACCAATGTAATTAGAAGGATTCATTTTTTTTAACCGTATTTTTTCTTTTTCTGGAATTTTTAAATTAGAAATAAACGTATGTATCAAATTTTTGTTTATTTCTTTACCACGAGTTAAATTTTTCAATTCTTCATACGCATTTTGAATGCCATACCGACGCATAATTGTTTGGATTGGTTCAGATAAAATAGACCAATTAGCATCTAAATTTTTTAATAATTGTCTCTTATTAATTTCAATCTTATGAAGACCTGATAATAGAGAAGTATATGCAACTATTGCATAAGAAATAGCTACACCTAAATTACGTAATACTGTAGAATCACTTAAATCACGCTGCCATCGAGAAATAGGTAGCTTTTCTATCATATGATTCATTAAAGCATTAGATAATCCTAAATTACCTTCAGAATTTTCAAAATCTATTGGATTAACTTTATGTGGCATGACTGAAGAACCTATTTCACTATCTATTAATTTTTGTCGAAAATAATTAAGAGAAATATAACCCCAAACATCACGATTAAAATTAATTAAAATTGAATTAAAAAGAGATATACAACTAAAAAACTCTGCAATATAATCATGTGGTTCAATTTGAGTAGTATATGGATTCCAAGAAATTCCTAATGATGTTACAAATTCTTCACTTATTATATGCCAATTTACTTTAGGATATGCAGCTAAATGTGCATTATAATTTCCAGTACTACCATTTATTTTACCTAAAATTTCTATCTTTTTCAATTTTATATACTGACGTTTCATACGATAGTAAAAATTAGCAATTTCTTTTCCCATAGTTGACGGAGTAGCTGGTTGACCATGTGTTAAAGATAACAAAGGAATCTTTTTATATTTAAAAACCATTTCTTTTAAAAAACAAAGAATTTTATTCCACATTGGCAAAATAATTTTATCACGAGTATCTTTAAGCATTAATGCATAAGCTAGATTATTAATATCTTCTGAAGTACAACCAAAATGTATAAATTCTAAAATTAACGAAAAATCATCAAATCTAGAAATTTTATTTTTTAAAAAATATTCTAATGCTTTGACATCGTGTTTAGTTGATTTTTCTATTTGTTTAATATGAACAGCATCTTTTTCACTGAAATTTTTTAAAATATCGTCTAATATTAATATTTTTTTATTTTCAAGATTTTCTATTTTTAGTATTTGAGACATACTTATTAATTTTTTAAACCACTGAATTTCTATATTAAGACGATATTTTAAAAAACCAAATTCACTAAAAATATTCCTTAATGAGATGGTTAAATTACTATATCGTCCATCAATAGGAGAAATAGCTGTCAATGAAGTTAATTTCATATTTTAAACCTATTTTTTAATATTATAGAAATAATTAAATATTATTTTTTAAATTATATAGTATTATTTTTGCTTTTTTAATAATACATTTTCTAAAAAATATTATTTTAAATTCATTTCCTTCAAATTGTTTCCATAAAACAACAGAACGAATTCCTGAAAATAATAAACATCGAATTTTTTCTTGTATTGCAATATTTTCTAGAAAATTTTTTGTTCCCTTAACTAAAATACGAGAACCTAAAGAACTAATGTTTTTAAGATATAACTCTGCTAATTGATATGTTAAAATGTTAATATTTTTATCAGTATGATATTTGTTAGATATAATTAATAATTTTTGTTTTAGTGAATAAAGCGTATTGCTATTCTTTTTTAATTTATTTTCAATAATGATCATATTTAAAATATATTTAATTAATTCAATATATGAATAAGAAAAGTTAGAAAGAGTTAAAAGAGATATTAAAATTTCTAATCCTATATTTAAATTTTTTTCATCATTACCATATATTTTCATTAAAGAAGTGGGATTTATTTCTAAAATACTTTTTAAACATGTTACAAAAGCATGATTATCACATTTTCCTGAATAAGCTAATTTTTGTACTAAGTATGCTGATTGACATATTCCTGCAAGTGATAATGTAATAGAATAGATTTTTTTAATAACAATTATCTCCTGATTTATTGATTTATTTAAAAAATAAAAAAATCACAATAATGGTAATCTAGATTCAATAATTCCACCTCCCATACAAACTTCTGATAGGTATAAAACAACTGACTGTCCTGGTGTAACTGCAGGTACTGGATTTTGAAATATGATTTTAATATGAGTATTATTTAAATATTCTATACTGCAATTAATATCTTTTTGATGATATCTTGTTTTAATCATACAAGAAAATGGGTAAATAATTTTATTTTTACTATTAATCCAATGAATATTTTTAGCAATTAAACCTATAGACATAAGATGTTTATTGTAAGAACCTTGTGCAACAACTAATATATTTTTTTTTATTTTTTTATCTACTACGTACCATGGAATATTATACTGTCCTTTTATTCCTCCAATTCTTAATCCTTTTCTTTGACCTAAAGTATAATAAAAAAGACCATTATGTTCTCCAATAATTTTTCCAGAAGTTGTTACGATATCACCTTTTTTATCATCAAGATAACGATTCAAAAATTTTTTTATTTTTTTAGGTTCAATAAAACAAATTCCAGTAGAATCTTTTTTGTTAGCTACTTCTAAATTAATTTTTTCGGCAATTCTTCTGACTTCTTTCTTTTTTAAATCTCCAAGGGGAAATAAAATTTTTTCAAGCTGAATGTCATTTAAAGTATATAAAAAATAAGTTTGATCTTTTTTAACATCAATACCCTTTAATAAAAAATATTGTTTATTTTTTCTTTTTATACGAGCATAATGACCTGTCGCAAAATAATTTGCTTTAAGTTCTTGAATAGCATAGTTAAATAAACACTTAAATTTAATTTCTTTATTACATAATATATCTGGATTAGGTGTTTTTCCCTGTTTGTGTTGATTTAAAAAATCTTTAAAAACTGTTTCCCAATATTCTTCAGATAAATTTATTTTGTGAAGATATATATTTAATTTTTTACATACGTTTATGGCATCAAATAAATCTTTGGCAGAATTACAATATTCTTCTGTATCATCTTCCTCCCAATTTTTCATAAATATACCTTCTACTTCATATTTTTTATTTTTTAAAATCCATGCAGTTACGGATGAGTCTACACCTCCAGACATTGCTACAATTATTTTTTTATTTTTTCTTATTATCATAAATAATATTAATTTTTAATGTTTTTAAGGATATATATTTTCTTTAGAATAGAATATTCTATTATATATTATATATACATGGGTTTGAAATATTAAGTTAATTTTTTTAAAAATATTTTTATGAAAAATTAATAAAAACAATAAAATATTTTTAGTGCATGTTAAAATAAATATAAAAAATGAATATGGTGATAAGAAATAAACGTGAAAAATATAAGAAATTTTTCTATTATAGCTCATATTGATCATGGAAAATCGACCTTATCTGATCGATTAATACAAATATGTGGTGGATTGTCTGAAAGAGAAATGTCTAATCAAGTCTTAGATTCTATGGATTTAGAAAGAGAAAGAGGAATTACTATCAAAGCTCAGAGTGTCATGATTCAGTATAAAAATAATACAGGTAATATTTTTAATTTAAATTTTATTGATACTCCAGGTCATGTAGATTTTTCTTATGAAGTATCTAGATCATTATCTGCGTGTGAAGGAGCACTATTAGTAGTTGATTCTACTCAAGGAGTAGAAGCACAAACTTTAGCTAATTGTTATCATGCATTAGAAATGAACTTAGAAATAATTCCAGTATTAAACAAAATTGATTTACCAAATTCAAACATAGAAAAAACAACTAAAGAAATTGAAGACATAATAGGAATATCTTCGTCAAACATAATTAAATGTTCATCTAAAACAGGAGCAGGTATAAAAGAACTTATAGAAAGTATTATAACTGTAATACCCCCCCCTACAGGTAAAATAGATACTCCTCTTCAAGCTCTAATTATTGATTCATGGTTTGATAATTATCTAGGTGTAGTATCTTTAATAAGAATCAAAAATGGAATTTTATTTGAAAAAGATAAGATTGAAGTAATGAGCACTGGAAAAAATTATTTTGTTGATCAAATAGGTATTTTTACACCTAAAAAAATAAATAAAAAAGAATTAAAATGTGGAGAAGTAGGTTGGATTATTTGTGGTATTAAAAGTATTAATGCTGCTCCAGTAGGAGACACGTTAACAGTAGCACGAAATCCTGCCAAAAAGAGATTAACTGGATTTAAAAAAGTTAAACCTAAAATATATGCTGGTCTATTTCCGGTTACATCAGAGCAATATGAAACATTTAGAGACGCATTAGGAAAACTTAGTTTAAACGATTCTTCCTTGTTTTATGAGCCTGAAAATTCGACCGCTCTTGGATTTGGATTTAGATGTGGATTTTTAGGTTTATTGCATATGGAAATTGTTCAAGCACGTTTAGAGAGAGAATATTCTATTGATTTAATTTCTACTGCACCTACAGTTATTTATGAAATAGAAATGATTAATGGTAAAATAATTTATTTAGATAGTCCTTCTAATTTTCCTAATTTAAATGAAATTAAACAAATTAAAGAGCCTGTAGTTGAATGTAACATTTTATTACCTCCTCAATTTCTAGGTGCAATTATAAAACTATGCATAGAAAAAAGAGGTGTTCAAACTGATATGATTTATCACACACATCAGGTATTATTAAAATATAATATTCCAATGAATGAAGTAGTATTAAATTTTTTTGATCAATTGAAATCAGTATCTAGTGGATACGCTTCATTAGAATATGATTTTAAATATTTTAAACCCGTTAAAATAGCAAAAATAGATATATTAATTAATGCAGAAAAAGTAGATGCATTAACAATTCTTTCTTATTATAAACATGCACCGTATCGCGCACGTGAAATAGTTAATAAAATGAAAGAATTAATACCTCGACATCAATTCGATATTGCTATTCAAGCAACTATTAATAACTCTATTGTAGCACGAACAACTATTAAACAACTTAGAAAAAATGTATTATCAAAATGTTATGGTGGTGATGTAAGTAGAAAGAAAAAATTATTACAAAAACAAAAAGATGGAAAGAAACGAATGAAAAAAATAGGTAATGTTAAAATGCCAAAAACAGCATTTTTTTCAATTTTAAATATTAGTAAAAATTAATATAAGGCAATTAATATGGCTAATATATTAACTATTTTTTTATTAATTAGCACATTTTTTACTGGAATAATTTGGATTTTTTATCGTATTAAAAGTATTCAATATTCCTTTTTTAATAAAAAAATAATTAAAAAAAATGATTTGTATATCGAAAATAAAATACGTTTTTTAGAATCTTTCTCATCATTTTTTCCAATTTTTTTAACAATATTTATCATACGTTCATTTATCTATGAACCTTTTCAAATTCCTTCAGGTTCCATGATGCCTACTTTATTAGTAGGTGATTTTATTTTAGTAGAAAAATTTTCATACGGTATTAAAGAACCAATAACACAGACAACTTTAATACAAACTAACAAACCTAAACGTGGTGATATAGTGGTTTTTAAACATCCTACTGATCATAATATAGATTATATCAAACGTGTCATAGGATTACCCGGAGATAAAATTAAATATAATATAAAAAATAAACATATAAAAATATGTACTAATTTTTTAGAAAATAAGAATTGTCAAGAAAAATTACTGATTAGTTATTCAAAAACTAAACAAAATAATTTTATTCAAAAAATATATTTTTTAAATAAAGATAATTTACTACAAAAAAAAGAAGAATATAATTCCCTATATTTTAATATTGTTGAAGAAAATATTAACAATTTTAAACATAATATATTACTATTAAACAATATTAAAAGTGTAAAAAAAGACTATTATAAACAAAAAAACATGCCGAAATTAACTTGGATTGTTCCTCAAGGTAAATATTTTATGATGGGAGATAATCGTGATAATAGTTTAGATAGTCGTTATTGGGGTTTTGTACCTGAGAAAAACTTAGTAGGAAAAGCTGTTAAAATATGGATGAGTTTTGATAAAAATGAAAATGAATGGCCTACTGGTATACGTATAAATAGAATTGGAAATATATATTAAAATAATTAATGAAAAATATAATTACTATTATATATTGACGTATATCTTCAATTTTATCAAATTTTTCTGTTTTTCCTGTTATATGTACAATAAATTAAAATATTATTGAAATTGGTATAAAATGAACTATATCATAACAAAAAAAATACAAAAGGTGCTGGGATATACTTTTACTCATAAAGATCTTTTAAGACAAGCATTAACACATCGAAGCGCAAGTAGCAAACATAATGAAAGATTAGAATTTTTAGGAGATTCTATACTAAGTTTTGTAATAGCTAATGCTTTATATCAACATTTTCCATATATTGATGAAGGTGATATGAGTCGTATGAGAGCTACTTTAGTTCGCGGTAATACTTTAGCAGAAATTGCATATGAATTTGATTTGGGAGAATATTTAAAATTAGGACAAGGAGAACTAAAAAGTGGAGGTTTCCGTCGCGAATCTATTTTAGCAAATACTGTAGAAGCTCTTATTGGAAGCATTTATTTAGATAGTAACATAAAAACAGTAGAAGAATTAATATTAAAATGGTATGAAAAACGTTTAGAAAAAATAAGTCCTGGAGATACGCAAAAAGATCCCAAAACACGGTTACAAGAATATTTACAGTCAAAACATTTATCTTTACCCACATATTTCATAGTTGAAATATATGGAGAAGCTCATAATCAATTATTTACTATTCATTGTAAAATTAGTGTTATTTCAGAATATTTAATTGGTACCGGTTCGAGTAGAAGAAAAGCTGAACAAGATGCTGCACAAAAAGCATTAATTAAATTAGGTGTAGAGTGAATATAAAACAAAAATACTGTGGTTATATAACAATTATTGGAAAAGCAAATGTTGGGAAATCTACATTGCTCAATCAAATTATCGGTAAAAAAATTTCAATTGTATCAAGAAAAAAAAATACAACACAAACAAATATTATAGGAATTAAAACAGAACAATGTTATCAATCTATTTATATAGATACTCCAGGAATTTTATTTGATAAAAAAAACAATAAAATTAAATATAATAATAATTTTTTTAATGTTATAAAAAGTTCCACATTGATATTATTTGTCATAGATCGACTTATTTGGACTGAAAATGATGAAATTATTTTAAATAAAATAAAGAAAAAAAGAATTCCAGTTATAATAATTATTAATAAAATCGATAAAATTGCTAAAAAAAATACTTTATTGCCTTTTATCAATATTCTTAAAAAAAAAAATGATATAATCGAAATTATTCCTATTTGTGCAAAAAAAACAAAAAATGTTATTTTAATATATAATGTAATCAAGTCTTATCTACCAAAAAATCCACATATATATTCTAAAAATTATGTAACAACAAATTCTCAATTTTTTACAATTTCTGAAATTATTCGTCAACAATTAATACTATTTTTAGGCGATGAATTGCCTACTATTATTAAAGTTGAAATTGAATCTTTTCAAAAGAAAGAAAATCAAAAGAAAGAAAAAGATGAATTACACATAAGAGCAATAATTTTAGTAAAAAATATTAGACAAAAAAAAATTATTATTGGTCGTAATGGAGAAAAAATAAAAAAAATTAGTATAATGTCAAGACAAAATATAGAAAAAGAATTTCATATGAAAACTCATCTTCTTTTGTGGGTTAAGAAACATATGTTTAAATAAAATAATTACTAATTTTTTAAAATTAGTTAAATGTTTTACATATTAACTAATTTTAAAAAATAATCATATTCCAATAAAAGGTCTTTTTCATTATGTCTATTGTAGGTGTCGGATCAGATATAGTAGAAATTTTACGCATTAAAAATATTTTTTTTAAATATCAACATAAATTTGCTAAAAAAATTCTATCTAAAATAGAATGGAAAAAATACATTATTAGTCAAAACTACATCAGTTTTTTAGCAAAAAAATTTGCAGCTAAAGAGGCTGCATCTAAAGCGTTAGGAACAGGAATTAATAATGGAGTAACGTTAAATCAACTAGAATTTTATAATAATAAATTTGGAAAACCAAAATTACGTTTTTTAAAAAATGCTTCAAAAAAATCTAAAAAAATGAAATGTAAATCTATACATGTAAGTATATCTGATGAAAAATTATATGCATATGCTTTAGTAATTTTAGAATCTTAATTTTAACTATTTATTAAAACTAATATTGAATTTTCTTTTTTTTTGAAAAAAATTAACTAAAATATTAGCACATTCTTGTTTCATAACATTTTTTTTTATAGTTAATTTATAGTCTTTTTGAGAATTTAAAAATATATCTCTCAAAGAGTACTTTTGATCTGATTGTAGAGAATTAGCTCCAAATACTAAACGTTTTATACGACTATTTATAATAGCTCCACAACACATAATACATGGTTGCAAAGTAACATATAATGTACTATCTAATAATCGGTAATTTTTTATTTTTTTTCCTGCATCGCGTAATGCTATAATTTCTGCATGTCCAGTAGGATCGTGTTTCGTAATAGAACTATTCCATCCTATTCCAATAATACGCTCTTTAAAAATTAATATTGCACCAATGGGGACTTCCCCTTTTTTTTGTGCATAATATGCATATTTTAAAGCAATTTTCATCCAATTTTTATCTTTATTATATATCATAAAATATTTTATATATTTGTATTAGTTTTTTTAAGAATTTTTAATTTTTCTTTTTGCCATTCTTTATTTTTAGCATCTGTTCTTTTATCTTTCATATTTTTACCTTTTGCTAATCCAAATTCTAATTTACACCAAGATTTTTTCCAAAATAAAGATAATGGAATGAGTGTATATCCTATATTTTTTCTTTGTATAGATAAAAAATTGATTTCATTTTTATGTAATAACAATTTTCTTTTTCTCATAGGATTACAATAATTATTATTTGATGATACATTCAAAGGTTGAATCAAAGCATTATAAAGATACATCTCATTAAGATAATTAATTACATAACTTTCTGAAATATTTATTTTTCCTGAGCGAATGGATTTGACTTCCCAGCCTTCTAAAACTAAACCAGATTCAAATATTTTTTCTACAGAATAGTTGTGATATGCTTTTTTATTAATAACAATTTTAGATAAATTTACACGATTTTTTTTATGTAACATAATAAAATTTATTCCAAAAATAAAGTACAATATTAATTTAAAAAAATATGAATATCATTCATGTAACAGTCGCTTATGCTTTACCAAATAAACAGTACATTTATGAAGTAAAAATGAAATTAAATAGTACTGTAAAAGATGCTATCTTAGAATCAAAGATATTGAATATAATAAAAAATTTTTCATTACATGATCTTCATGTAGGTATTTATAATAAATTAGTACATTTAGATACTAAAATAAAAGATGGTGATCGAATTGAAATTTATAGAAATTTGTCGATAGACCCAAAAGAATGGAGACGAAAAAAATATATTGCTATTAAAAAATAATGAATTCATTTTAAAAATAAATATTTTATATATTTTCAACAAAAATTTTTCTTTTAGATTTAATAAAAATTACAAATTTTTATAAAATTATTAAATCTAAAAAAACATATTTTATATTTTTTTCTTAGAAACTACGACCATAGCTGGACGCAATAAGCGAGATTCATGAAGAATATAACCAGGCTGCATAATTGTTACTATTTTATTTGGTTCTATTTGATTCGTATATTGAATAGACATAGCTTGGTGTATAGATGGATCAAATGGTACATTTATATCATCTATTTTTTTTACATGAAAAAAAACAAAAAAATCTTTTAATAAATCAGAAATAATTTTTAATTTATTTTTGATTTCTATAAAGATTTTATCAGATTCATTATTTTCAATTGAATTTAAAGCACGTTCAATACTATCTGAAATTGGAAGAAAATCTATAAGTAACTTTTCTAAAGAAAACTTTCTATTTTTTTCAAGTTCTTGATTTACTCGATGGAATATTTTTGTTATTTCTTGTTCAGCTTGATTTTTTTTTTCTAGTATTTTTTCTTCAGATTTTTTTAATTGATCTTCCAAAGATCTTATTAAATCTGTTTTTATTAATTGATTATTTTTCTTATTTTCTTTTTTCTCTTTTTCTACTACTGGCTCTTCTTTATTCATCATAAAAATATCCTTTTTTAGTATGTGTTTATTTAAAAAAAAACTTTTTTATTTTTTTATTTTTTAGAAAATAATTCTAAAAAATTTGATTCAGAATTGAATTAAGATATTTGTTTGATTTTTTTAGTTTTGAACTAGAGGAGGAATATAAGATATTGACATATCCCACGGTTGTTCGATCCATACATTTTGAGGAATATCTATAATATAGTCATCAACTAGTAGACGACCCATAGGTTTAGCAAAAATAGTTGCAAAATGCGCTTTCGGATATAAATTACGGATAATTTTTGCAGTTCCACCAGTATCTACAAGATCATCTATTACGATAATTTGTTCTCCATTACCTTCTGCTTTTTTAATTATTTTTCTATTTTTCTTCAAACAATCGTCATTGTAACTTGAAATACATACAGTATCAACACACCGAATGCCTAGTTCTCTTGCTAATAAAGCTGTTGGAACCAGACCTCCTCGACTTACCGCAATTATTCCATTCCAAGAATGTTTTTTTAGTAACCGATTAGCTAATTTTCTAGTATAAATTTGAAGCATATCCCAGGTAACAATGTATTTCTCACTCATAAAAGAAATTCCGAAACTATAAAATAGTATTTATTAGAAAAGTGGAAATAAGTTGTAATTATTACAGGATTTTTAGTAAAGTCAAAAATTTAAGATAATATTTTGTTTGATGATTTATTCATTTCTTGTTCAATAATTAATATTAATATATGAATAACTTTAATATGCATTTCTTGTATACGATCTGAGTATCCAGAATAAGGTATACAAATTTCTATATCAGATGATCCTTTTATTTGTCCTCCATTGTTACCTGTTAAAACAATAACTTTCATATTTTTTTTTTGTGCTGATTTGATTGCTTTTATTATATTTGATGATTTTCCGGAAGTAGAAATTGCTAATAGTACATCGTTTGGACATCCTACACTTTCAATAAAACGTGAAAAAATTTGATCATATCCAAAATCATTGCTCACTGCTGAAATATAGCTAGCATCAGAAATAGAAATTGCTGGATATCCAGATCTTTTTTCTCTATACAAACTAGTCAATTCTTCTGCGAAATGAATTGCATCGCAATTTGAACCTCCATTACCACAAGATATTACTTTATTACCACTTTTAAAAGCTTCTGAAATTAAAATAGCAGATTTTTGAATGTTATATATTTGTTTTTCATCTTTTAAAAAATTTTTCAATATTTTTAATGCAGTATCTAATTCAGAAAGAATTATTTTTTTATACATGATTTTACGATCTTAATTTTTTAAAAAATAATTATATGTTTGTACTTTATAAAATTTATGATAATAAGAAGTACATTTTTCGGTGCGGACGGGGCTCGAACCCGTGACCCCCGGCGTGACAGGCCGGTATTCTAACCAACTGAACTACCGCACCATCTTAATACTGTTAATATTGTACATATTTTAAAAAAATCAGTCAATAATCTTTTTAATATTTCTTAAAATTACTTCCATAAACAGATATTTTTTTCTTTCATATATTTTAAATATTTTTCATGAAGATCTAATTCTTTTTGTGTAGGGCGTACTATTTTTAAAGAACGATTTTTTGATTTAAATAACGTATCTGATTTATTTAGTGATTTTTTATGATCAAATTTATTATAAGAAAATATAGATTCTTGACGACTCGTCATTAAAAGATATAATTTACCTAAAAGTTTAGCATCAATAATTGCACTATGTAAATTTCTATGAGATTTATTTATTTTATAACGAGCACAAAGCGCATCTAAAGTATTTTTTTTTCCAGGAAATAATTTTCTAGCAATTTTAAGAGTGTCAATAATAGAACAAAAATCATCAATTTTTTTTACTTTTTTATTTAACATTGAAAATTCTTGATTAATAAAACCCAGATCAAATGAAGCGTTATGAATTACTAATTCAGAATTTTTAATATAATCTAAAAATGTTTCAGCTATATCTCTAAAAACTGGTTTATTTAATAAAAAATCGTTAGTAATACCGTGAATTTTTAATGCTCCAGATTCTATTAATCTATTAGGTTGAAGATAAACATGGAAATTGTTTCCTGTAAAATGATTTTCAATGACTTCAACTGCACCAATTTCTATAATTCTATGATTAATATGAGGCAGTCCTATCGGATTTATACCTGTTGTTTCAGTATCTAATATAACTGTTCTTTTTTTATTCATCATTTTAAAAAAATAATTTTTGAAAGTAAGGGTGTACTATGCTAAAACTAGTTAAAATATTTACAGATGGATCTTGTTTGGGAAATCCTGGTACTGGAGGATATGGTACAATTTTACAATATAAATTACACGAAAAAATACTGACTGCAGGATTTTATTTAACAACTAATAACAGAATGGAATTAATGGCTGTAATTTCAGGTTTAGAATTTCTGAATCAATCTTGCTCTGTTGAAATAACAACAGATAGTTTATACGTTAAAAAAGGAATTTTAGATTGGATGCCTATATGGAAAAAAAAAAATGGAAAACTGCAAAAAAAAAATCTGTAAAAAATATAGATTTATGGTTACGTATGAATCATGCTTTAAAAAAGCATATTGTTACTTGGTTTTGGATTAAAGCTCATTCGGGTCATTTAGAGAATGAAAGATGTGATTTTATAGCACGTCAATCAGCTCAAAATCCTTGTATTAAAGATTTGTATTATGAAAAAAGCAAATTATAAAAAATTTTTAAAAGAGCATTTAATTTTTCAAATATATCAAAAAGGAAAAAAGTACATGATCTTAGAAAATATATCTATATTATCTGATAACTATGTTTGGTTTCTTTATGATACAAATAATTTTTGTATAATCATAGATCCTGGTTTATCTGAACCTATCATAGAGAAAATTAAGAAAAAAAAATGGAATCCTGTAGCTATTTTATTAACTCATAGTCATTCTGATCATACAGAAGGAGTGTCTGAAATTATTCAAAATTATCCAAGTGTAACTATTTTTGGACCGAAAGAAACCAGAAAAAATAGTGTAAATAGGATTGTATCAGGAGGAGAAAAACTATTTTTATTAAACAAAACAGTTTATGTTTTACCAACTCCAGGACACACATTAGGTCATGTTTCATATTATATGAAACCATATTTTTTTTGTGGAGATACTCTTTTTTCAGGAGGTTGTGGCCGTGTTTATAAGGAAAGATATTTAGAAATGTACAATTCAATAAAGCTGATATCATCTTTTCCTGATAATACTATGCTATGTTGTTCTCATGAATACACTTTATCTAATTTGTCTTTTGCTAAATTTATTTTACCAGAAGATAATATGATTAAAATTTATTATAAAAAAATCAAAAAATTAAGGTATTTAAATAAATCTAGTTTACCTTGTTATATCTTTTTTGAGAAAAAAATAAATTTATTTTTAAGAACAGATGAGAAAATATTAAAAAAATTTATGGGATTGAAAAATAGTTTAACGGATTTAGAAGTTTTTATTCAATTAAGATTAAGAAAAAATTATTTTATTGGAGCTAAGCGGGATTGAACCGCTGACCTCCTGCGTGCAAGGCAGGCGCTCTCCCAGCTGAGCTATAGCCCCAGATGATTGTTTCATGGTAGGCCTGAGTGGAATTGAACCACCGACCTCACCCTTATCAGGGGTGCGCTCTAACCATCTGAGCTACAAGCCTTCTAATTTTTTATTAGATAATTTGTGTGGGCACTTTCAATAAGTATAAATTTTTAAGGAGGTGATCCAACCGCAGGTTCCCCTACGGTTACCTTGTTACGACTTCACCCCAGTCATGAATCACAAAGTGGTAGGCGCCTTCCCGTTGAGGGTTAGGATACCTGCTTCTTTTGCAACCCACTCCCATGGTGTGACGGGCGGTGTGTACAAGGCCCGGGAACGTATTCACCGTGGCATTCTGATCCACGATTACTAGCGATTCCGACTTCGTGGAGTCGAGTTGCAGACTCCAGTCCGGACTACGATTTACTTTATGAGGTTTGCTTGTCTTTGCAGATTTGCTTCTCTTTGTATAAACCATTGTAGCACGTGTGTAGCCCTGGTCGTAAGGGCCATGATGACTTGACGTCGTCCCCACCTTCCTCCGGTTTATAACCGGCAGTCTCCTCTGAGTTCCCGGCCGAACCGCTGGCAACAGGGGATAAGGGTTGCGCTCGTTGCGGGACTTAACCCAACATTTCACAACACGAGCTGACGACAGCCATGCAGCACCTGTCTCACAATTCCCGAAGGCACTTTTTTATTTCTAAAAAATTTTGTGGATGTCAAGACCAGGTAAGGTTTTTCGCGTTGCATCGAATTAAACCACATGCTCCACCGCTTGTGCGGGCCCCCGTCAATTCATTTGAGTTTTAGCCTTGCGGCCGTACTCCCCAGGCGGTCGACTTAATGCGTTAGCTTCGGAAGTCACTTCTCTTGGAAACAACCTCCAAGTCGACATCGTTTACGGCATGGACTACCAGGGTATCTAATCCTGTTTGCTCCCCACGCTTTCGCACCTCAGTGTCAGTATTCGTTTAGGAGGCCGCTTTCGCCACAGGTATTCCTCCAGATATCTACGCATTTCACCGCTACACCTAGAATTCTACCTCCCTCTACGATACTCTAGTTTTTCAGTTTCAAATGCAGTTCCTAGGTTAAGCCTAGGGATTTCACATCTGACTTAAAAAACCACCTACGCGCTCTTTACGCCCAGTAATTCTGATTAACGCTTGCACCCTCCGTATTACCGCGGCTGCTGGCACGGAGTTAGCCGGTGCTTCTTCTTCAGGTAACGTCACAAAATAAAATTATTAGTTTTATTTCTTTCCTCCCTGCTGAAAGTACTTTACAACCCTAAGGCCTTCTTCATACACGCGGCATAGCTGCATCAGGCTTTCGCCCATTGTGCAATATTCCCCACTGCTGCCTCCCGTAGGAGTCTGGACCGTGTCTCAGTTCCAGTGTGGCTGGTTATCCTCTCAGACCAGCTAGAGATCGTAGCCTTGGTAAGCCATTACCTTACCAACAAGCTAATCTCGTCTGGGTTCATCCAAAAGCATGAGGCCTAAAAGGTCCCCCACTTTAGTTTTTCAACATTATGCGGTATTAGCTACCATTTCTAGTAGTTATCCCCCTCTTTTGGGTAGATCCCCAGATATTACTCACCCGTTTGCCGCTCGCCGACAAGAAAGCAAGCTTTCTTTCGCTGCCGCTCGACTTGCATGTGTTAGGCTTGCCGCCAGCGTTCAATCTGAGCCATGATCAAACTCTTCAATTGAAAAAACTTTTCTTAAAGAAATTAATCTCTAAGAGATTATCAAATAACAAAAAATAATTTTTGTACTTAATTGTCTGTGCCCACACAGATTATCTAATATTTTTTTAAAGAGCGTTTTTATATTTTTGAAACTTTAGAGTAGAGCTTACATTTTTTTAATTACCTTGTCAACCTTTTTTATAAAATATTTTTTTATATAATTTTAATAAAATGATATTTAATAAATAATAAAAAAAATATAATATATTATAAAAAATAAATAAACTCTATATTTAATAAAATTTTATTAAATATATATTTTTTATTGAAGTGTTAAATAAAAAAATCATTTCAATTTATTTTAAAAAGGTTTTAGCATGAATTTAAAAGATATACTAGAAAAAGATATTAAAAATGTTTTAATTCGAATTAATCCTATAAAATACTGTCATCCTATTGTTATATTAAACAAAAAAATACAATTAGGTCATTATCAACTGAACAATCTAATTAAAATAGCAAATACATTACAATTAGAACCATATAAATTATCTAAAATAATTATCTATAATATAAAAAAAAAATATATATATAAAAAAATAACATTTTCTGAACCTGGTTTTATTAATATTTTTATTTGTCATAATTGGTTATCTATAGAATTAGAAAAAATTTTTATTTCATATCGTCTTGGGATAAAGGTGACTACGCCAAAAAATATTGTTATAGACTATTCTTCTCCAAATATTGCTAAGGAAATGCATATTGGACATCTTCGATCTACTATTATTGGTGATGTAATAGTAAGAATATTACATTTTTTAGGTCATAATGTAATTAGAGCAAATCATATCGGTGATTGGGGAACGCAATTTGGTATGTTGATTGCATATTTAGAAGATATAAAATTAACAAGTATATCAAAAAATAGTACCACTTCTTTAGAAGAACTTGAAAAACTTTACTGTGAAGCAAAAAAAAAATATGATTCAGATAAATTATTTGCAAAAAAATCTAGAGAATATGTTGTTAAATTACAAAATGGAGATCAATACTGCTACAATATTTGGAAAAAATTAGTTCATATTACAATGCTTGAAAATCAAAAAATATATAACAAACTTAACGTTACATTAAAAAAAAATGATATTATGGGGGAAAGTTTATATAATAAAATGCTACCTGATATTATTGAAGATCTTAAAAATAAAAAAATAGCTACTGAAAAAAACGGTGCCACCATTGTTTTTTTAAGAGAATTTCAAAATAGATCAGGAGAACCGATGGGAGTTGTTATTCAAAAAAAAGATAAGGGGTTTTTATATTCTACAACTGATATAGCTTGTTTTAAATATAGATATGAAAGATTACATGCTGATCGTATCATATACTATACCGACGCTCGTCAACATCAACATTTAATGCAAGCATGGACTATAGCAAAAAAAGCTAATTATATACCACACGATTTATTATTAGAACATCATATGTTTGGTATGATGTTATCAAAAAACAAACGTCCATTTAAAACTCGAGATGGCAATAATATAAAACTTTCTAAACTTCTAGATGAAGCAATAGAAAGAGCAATAAAATTAATTAAAAAGAAAAAACCAAATTTATCTAAGAAAAAACTAATTTTATTAGCTGAAGTAATTGGAATTAGTGCAGTTAAATATGCAGATTTATCTAAAAATAGAAATACTAATTATGTATTTAATTGGGATACAATGCTCAGTTTTGAAGGCAATACAGCACCTTATATACAGTATGCTTATACAAGAATACTTTCCATTATAAAAAAATCAACGTTTCCTATAAGAAAATTAAAAGCAAGAATTATTTTAGAAAAAGAAAGTGAAATTAAATTAGCTATTAAAATATTAGAATTTGAAGAAATTGTTTTATTAATTTCTCAAAAAGGAACCCCACATATTATGTGTCAATATCTTTATCAACTTGCAACTTATTTTTCTATCTTTTATGAAAGTTGTTCAATACTCTTTGCTCAAAGAATCAAAATTTGTAAAAGCAGACTTAAATTATCTATTCTAACAGCAAAAACATTAAAAAAAGGACTAAATATGCTTGGTATTAAAACAGTTAAAAAAATGTAAAAAATTTTAAATGATTTATTTTATAATAAAAACAATCAGCAAGGTGAGGAAATAATGTAGTACCATCAACGTACCACTTACAACCACACCAACCTGTATTGAAAATAATAAATTAATTAATTTCCAATAATACTAGTCATTTTTATTTTTTTCATATCTGTAATCTCAAATTGAGATAAAACTGTTAATTCTGGAAAACTTTGACGTAAAAATTGAGATAAGAAATGTCGAAGACGATGACTTACCAATAAGACAAGAGGAGAACCTATTAATAATTGGTTTTGAATAGCTTCTTTTGTTTTTATTAATAAAGTTTCAGATAAAATAGGTTCTATAGTATTGGTATTGTTTTTTAAACTATTTAATAATAATTGTTCTAAATTTGATTCCAAACCTATAACTTCAATGATATTTTTTTTATAAAATAATTTTTGTGTAATAATTTTACTTAAGGCTATACGAACAATAGCAGTTAATTCATCAGGATCTTTTTGGATTCCTGCATATTCTGATAACGTCTCTAGAATAGTTCTCATATCACGTATTGGAACATGTTCTAATAATAAATTTCTAAGAATTTTATGAAAAACTGTCAAAGTAATTATATTCGGAATTAAATCCTCAGTTAATTTTGGCATGTCTCTAGCTATATATTCTATCAATTGTTGAGCTTCTTGACGACCAAATAACTCATGTATATTACTAGAAATCACAAAATTTAAATGAGTAGAAATTACAGTGCTAGATTCGACTACAGAATAACCTTTTTTTTGAGCTTCATTTTTAAATTCTTTGTTAATCCAATAACCAGATAAACCAAAAGTCGGTTCATATACTTTATCAAAAGGTAAAGATTCTGTTTCTCTTCCTGAATTAATAGCTAAAAAACAATCATATAGACATTTTCCTTTACCTATTTCTACACCTTTTATTAAAATTCGATAAGTATTTTCAGATAAATTTATATTATTTTTAATATGTATTAATGGAGGTAAAAAACCTATTTCTTGAGCAATTTTTTTTCGTATCATTTTTATTTTATTTAATAAATTATCTTTTTTATTAATATCAATCATAGGTGTTAAATTGTAACCTATTTCTATTTTTATAGGATCTTCAAGTGAAATATCATTCCAAGAAGCTTCTTCTAAAATAGAATCTTGTATTAATTGATATTCTTTATTTGAAAAATCATTATCTAAAAGATATTTTTTTTCATACAACCACCAAGACAAAATAAACAATAAAACTGTAAAAAACAAAAAGATAATATTTGGCATACCTGGTACTAACCCAAGAACACCTAATACTATAGCACTTAATAAAATTACTTGAGGATTATAAAATAATTGACTAACCATCTGTTCTCCAACATTTTGATTAGTACTTACTCGTGTTACGATAACACCTGCTGCAGTAGAAATGACTAAAGCTGGAATTTGAGCTACTAAACCATCTCCAATAGTTAATAAAGTATAAACTTCTGCAGCTTTATTTAAAGGCATCTGATGCTGTATTAAACCAATAATCAATCCCCCAAATATATTAAGAATCATAATTAAAATTCCAGCAATTGCATCCCCTCGAACAAATTTACTAGCACCATCCATAGAACCATAAAAATCTGCTTCTTGTGTTATTTTTGCACGACGTTTTTTTGCTTTTTCTTCACCAATTAAGCCTGCATTTAAATCAGCATCAATAGCCATTTGTTTTCCAGGCATCGCATCTAATATAAATCTAGCACCAACTTCTGCTATTCGACTAGCTCCTTTTGTAATAACTATAAAATTAATAATAACTAAAATGATAAAAACAACTATGCCAATAGCAAAATTACCTCCAACTAAAAAATGACCAAATGATTCAATTACTTTTCCTGCAGCATTAGTTCCAATGTGACCATTTAAAAAAATAACACGAGTAGAAGCTACATTTAATGCTAAACGTAATAACGTAGAAAAAAGCAAAATAGTTGGGAAAGCAGTAAATTCTAAAGTATGGCGAGTAAACATAGAAACAAGTAAAATTATTATTGATAACGCAATATTAAAAGTAAAAAAAACATCTAAAACGAAAGGAGCTAATGGTAAAACCATCATTGATAAAATCATTAAAATAAGTATTGGACCTGCAAGTATCTGCCATTGAGTTGTTTTGAAAATTTTTATAATGCGAAAAAAAGAAGAAAAATTAATCATTATTTTTTATGCTCTCTTATAAAAGTAAATTCTGATGGAACTATTATATTTTGGGGTTTTTCAGGAAAAATACCACCTTCTTTTTTCCATTTTCGTACTTTCCAAACCCATGCTAAAACTTCTGAAACAGCTTTATAAAGAGGACCTGGAATATATTGTCCTATTTCAGAATAACGATATAAAGCTCGAGCTAATGATGGAGCAGAAATAATAGAAATATTATTTTTAGAACCTAAAATTTGTATTTTAACAGCAATTTCACCTATTCCTTTAGCTATCACTTTAGGAGCATGCATTTTTTTTTCATCATATTGTAGAGCGACTGAATAATGTATAGGATTTGTTATAATTACGTCAGCTTTAGGTATGTCTGAAATCATTCGTCTGCGTATAGTTGCTCTCATTTCTTGTCGGATACGCATCTTAATACTTGGATTTCCTTCTTTCTCTCTTAATTCATCTTTTATTTCTTGATGAGTCATTTTTAATTTTTTATAGTAAGAAAATTGTTGTAAAATAATATCAAAGAAAACAATAGGAACAAGACCTAATATAACTAAAACACAACAGATAGCAATAATATTGAATCCATGTAATAATGAAGATATAGATCTTTCTTTTATTAAGAATAAAATTTCATAAAAAGAAACATATAAATACCAAAAAGATATACTACTCACAACAAATAACTTTAATATTATTTTAAAAAATTCCACTAGGATTTGAAAAGAAAAAATTCTTTTCAAACCATGAAAAGGATTTAATTTTTTAAAATTAAACTCTAATGATTTTAAATTTAATTTGATACCGCTCAAAAAAATTGAAGGAACTATAACTATAATTAATAAAGATATAAAAAAAGGTAAAAAAATAAAAAATACATTTTTTATAACTGTAAATATTTTCAACAAATTGTTTTTGTCATTAATAAGATTATTATTAAAACAAAAACTATTCAACATTACTTCACTAACACTCAAAAAAATAGTTTCTTTGAAGTACCATAAACTGATAAATCCAACTAATAAAATCAATAAAGAATTTAATTCACGAGAATATTTTGTTTTTCCTTTTTGACGAAATTTTTTAATCTTATGTTCAGTAGGATTTTCTGTTTTTTCTTCATTTACATTATGATTCATTTTGAATAATTTCAACCACTATTTTATTTATAAAAAATTTATTAAACCTCTCTCTTTAAAAAAAAACAAGCTAATTTTATTAATCCTTTAAATAAATCATATACATTTTTAAAAATATAAAAATACTCAATATTAGTATTTATTTTAAAAAAAAATATTTTAAAATATGTCAAACTTTTAGATTTTAAAAAGAAAAATATATTAATATTAATTTTATTAAAATCTATTATTTTGAAATAAATTATTTAACATAAGATTTTATTATATAATAAAAAAATATTTATGATTAAAACCAAAATTTTAAACTTTAACATTCATATTTTAATAAAAACCTCTATTTTTGAGATATCAATCCATGCGTACAAGTAAATATTTATTATCAACTTTAAAAGACATACCTTACGATGCAAAAATTATCAGTCATCAACTGATGATAAGAAGTGGCATGATTAGAAAAATATCATCTGGTTTATATGTTTGGCTTCCTACTGGTGTTAGAGTACTAAGAAAAATAATAAAAATAATTCAAACAGAAATGAGGAAAATAAATGCATTAGAAGTATCAATGCCAATTATACAGCCTGAATCTTTATGGAAAGAAAGTGGACGTTTAAAAATATATGGAGAAGAACTATTACAATTTTCTGATCGTCGAAAAAAAAAGTTTATCTTAGGACCTACTAATGAAGAAATTGTAACAAATTTTATTAATACTGAAATTCATTCATACAAAGAATTACCATTAATCGTCTATCAAATACAAACAAAATTTAGAGATGAAATAAGACCCCGTTTTGGGATTATTAGAACACGTGAATTTACAATGAAAGATGCTTATTCTTTTCATATCGACCAAAACTGTCTAAAAAAAACTTATCAAATATTTTATGATAGTTATATAAATATATTTAAAAAAATGCAATTAAATTTTCGCGTAGTACAAGCTGATTCAGGTTCTATGGGCGGAAATCTTTCTCATGAATTTCAAGCTTTATCTGAAAATGGAGAAGATGAAATAGTATTTTCAAATGATTTATCATATTCTTCCAATATGAATACAGCTGAATCTATGGAAGTAATAAACTTTTTAAAAAATAAAAATAATTCAAAAAATATTAATGAATTACTTAAAACTAAAAAATCTATAATATCTTCTGAACAATTAAACACTCCTTTAAGAGATCAAATCAAAACTATCTTAGTTCGTACTAAGAAAAATTCTATTCATCCAATAGCCGCGTTGTTAATACGTGGAGATCATGAACTAAATATATTTAAAATAGAAAAAATTGACATACTTGAAAAACCTGTAGTATTTCTTGATGAAAAAGAAATTATTTCTTTAATAGGTGTAACAAAAAAATTTTTAGGACCTTTAGGATTAAAAATACCCATTATTGCAGATATATCTACTTATAAAATGAAAAATTTTACTATTGGTGCTAATATTGAAAGCCAGTTTTTTATCAATGTCAATTGGAATATTGATCTATCAATACCTGTAATTCAAGATATTCGAAAAGTAGTAAAAAATGATTTAAATCCTAATGGTACAGGATATTTGAATGTTAAAAAAAGTATTGAATTAGGTCATATATTTCAGATAGGCACAAAATATTCGAAAAAAATGAAAGCATGTATTAAAGCAAGCAATGGCAGTGAAAAAAATTTATATATGGGATGTTATGGTATCGGTATCACACGAATTGTAGCAGCTGTCATCGAACAAAATCATGATAAAAATGGTATTATTTGGCCTACTTCTATCGCACCTTTTCAAGTAGTCATTATGCCTATAAATATACATAAATCTCTTGAAATTAAAAATATAGCAAATTTTTTATATAATAAACTTAAAGAAAAAAGAATAGATGTTATTTTAGATGATCGAAATCAACAACCAGGAATCATGTTTAACGAAATGGATTTAATTGGTATTCCGCATCAGATTATAATTGGAAAAAATTCTATCATTAATAATAATGTGGAATATCGAGAAAGAAAAAATAAAAAATCTATTTTCATTGGTATAAAAGAAACTATCAATTTTATCTCTCAAAAACTTAAAAAGTAAAATATAAAAATTTTTTTAGATATATTGGAACCGACTATAGATTTATTTTTTCTTTATTAAATATTACGCTAAAAAAAAGTAATAATATTATATAAAATAACTCGCATTATCTTTTTATTATAATTAATATTTTTGCGAGTTATATAATAACTTTAAAATAGTTTATTTAATATTTAAATAGTATATATTCTACAAATATAAATTTTTTATTTCTTGAAAAAAATAAATTCAAATAATAGTTATATTTGAGAAATAATATACATACTATTTTTTAGCAAAATTTTAATTTTATTTTTTTTGATCTTTCTAATTCTTTTAATTTATTTAAAAAAACATCTGTAATTTTAACAAACCATTTTTCATTTAATTTAAAATTTAAACAGATTGTTTTATTATAGTAAGAAATATGAATAGAAACATTTCCTTTAGGTTGTTTTTCTAAATATCTATATAATTTTTTTAAAAACAAAGTGTCTATTTTTTTTTCTTCTAATATAATAGTTAATTTTTGTATGTATTTTTCACGTGCTATATCTAAACTCATAATTTCAGAAGCAGTCATTTTAATATTTTTGTTAACAACACTAGTATGTAATATTCCTCTTACAAGTAAAATTTTATTTAATTTTAATAAGGGTTCATATATATCTAATAAACTAGTAAAAATGACTACTTCTAATCGGCTAGTGTTATCGTCTAATATTAAAAAAGCTATACGATTTTTATTTTTAGTTAATTTAATTTTGATAGAAACTACTATTCCTGCTACTAAAACTTGTTTATTTTTGATCAAATGTTCTAAACTTGATAATGTAATACCATTTAAATAATGTTTTAATTCTGTTTTATATTGATTAATAGGATGCCCAGTTAGGTAAAATCCTAATACTTGATATTCATCCTCTAATTGATCGACTTCAGAATATGCTAGATTAATAAAATTATTTTTTTTAACTTGTTTTAATTCATTTGAAAAAGAACCAAAAAGACTTTCTTGTTTAAAATATTTAATTTTAATAAACTCTTTTGACGCTTTTATAGCATCATCAATCGATCTAAGTAAATAATTTCTAGGTTTGTTAAAACAATCACAACTTCCAGACATTATTAATTTTTCTAATACTCGACGTGTAATTTTATTAGAATCCATACGAATACAAAGATCAAATAAATCAACAAAAAATCCATTTTTTTTTCTTTCCTTAATAAGATTCAATACTGAATTTTCTCCTATACCTTTAATAGCTCCTATACCATAAACTATGTTATTTTCATCATTAACGTAAAATTGATATCTACTTAAATTGACATTAGGAGGTATAATTTTAATACCCATTTTGAAACTTTCATTAACTAAAATTACAATTTTTTCTGTATTATCTATATCAGAAGTCATAGCCGCAGCCATAAATTCAGCAGGATAGTGTGATTTTAACCATAAAGTTTGATAAGAAACTAAGGCATAAGCTACAGAATGAGATTTATTAAATCCATATCCTGCAAATTTTTCTAATAAATCAAAAATTTTTATTGCTAATTTTTGATTAATACCGTTTTTCAAAGCTCCTTCTTGAAATATAGCTCGTTGTTTACCCATATCTTTAAGATTTTTTTTGCTCATTGCACGTCTTAAAATATCTGCACCACCTAAAGTGTAACCTGCTAAAACTTGAGCAATTTGCATCACTTGTTCTTGATATAAAATAATACCATATGTGGATTCTAATATTGGTTTTAATAATATATGTTCCCATTTGTGATCAGGATATGAAATCTTCTCACGTCCATGTTTTCTATTAATAAAATTATCAACCATACCAGATTGCAAAGGACCAGGTCTAAAAAGTGCCAATAAAGCAATTATATCTTCAAAACAATCAGGTTTTAATCTTTTAATTAGCTCTTTCATACCATAAGATTCTAATTGAAAGACAGCAGTAGTTTCAGATTTTTTTAATAAATTAAAGCATTTATCATCATTAAGAGGAATAGAATTAATATTGATAGATTTCTTTTTATTAATTTTTAACTTAAAATTAATCATTTCCATAGCGTAACTAATTATAGTTAAAGTACGTAAGCCAAGAAAATCAAATTTTACTAACCCTATATATTCTATATCATTTTTATCAAACTGAGTTACTGGATTATTTCCATTTTCATCACAATACAATGGACAAAAATCAGTAATTTTAGTAGGAGAAATAACCACACCTCCTGCATGCTTACCCACATTTCTATTTGTTCCTTCTAATTTTTTAGCTAAATCAATCAAAATTTTAACATCTTCATTATTTTTATAAAGATTATATAATTCTGGTTCTTTAGAAAAAGCGTCATTTAATGTTATACCAGGATCTAATGGTACTAATTTAGATAATTTATTTATAAAACCATATGGATATCCCAAGACTCGACCAACATCTCTAATCACAGCTTTTGCTGTCATAGTACCAAAAGTAATAATCTGAGCGACTGCATTTCTACCATATATATCTGAAACATGATCAATGACTTTATCACGTTTATCCATACAAAAATCAATATCAAAATCAGGTAATGAAACACGTTCTGGATTTAAAAATCTTTCAAATAAAAGATTAAAAAATAAAGGATCTATTTCCGTAATATTTAATGCATAAGCGACAAGAGAACCTGCACCAGAACCTCGTCCTGGACCTACTGGTATATTATTATCTTTAGCCCATTTTATGAATTCCATTACAATTAAAAAATATCCAGGAAACTTCATTTCATTAATTACATTTAATTCCATATCCAGACGATTTTTATATTTTTCATATATAAATTGACTTTTTTTATCATTTAAATTAAATAAATTTAAACGTTTTTTCATACCTTTATATGCTTCTAATATTAAATAATTTTCAACACTTATATTTCCTGTTGGGAACTGTGGTAAAAAATATTTCCCAGAACAAATAAAAACATTACAACGTTTTGCAATTTCTACACTATTAATAAGAGCTTCTGGAATATCAGAAAAAAGACGACACATTTCTTCTTCACTTTTTAAAAATTGCTCATTACTATAATTATGTTGAATTTTCGATTCTTGTAATATTTCACCTTCATTAATAGCAATTCTAATTTTGTGAACTTTAAAATCTTCTTTACTTAAAAAACAAACATCATTAGTCGCTACAACAGGAATTTTTTTAGAAAAAGACAAATCTATTGCTAAATTTAAATATTTTTCTTCGTTATCTCGATCTGTACGAAATAATTCTAAATAATAAGCATTAGGAAAATATTTTTGATAAAAAGATAAACAATTATAAACTAATGATAATTCTCCATTTAGTAAGATTTTTCCAATCTCACCTTGAGATCCTCCAGATAATAGTATTATTCCTTTATTAATTTCTAATAACCATCTTTTTTCAATAGTGACATTATAATTATTAATATATCCTTTTTGATATGCTCTAGAAATTAATAAAATTAAATTTTTATATCCTATTTCAGTCGAAGCTAATAAAGTTAATTTTGTTAATTCGTTATTTAATAAATTAGAAAAAAAATTTACTGTAATACCAATAATAGGTTTGACACCAAGTCTATGTGCAGCATTATAAAATTTAATTACTCCATACAAATTGTTATAATCTGTTATTGCAAGAGCAGACATACCAAAAAATGCTGCTTTTTTAACTAAATCTTCAGGTTTAGATAATCCATCAATAATTGAATAGTCACTATGTACATTAAGATGAACAAATTTTGGTTCATTCATATATTTTCCGAAATTTATATAAATATATATTTTCATTAAAAAAAAGATTTTTTAGCAAAAATTATTGTAGATTTACAAACAATCTCATCATCAACTATAGCAATATTTTTAAATCGTAAAATATTTCTATCAGATTTTAAAATAGTTACTTCTATAAATATTTGATCCCCAGGAATAGCATTTTTCTTAAAACGAGTATTATCAATTCCTACAAAATAATGTAACTTGTTTATATCTAATAAACCTGTACTTTTATATATCAAAATACCTGATGCTTGGGCCATTGCTTCAATAATTAACACACCAGGAAAAACTGATTCTGTCAAAAAATGACCTTGAAAATATGGTTCATTAATAGTACAATTTTTTACTGCTTTTAGATATTTAAATTTTTGAAAATTTAAAACTCGATCTATAAGTAAAAAAGGGTAACGATGAGGTAAAATTTTTAAAATTTCTTTAATATTTAAAGTTTGATTTATACAATTCAAAACATTTACCTTATTTTTTTTAAAATTAATAGTGTTAAAATATATAATTACTATTTTTAGATAGATTAAAAATATGTAATATTTTTGAATAAATATAATTTTACAGTCATTAATAAAAAATATCTTATTTATAGAATTATTTTAAAATTACCAGTTTTTACCAAAATTAAATTGAAATGCTTCTAATTGATGATTTTTATTTTTTTGAATAGGAAAAGCATAAGAAAAAACTAACGGACCGATAGGAGAAAACCATTGTAATGAAAAACCATATGATGCATAAATATCATTTAGACTATTATTTTTTAAAAATTTTAATGAACTAATACTGTTTATATTATTCCACTTAACGTCCCAAATATTACCAGCATCTAAAAAAAAAGAAGATCGAAGAAATTCAGAATACTGATGGTTTATAAATGGAAGAGGTGTAATTAATTCTAAATTAGTGATAAAAATTGAATTTCCACCAATAGAATCAACAGATTCACATAACTGATTATTTTGATCTTTAATACAATTTTTTAAATCAGAATTATTATAATTTTTTTTAGGACCGATACTATTAACACGAAAACCGCGAATATTATTAATACTATTAGCATAAAAATTTTCATAAAAAGGCAGTTTTTCTTCATTAAAACTATTTCCTAAACCTAAATGAATATGGCTTAAAAAAATAAAATTGTGTTTTTTATTTAATGGAATATACTCTTCACTATCTAATATTATTTTATAAAAATTATTATCAGAACCAGGAATTGTATTTTTTCCACTTATATATGTCTGATTTCCAGAAATAGGAAAATAAAAATATTTTAAACTATCATATATCCAAGAATAGTTTAAAGTAAAGTCATTCACTAAACTATCTTCTAAAAAATTTTTATTTAATGATTTTTTTATTAAGGGAATAATTTTTTCTTTTTTTTCTGTATTAATAATACCATTATGAGTATATCCTATTCCCAAATTAACTTTATTAGTATCATTAATTAAAAATCCTAAATTGCTCTCAAAACCATAAGTATTCTTCGTTAGATTAGAAATATTATTTAAATTATATTTTAAATCATTATAAAATAATCTAGTATTTAAATCTATGTTATTAGAAATGAAATATGGATAATTAATTGACAAATCAGTATATTTTTGATTTTTATTTTTAATAGCACTAGCTTTTAGGGAATTTCCAGAGCCAAATATATTTTTTTGAGAAAAAGAAGTATTAAAACTCACGCCACTATCTATTCCATATCCTAAACCAAAATTTATGGATCCAGTAGATTTTTCTTTCACTATATAAGTAATATTTACTTGATTAGAATTATGAGAATCTATATTTTTTATGATTTGAACTTCACTAAAATATTTTGTTTTTTCTAATGATTCTCTACCAGATTCTACTAATGTTGCATTAAAATATTTTCCTTCCATTTGTTTGATCTCACGACGTAAAACTTCGTCTTGAGTCAACTCATTTCCTCTAAAATGAATTCTTTTTACAAAATAACGTTTTTTAATATTTATATTAAAATCTAATGTTATTGTTTTTTTTTCATGATTAATGCGTGGGTTAACTGTCACTTCAGCATTTATATATCCAAATTCAGATAATAATCTTGTTATTTCTTTTTTAATAAAATCAATTTTTTCTTGATTATATAATTCATTGATACTTATATTAACAATTTTTTTAATATGTTTTTCATATGGAAAGAAATTACCATTGAGAAAAAAATGAGAGATTTTATATTTTTTCCCCTCAAAAATATTAATTACAATATCCACATAATTTTTATCTTGAAAAAAATTTATTTTTTTTTCATCTATTTTAAAATAAAAATATCCCTGGTTTAAATAAAAACTACTCAGACTATCTAAATCTTTATTAAATTCTTTAGGAGAATAAATATTCTTATCTAAAAAATTCCACCAAGCACTATGACTTTTTAGTTTAAATAACGACATTATTTTTTCTTCAGAAAAAGCGTTATTTCCAAATATTTTTATACTATTAATTTTTGTTATCACACCTTCATCAATAAGTATTTTTAAAGTTATATTATTTTCTTTAGAAAAAAATTTTAATATTTTTACATTTGCTTTATATCTTCCAAGATTATAATAAAAATCTTCTATTGTTTTAATAAAAATATTAACAAAAAAAGGATTAAATACATCACCTTTTTTAATGTTTAATTTTTTTAAATATTTCTCTAAAATAGTATTATTAATCAAACTATTACCAGATATAATAATATTCGAAATAATAGGTCTCTCTTTAACATTAAAAATAATTGTTTTACCTGAATAAATAACTTTGATATCTTCAAATTTACCAGTTTGGAATAAAGACTTAATACTGTTTTTTACATCATATTCAGATATTTTATTTCCTATACTAAAAAAAATATTTTTTAATGTTTCGTTTTTTGAAAAGTTTTTCAATCCTTGAAATTGAATATCTTTTACGGTCCATGTATTTTTAGCGCAAACAGTAAGACTAAAAAACAAGAAAAAAGATAAAAAAATTTTTTTTATTAACATTGTTACTATTTTTCCTACAATAGATTTCGTCTTTTATAAAAATTCTAATCATATATTAAAAAATATTATTCTTCATATTTTTTAAACCCTCCAAAACGACGTTCGCGAGATATAAAAGAATCTATAGCATTTTGAAAAATATGTCGATTAAAATCAGGCCATAAAACATCAGTAAAATATAATTCAGAGTAAGCTATTTGCCATAATAAAAAATTACTAATTCTTTTTTCTCCTCCTGTTCTAATTACTAAATCTACTGGAAAAAGATCACTAGTAGATAAAAACTGAGAAAGAGTATTTTCTTTAATTTGTTCTACATTCAAGAATCCTTTTTGGACTTGATTCACAATTTTTTTTACGCTTTGGATTATATCCCACCGTCCACCATAATTGATAGCTACATTTAAAATTAAACCGTTGTTTTCCAAAGTGATCTTTTCTGCTTGATGAATATTATATTGCAATTTTTCATCAAAATATGTAATATCTCCAATCACTTTTAATCTAATATTATATTTTTTTAAATTTTTAATTTCACTATGTAATGCAAATAAAAATAATTTCATTAATGATTTAACTTCAAATAATGGACGATTCCAATTTTCACTACTAAAAGCATATAAAGTTAATATTTTAAAATTATTTATAATAGCAAATTTTACTGCTTTTTTTACTGCTTCAAAACCTGCTTTATGACCTAAAACACGCGTTTTTCCTTTTTTATTCGCCCAACGCCCATTTCCATCCATGATAATTGCTACATGACGAAGATTTGTTTCTTCCATTCTTTTTTTATATTTCAATGAAGAACTATGCAACATAATATATATAATTTTCTCTTTAAAAATAGAATGTTTTTAAAAATTCTAAATAAAATAATGAATAAAAATATAATTAAAAAATTATATATCTTTAAGGAATCAGGGATAATATTTTTTTTCTAGCTAATGTTCTTGATTTTTTATCAATTTCTAAAATATCTTCAATACATGTAGGTTCTGAAAAACAAGAAGACATTAATACTTCAAAATTGATCTCAAAAATTTTATTAAAAGAAATTTTATATTCTAGAAAAGCAGAAACGACAATTTCATTAACAGCATTTAATACTATCATAGCAGCTTGACCTTCAGAAAAAGCATCAATAGCTAATTTCAAACATGGAAATTGAACAAAATCAGGTTCAAAGAAAGATAGATTATTTATTTTTGAAAAATTTAAAAAATCTGCCCCTGAATTAATACGATCTGGCCAAGACATAGCGTATGAAATAGCAATTCTTATATCTGGAACTGATAATTGTGCTAATACAGCTCCATCATAATATTGAACCATAGAGTGAATTATTGATTCAGGATGAATTAAAATTTCTATTTCTGATTCTAATGTATTAAATAACCATCTTGCTTCAGCATATTCCAAACCTTTATTCATCATAGTTGCTGAATCTATAGATATTTTTTTTCCCATTTTCCAATTGGGATGAGAACACGCTTGTCTTGGAGTTACATTCGATAAATCAGAGGAAGAAAAATTATATAAAGGACCTCCTGAACCAGTTAAAACAATCTTCTTTATTCCATTTTTTTTTAAATTAGATACACCTAAGTTTTTCTGCATATTTGAAGGTAAAGCTTGAAAGACAGCATTATGTTCACTATCAATAGGAAGTATTTGAGCTCCACTAAAAGATAGTGCTTTCATAAATAAAGAACCAGAAGTAATTAAAGATTCTTTATTAGCTAATAATATTGTTTTTCCAGCATTTATTGCAGCTAATGTAGGTAACAAACCTGCCATTCCAACAATAGCAGCTATTACTTGATCAGTTTCTGGTAATGCAGCTAATTGACAAATAGCTTGCTCTCCGTACAAAACATAAGTCTTTATTTTTCTTTTTTTTAATTCTATTTTTAATATATTAGCAGATTTTTCATTTTTCATTGCCACCCATTCAGGAGAAAATAATTTACATTGCTTTAACATAGTAGCAACATCTGTATTAGCTACTAAAGCAATTATTTTAAATAAATTTGGGTTCTTTTCAACAATAGATAAAGTGTTAATCCCAACAGAACCAGTTGATCCTAAAATGGTTATTTTTTTCATAAATATTCTTGTTTTAAACAACAATCAATTTTCACTATACAATTAATACAAACATATACTTGACAAGTATAATTTTAAAATTTCATCAGTTCTATTTCTTTTTTTGATAAAATAGAGTCAATTTTTTTAATATATTTATCTGTCATTTTTTGTATTTTAACTTCTTCAGTACGTTCTTCATCTTCACTAATCATTTTACTTTTTAGAAGTTTTTTAATTTTATCATTAGCATCTCTACGAATATTTCTAATACAAATACGACTATTTTCTGCATCAATACGAATTACTTTAATTAATTGCATTCTTCTTTCTTCGGTTAATGTTGGTATTTGTATTAATATATCTTTACCATGTACAATAGGATTTAAATCTAAATTTGAGTTTAAAATAGCTTTCCTAATTAAAGTAGTAATAGAAGAATCAAAAACGTTAATTTTCAGAGTATTTGTATTTTCAACCACTATATTACAAACTTCACGTAAAGAAGTTTTAGAACCAAAATATTCAATATAAATACCATGAAGCAGCGTTGGTGATGCTCGACCAGTTCTCATGTTATTAACATTATTTTGAAATATTTGTATACAGGTTTCCATTTTTTCATAATTTTTTGTATTTATCTGATTGATCACATCATTACCTTTACTATATATTTTAAAATTAACTCAAACGTTTTTTGATGATAAATATTTTAAAATTGTAATTCAAATATTTATTCAGTAATCAGTGTTCCCTCGTCTTTTCCCATGATAATACGATATAAAGATCCAGGTTTGTTTATATTAAAAACCCGAATGGGGAGATGATAATCTCTAGCTAAAGTAAAAGCAGATAAATCCATTACTTTTAGTTCTTTTTTAAGAACATCTTTATAAGTTAATTTTTTGTAAAGAATAGCACTAGAATCTTTTTTTGGATCTGTTGAATATACTCCATTGACTTTAGTTCCTTTTAAAATAATATCAGATTCTATTTCAATACCACGTAAACAAGCAGCTGAATCAGTTGTAAAAAAGGGATTTCCTGTACCGGCAGCAAAAATAATAATAAAATTATTAGATAATAAATTCATAGCTCGTTCGCAACTATATATTTCACAAATACCATTTAGAGGTATTGCAGACATTAAACAAGTTTTAATAGAAGAAATAGAATTTATTGTGTCTTTCATTGCTAAACTATTAATCACTGTGGATAGAATACCTATATGATCAGCAGCTACTCGATTTAAACCTAGTTGAGATAACCTAGCACCACGAAATAAATTACCACTACCAATTACTAAACCTACTTGAATACCAATTTCTGCTATAGATTTAATTTCTTTTGCTATTCTTTTTAAAGATTCTATATCAATACCAAATTCATTAATTCCTTGCAACACTTCTCCACTTACTTTCAATAAAATACGTCGATATATAAATCTTTTATTCGTAGACATATTTCTCAACCTAAATATATTTTTATATTAATATCAACATATCTAATAAAATCTTTCATTTTTAGAAAAAATTTACATCTTATTTCAATGTATAATTTCTTTAGAAAATAACTTCACCTAATTCAAATCTAACAAATGAATTGATATGGATATGGTGTTCGCTTAATATATTTCCTACTGTTTTATTAGAATCCATTATAAAATTTTGAGTAACAAGAGAAATGTTATTAATAAATTTATTCATCTTTCCTTCTAGAATCTTATTCAATATATTATGAGATTTACCAAGTTTTTTTGCTAGTTCTAATTGAACTTGATATTCACGTTGAAAAACCGTATCTGGTACATTTTTTGGATCCACATATTCTGGTTTACTTGCCGCTATATGCATTGCAATATTTTTTAGTATAATCGGATTTAAAAGATTAGCATCAACTAGTACGCCAATTCGAACACCATGAATATATGCAATAATATTTTCGCCCTGCATAAAATGGAAACGACGTATATTAATATTTTCACCTACTTTTAAAACTAAATCTGTTCTTTTATCTTCGAATATTTTTTTTAATATTTGAATATCTTGTATATTTTTTTCTAATGCTGTTAAAACTAGCTCTTCTCCGAACATTCTAAATGAATTATCTTTAGAAACAAAATCAGTTTCACAATTTAATTCAAGCATGACACCAATATTATTTTTAGTTCTTGAAAAAATCACACCCTGATTAGTAATATTATTTATCTTTTTTTCAGCATTCATTTTTCCTGATTTTCGTAAATTATCAATTGATAATTCTATATCTCCATGTTCTTCTAATAATGCTCGTTTACATTCTAGAAATCCTACTCCTGTACGAGATCTCAGTTTTTTAATAAGATCAGCAGTAATGTTAACTGTCATTTTAATCCTCTTTTTACTATAAATCATTTTACTTTGATTAGATCGTATTTATTTTTCTTAAAATAAAAAATCAAAATATCTATTTTAAGTCTTTATTTATTAGAATTGATTAATGTTGTGCTTGATAAAATTGGATTATTTATTTTTGAAATACTAAGAGATACGGATTTCAAATATAATGTTACTGACCTAATAGCGTCATCATTACCTGGTATAACGTAATCGACACCATCAGGATTTGAATTAGTATCAACTATAGAAAACACAGGAATACCTAAATTATTTGCTTCCCTTATAGCAATATGTTCATGTGAAGCATCAATAACAAATAAGCAATCAGGTAATCCGCCCATATTTTTGATTCCTCCTAAACTATTTTCTAATTTAGATAATTCTCGTGATCTTATTAAAGCTTCTTTTTTAGTTAATTTAGAAAAAGTACCATCTTTAGATTCCATTTCTAAATCTTTCAAACGTTTGATAGACTGTCGTACAGTTTTCCAGTTAGTTAACATGCCTCCTAACCAACGATGATTTACAAAAAATTGATCACAATTAATAGCAACTTCTTTTATACTTTTACTTGCGGCTCGCTTTGTACCTACAAAAAGTATTCTACCTTTTCTTAAAGCAATTTTTTTTAATTCATTAAGAGCAAAGTGAAACATAGGAAGAGTTTTTTCTAAATTAATAATATGAACTCTATTACGAGTACCGAAAATAAAAGGTTTCATTTTCGGATTCCAATAACGCGTTTGATGACCGAAATGAACTCCTGCTTTTAACATATCTCGCATTGATACTATTTCCATAAAAATAACCTCTTATTTAAAAAAACAGTTTTAAAAATTTAAATATACATTGGAAAATATGAAAAACTTTGATAAGTATTATATTAAAGAAAAAAAAATATTAATATATTAATATTCTATTTTTCATATCGTTTTTACACTTTATTCATATCGTTTTTACACTTTAAAATAATTTATATCACATTTTCTTATTAGAAATCTGAATAATTATCTAAATATTTTATATTTCATACAAATTAACAATTAAATTTAAAAAAAATATATTTTAAAGTATAATTTAAATATATCTTAAATTTGACAAATTGATATAAAAAAACGGCTAAATATTATGAGTTGTATCATTAAAACAGAATCAGAAATAAAAAAAATGAGAATATCTGGAAAATTAGCAGCTGAAGTACTTGAAATGGTAGAAAAGCATCTTAAACCCAATATTAGTACAGAAGATATTAATCAAATTTGTCACGATTATATTTTTTATGAGAAAAAAGCTCTTTCAGCATGTTTAGGATATCATGGCTTTCCAAAATCAATTTGTACTTCTATTAATGATGTTGTATGTCATGGAATTCCCAGTAAAAAACAAATTTTAAAAGAAGGAGATATAATTAATATAGATATTACAATTATTAAAAATAATTATCATGGTGATACTTCCAAAATGTTTTTAATAGGAAAAACAAGTATTTTGTCTAAACGTTTATGCCAAGTCGCTCAAGAAAGCCTGTATCGATCTTTAAAAATAATTCAACCAGGTATACCTTTATATAAAATTGGAGAAGTGATTCAAAATTATGTTGAAAAAAATAATTTTTCTATAGTAAAAGAATATTGCGGACATGGTATTGGACGTAACTTTCATGAAGAACCTCATGTATTACATTATAAAAACAAAGAAAATAACGTTATTTTAGAAAAAGGTATGATTTTCACTATTGAACCAATGATTAATTCTGGTCATTCTCAAGTCAAGTGCATGAAAGACGGATGGACTGTAAAAACTAAAGATCGTTCTTTATCAGCACAGTACGAACATACTATATTAGTAACAGAATACGGATGCGATATTTTAACATGGCAAAAAAATGAAAGAATTTCACCTACATTATTTAATAAAAAATAAAAAAATTTGAACAAGATTATTCCCCATTATACATTAGGTTAAATTAAAAAAGATGCAATTATTAAAAAAAATTATTGAAGAAGCATATGAAAAAAAACATGAAATTAATATTAATAACATTAATTCTAATCTTCTAGAAACTATTGAGCATATTATTCAATTATTAAATGATGGAAAAATTAGAATTGCAGAAAAAAAAAATAATATATGGATCACTCATGAGTGGTTAAAAAAAGCTGTTTTATTATATATGTATATAAAAAAAAATAATCTTATTTTAGGTAGCGAAACAAATTATTACGATAAAATCCCGTTAAAATATAAAGAGTATAATGAAGCTAGATTTAAAAAAGAAAAAATTCGAATAGTTCCGCCAGCAACAGTAAGATATGGTTCCTTTATTAATTGTAATGTAATTATTATGCCTTCTTATATAAATATTGGTGCATATGTTGACGAAGGTACAATGGTAGATACTTGGGCTACTGTAGGTTCTTGCGCTCAAATTGGTAAAAATGTACATTTATCTGGAGGAGTCGGTATAGGAGGCGTTCTAGAACCTTTACAGAACAATCCGACAATTATTGAAGATAATTGTTTTATTGGCGCACGTTCAGAAATAGTAGAAGGCGTTATTGTTGAAGAAGGTTCAGTTATTTCTATGGGTGTTTTTATTGGACAAAGTACTAAAATCTATGACAGAGAAAGTGGAGAAATTTTTTATGGGAAAGTTCCAGCTCATTCTGTAGTAGTCTCTGGTAGTTTACCAGATAAAAATAAAAATTATAATCTTTATGCTGCAATAATTGTAAAAAAAGTAGATACAAAAACATTGGGAAAAATAGAAATTAACCAGCTTTTAAGAAGTATCTCATAAAAAATACAAGAAAATCCGCCCGTGTTTTTTTCGGGCGGGATAAATATATAATAATTACTCACTTACTAAATATATATTATCGCTTCCTCTTTTCACACTAAAGACTAATATTTTAGGCTTAGCATCCAAAATTTTTTTTAATTCTTCTATGTTTACTACTAATTGTTGATTAACTCCTATTATGATATCATCTTTTTTAAAACCAATTTTTGCTGCTAATGTATTTGATTTAACACTTTCTACTTTAATGCCTTTTTCTCTATCTGATAAATAATTACTCAAATCTATTCCTTCTATTCCTATATAACGATTTTCCGAATTTAAGTTATGTTTCAAAGAATATTTTAGTTCAACAATAATATTTTTGATTTTTCCTTCTCGGAATATTCCTAATTCCATTTTAGTAGTAACTGGTAAAGATCCTACTTCAGCACGTAAAGCTGCAAAACTATAAATAGGTTTTTTATTTAAAGAAATAATAATATCACCAGCTTTTATTCCAGCTTCAAAAGCAGAAGAATTAGGTAAAACTTGACTTACAAACGCACCTTTTTGTGCATTTATTTTCATAATTTGAGCTAGATCTGAATTCAACTCCATACCTATTATACCTAGTTCTCCTCGTCTCACTTGTCCAAATTGAGCCATTTGTGCAGTTAAATTTTTTACGATGTTACCAGGAATGGCAAATCCTATTCCAATATTTCCACCATCTGGTGCTAAAATAGCTGTATTAATTCCAATTAATTCACCATTCAAATTTACTAATGCTCCACCAGAATTTCCTCTATTTATTGCAGCATCAGTCTGAATAAAATTTTCATAGTGTTCAATATTTAATCCACTTCTTCCTAAAGCGGAAATAATACCTGAAGTCACAGTTTCTCCAAGACCGTATGGATTACCAATAGCTACAGTATAATCTCCAACACGTAAAGAATCAGAATCAGCAATTTTTATTTCACGCAAATTATTTGCATTTTTTAACTGTATTAAAGCAATATCAGAACGAGGATCTTTACCAATTATTTGGGCTTCATATCGACGTCCATCGCTGAGTTGCACTTGAATTTTATTCGCGTGTTCTACAACATGGTTATTTGTTACAGCATATCCTTTTTCAGCATTGATAATAACACCAGAACCTAATGCACGAAACTTTTCACTTGTACTATTAGAATTTGGATTTGAACGACAAAAAGGAGAATTTCTAAATGGTGAATTACCTTGACAAAACGGTGAATTATCACCAAAAAATGGTTGAAATTGATTAGGTAAACGAGAAGTATGTACTACCGTACTCCCTTCAATATTAATACTAATTACTGATGGCATTACTTTTTCTAACATAGGTGCTAAGCTAGGAGCAGATTCTTTAGAAAAAATTTTATTTTTTGTAGGAGGAGTAATATCACCCCAAGACATTCCAAAACTAAATAACAATGTTAAAATGATTATTACTTCACCAAATACTATAGCTGTTTTTTTCATTATTTCTTTCTCATCATTACAATCTAATCCGTAAATGAAACTATTTTTACAATACAGGTTTTTTACAAGATAATTTTATATTATACACTCCATCACTCTTTAACTCCATTCCTTGTTCATAGTTAAATATAAATTTTATATATGAGTCATACCAGACAAAAAATAAACTGTAATAATATTTATTTTAATCAAAATATTTTTTATTAACTAGGAGAACTGCCTTGTTTGTATATTTTTATATTATTTTTAACATTTTTCTTTTCATGATATTTATATCAACTAATTTTTATAATCATTTTTTAAATAAAAAAACAGAAAAAAATACAATCTTTAAAGGAAAAACTATGGGTACATATTGGCAAGTTAAAATTCCTGATTTAAAAAATAAAAAATATATAAAAAGTTTAATAAAAAAATGTTTAGATAAAGACGAAAAAATGCTTTCTTCTTGGAAGAAGACTTCTGTAGTATCTCAATTTAATAAACTTAAGAAAAATCAACTCCAAATTATAAATAAAAATTTCTATCATATTATTTCTGCAGCACTCAAAACAAACAGAAAAACTCATGGAAAGTTAGATGTAACTATCAGTTCATTAATTGATATATGGGGATTTGGTGTACATAAAAAACCAAATAATTATCCTTCTATCGAAAAAATAAAAAAAAATATGATTCTTACAGGCAGTCAACATTTAAAAATTATTAAAAATTCTTTTGGAATATATTTAACAAAAGATATAAATGGAATAAAAATTAATCTTTCTACTTTAGGAGAAGGTTTTGCTGCAGATCATGTATCATATTTACTTAAAAAAAAAGGCATTAAAAATTATACCATATCAATTGGTGGAACAGTGTTAGTAAAAGTTGATAATAAGCTAAATAAACCTAAAATAATTGCTATTCAAAAACCTATTGATCAAAAACAGGCGATACATTTACTTATACATCTGAAAAATTCTTCAATTAGTACTGCAGGGACTTATCGTAATTATTATTATCTTAAAAAACATCGTATTTCACATTTAATTGATCCTACTACTGGAACACCTGTAATGCATAATTTAGTATCAGTTAGTGTAATTTCTTCTACAGCTTTAGAAGCAGATAGTTGGGATACAGGATTATTAATATTAGGATTTAAAAAAGCTAAAAAACTAGCTCTAAAAGAAGAATTAGCAGTTTGTCTAATTACACAAGAAAAAAATATTTTTTCAACATGGATTTCCCCTAAATTTAAAAGATATTTAGTTAGAGAAAAATAATAATTTTTTATTAATGAACATTTAAATATTAAATTATATTTAATACGTTCTATTATATTGATAATATCTAATATATTTGTAATAATAAAAATCACAATTAATTGTTTATTCAAAATTGATCGGTTAAAAATACTTTAAAAAAATAATTTTCAAAATTACTATAATAGCGGTAGTTTTATCGAGATAAACTACAGGATAAACTGATAAATAATCAAATAGGAAATAAAACCTAATAAATGAGTATCCTGGAGGAAAAATGGAAATATTATCAGGGGCTGAAATGGTCATTCGATCATTAATTAATCAGGGAATACAGCATATATTTGGTTATCCTGGAGGAGCCGTACTAGATATTTATGATGCTTTAAAAACCATTGGTGGAATTGAACATATTTTAGTCAGACACGAACAAGCAGCAACTCATATGGCTGATGGATATGCTCGATCTACTGGTAAAACAGGCGTCGTATTAGTGACTTCTGGACCAGGTGCTACGAATGCTATTACTGGTATTGCTACAGCATATATGGATTCTATTCCTATGGTAGTTATATCTGGTCAAGTTGCTTCTTCCTTAATTGGCTATGATGCTTTTCAGGAATGCGATATGATTGGTATTTCTCGTCCAGTAGTAAAACATAGTTTTTTAGTAAAAAAAACTGAAGATATACCAGTAATTTTCAAAAAAGCGTTTTGGTTGGCGTCCAGCGGACGTCCAGGACCTGTAGTAATTGATTTGCCTAAAGACATTTTAAAAAAAGAAAATAAATATTCTTATCAATGGCCAGAAAATATTTATATACGTTCCTATAATCCAACTACTAAAGGACATAAAGGACAAATTAAAAAAGCTCTCGATACATTATTAAAAGCTCAGAAACCAGTTATTTATGCAGGTGGTGGAATCATTAGTTCTGAAAGCAGTGAAGAATTACGTATATTTGCAGAAAAAATAAATTGTCCTGTTACAACCTCTTTGATGGGATTAGGCGCATTTCCAGGTAATCACCCTCAAAATATTTCTATGTTGGGTATGCACGGTACCTATGAAGCAAATATGACGATGCATCACGCCGATCTTATTTTCGCAATTGGTGTACGATTTGATGATAGAACAACAAATAACTTAAAGAAATATTGTCCAGACGCTGTTATTTTACATATTGATGTAGACCCTACTTCTATTTCTAAAACTGTTTCAGCAAATATACCTATTGTCGGAGATGCAAAACATATTTTACAAAAAATGTTAGAATTACTAAAAAAAGAAAAAAAAATTCAATGCTTAAAAAATTGGTGGAATTCTATAGAAGAATGGAAAAAAGTTAATAGCCTAGAGTACAATCAAAATAGCGAAAAAATCAAACCTCAAACTGTTATCAAAACACTTTTTAAATTAACAAAAGGCACATCTTATATTACTTCAGATGTTGGTCAGCATCAGATGTTCACTGCATTATATTACCAATTTAATAAACCTAGACGCTGGATTAATTCAGGTGGATTAGGCACCATGGGATTTGGATTACCTGCAGCATTAGGTGTTAAGTTGGCTCTACCTCAAGAAACTGTTATTTGTATAACTGGAGATGGGAGTATTCAAATGAATATTCAAGAACTATCGACAGCACGACAATATAATTTAGCAGTATTAGTATTGAATCTTAATAATTCTTCTTTAGGTATGGTTAAACAATGGCAAGATATGATTTATTCTGGACGGCATTCTCATTCTTATATGGATTCACTTCCTGATTTTGTCAAATTAGCAGAATCTTATGGACATATTGGTATTAAAATCACTAATCCTGAAGAACTAGAAAAAAAATTAAAATTAGCATTGAATAAATTATCTGATGGTAATTTAGTTTTTGTAGACGTCCAAATAGATAATTCTGAGCATGTTTATCCTATGCAAATCCAAGGCGGTGGTATGAATGAAATGTGGTTAAGGAAAAAAGAGGTTTCCTAAAAAAATGCGAAGAATTTTATCTATTCTGTTAGAAAATGAATCAGGTGCATTATCACGAGTAATCGGACTCTTTTCACAAAGAGGATATAATATAGAAACTATCACAGTAGCACCAACTGAAGATGCTACTTTATCAAAAATGACTATACAAACAGTAGGTGATGAAAAAGCAATTGAACAAATCGAAAAACAACTTCATAAATTAATAGATGTATTAAGAGTAGTACAAATTAATCAGTCTTCATATATAGAACGAGAAATTATGTTGTTGAAAGTTCAAATGAATAACTATAGGAAAGATGATATAAAACATGTTACAGAAATATTCCGAGGTCAAATTGTAGATATTACATCTACGACATACATATTACAATTATCTGGAACTACAAAAAAACTAGACTCTTTTCTAAAAATAATACGTAATATTTCAGAAGTAATTGAAGTAACTCGATCTGGTATTGTGGGTATTTCTCGCGGATAAAATTTCATATTTATAAAAAATAATCTATATAGAAAATAAATTCATATTGACCAAAAATTTTCATGCACTCACAAAATTTTTAATATTTTTACGTAAATATTTTAAAAAATAAATTTATCTCAATAATCTTTCAAAAAATAATTTTTAAAACATAACAATAAAAACATGGTCATGATTTATTCAAAAATGACCATGTATCTTATTTTCTTATTTTATATAGATATAAATGCCATTATGAAAAGTAAAATCGAACATATTCCAGTAATGAAAAAAGAATTAATTAAATCTTTGAAAATAAAAAAAAATGGTATTTACATAGATAGTACATTTGGATTTGGTGGACATTCTAATGAAATTTTAAAGAAATTAGGAAAAGATGGAAAACTATTTTCTCTTGATAGAGATCCTTTTTCTGTTTCAATAGGTAAGAGTATTAAAGATTCACGTTTTCATATCGTAAATGAAAACTTTTCTAAATTATTAAATTATGCAAAAAGTAAAAAAATAATAGGAAAAGTAAATGGAATTTTATTTGATTTAGGAGTTTCTTCATTACAAATTGATAATTATAAAAGAGGATTTTCATTTAAAAATGATGGCCCTTTAGACATGCGAATGAATCCTAATGATGGTATTACTGCTTCAGATTGGTTATTTAAAAGTAATGTTCGTGAAATTTCTTTTGTTCTAAAAAATTTTGGAGAAGAGCGTTTTTCAAAAAAAATAGCTTATGCAATCAAAAATAATAATAATATCAAAAAAATAACAAGTACTTTAGAATTAGCTGATATTATTAAAAAAGCTACACCAATAAAAAATAGATTTAAGCATCCGGCAAGAAGAACTTTTCAAGCAATTAGAATTTACATTAATCAAGAATTAGAAGAAATAAAACAAGCATTAGAAGATACATTAAAAATATTAAAACCAGGAGGACGTCTATCAATTATTAGTTTTCATTCTTTAGAAGATAGAATAGTAAAAAAATTTATGATCAAAAACAGCACTAAAATGATTGTACCATATGGTATGCCGATTACAGAAAAACAATTAAACGCATTACAAAATTGTAAATTAAAAATTATTAATCGTATATTACCAAACCCAAATGAAATAAAAAATAATCCTCGAGCTCGGAGCTCTATATTACGTATCGCAGAATTACAAGAATAAACATGAAAATTCAACGTTATGATTTACCTCAAATAATTAAAAATGATTTTTTTTTACATGGAAAAATTCATTTAATTTTATTAATTTTAATTATATTTTCTGCTAGTTCTTTAGTCATTATAGTTTATGAAACTCGTTTATTAATTGCTAAAGAAGAACAGCTCATTTTAAAAAAAAAAAAAAAAATGATGAATGGAGAAATTTAATAATTGAAAAAAACGCTTTATCTATTCATTCTACAGATCATAAAATATTTTCTATTAATTAAATATAAAAAATATTTGATAAAACAAATATAAATTAATGGATATTATCTAAAAAATGTACAAAATTAAAAAAATCAATTTTTTTAAAGAAAAAAAAACAAAAAAAAATATTTATATAAATTGGCGTTTTTTTACATTATGTATTTTCATTTTATTATCTTTATTTATTTTAACACTGAGAGTATTTTTTTTACAAATAATTAATCCAGATCCACTCATACATGAAGGAGATCGTAGAACATTAAGAATACAATCTTTTCAAAGTACCAGAGGAATTATTAATGATCGCTCAGGATATCCTTTAGCAGTCACGGTATTAGTTAATGCAGTTTGTATGGATCCCACAATAATTAAAAATAAAAAAAATATTAAAAAAGATATACGATGGAAAGCTTTATCAGAAGTACTTTCTATTCCCTTAAAAAAAATTATTTTTCATATTTATAAACATCAAAAATCAAAATTTATTTATTTAGCTCGTCAAATTACTCCTGAACTTGGACAATATATTAAAAAATTAAAATTACCTGGAATTTTTTTACTAGAAGAAACTAAAAGATATTATCCTTCTGGTAAAATTACTTCTCAACTAGTTGGTCTAACTAATATAGATGGAGTAGGAATTGAAGGAGTAGAAAAAAGTTTTAATACATATTTAACAGGAAAACCAGGTAAAAGAAAAATAAGAAAAGATAAAAAAGGAGATATTATTGAAAATATATCTTTAATTAATAGATCTGTATCTAATAGCTTAACACTAAGTATTGATAAAAAACTACAGACTATTGTATATCATAAATTGGATAAAGCAGTTAAGAAAAATAATGCTGATTCAGGAACTGCAGTTTTAATAGATATTAAAACTGGAGAAGTATTAGCTATGGTAAATAGTCCTTCATATAATCCTAATAATATCCATCATGTGAACAAAAATAACATTCGGAATAGAGCAATTACAGATATGTTTGAACCTGGTTCAACGGTCAAACCAATAGTAATTATGGAAGGATTAAAACTTGGAATTATTAAAAAAAATTCAATTATAAACACACAACCCTATTACCTAAATAAACATCAAATAAAAGATGTTTCATATCATGATCAATTAAGTACTACTGGAATATTACAAAAATCAAGTAATGTAGGAGTATCAAAAATTGCATTATCAATGCCAATTTCAAAATTAATGGCAAGTTATATTAAATTTGGATTAGGAAAACCAACAAAACTAGGATTGATTGGCGAAAAAAATGGTATTTTTCCTAAAAAAAAAAATTGGTCTAATCTAGAAAAAGCTACTTTCTCATTTGGATATGGGTTAATGGTTACTCCACTTCAGCTCGCTAGAGTATATGCCACTATTGGTAGCTATGGAATCTATCGTCCTCTTTCAATAATAAAAATTAATCTTCCTGTACCCGGGAAAAGAATTTTCCCTAAAAAATATGTCAAAAATGTACTTCATATGATGGAAAGTGTTGCTAAACCAGGTGGAGGTGGAATAAAAGCTGCAGTTAAAGGATATCGAATTGCTATCAAAACAGGTACTGCAAAAAAAGTTAGCATTCATGGACATTATATTAAAGAATATGTAGCTTATACTGCAGGAATTGCACCTGCTAGTGATCCAAGATTTTCATTAATTATCATGATTGATAACCCTAAAGGAAAAAAATATTATGGAGGTGCAGTTTCTGCTCCAGTTTTTGGCAGTATTATGAAGTTAATATTGAAAGAAATGAAGATACAACCAGATGACTTATCTAATTAAAAGATTAAATAAAAGGTATTAAATGAATTATCATTGCTTGAAACATTTACTATTACCATGGATGAAAAACATTCCAAAAAAAAATATTATACGATTACAAATAGACAGTAGAAAGTTAACTACAGGAGATTTATTTATAGCTATTCCTGGAACAAAAAAAGATGGACGTGATTTTATTGATGAAGCTATTAATAAAAAAGTAGCAGCTATTTTATGTGAAACTAAAAAAACAAAAGAACATGGCATATTTAAATATATTAAAAATGTTCTTATAATATTTTTTTTTAAACTATCTGAAAATATATCTATATTAGCTAGTCGTTTTTACCAAGAGCCAGCAAAAAAATTAAAAATAATAGGTGTCACGGGTACTAATGGGAAAACTACTGTAACACAATTAATTAATCAATGGAATAATATTCTAGGTAATACAAGCGCTACAATGGGTACTTTAGGAAATGGTTTTTATAATTCTTTATACAAAACAAAAAACACGACTTCTTCAGCTATTTGTATTCAATCATTTTTACAAACTGTATTAGAAAAAAAAATTAAATTAGTAACCATGGAAATTTCTTCACATGGTTTAATACAAAATCGGGTGAAAGGAATTCCTTTTTATATTGCGATATTTACGAATCTAACCCAAGATCATTTAGATTACCATCTAAATATGGAAAAATATGAAAAAGCAAAGTGGTTATTGTTCAGTAAGTATAAAGTCAAAAAAATTATATTAAACGCTGATGATCAATATGGTAAAATTTGGCTAAAAAAATTAGTTAATAAGTATACAATAGCTGTTACAATCCAAGATTGTACACAAAAAAAATATTCTACAAAATGGATAAACGCTACGCATATTAAATTACATAATAATTCGATGCATATAAAATTTGAGTCTAGTTGGGGAACAGGTCAACTGTCATCTTCTCTTATTGGAAGATTCAATGTAATAAATCTATTGTTATCATTAGCTTGTCTTTTAGAACTAGACTATAATTTATCTGATTTAATTAACACTTCTGTTCAAATCATACCTATTGATGGTAGAATGCAAATTTTTAATGCTCCTAAAAAACCAATATTTATTATTGATTATGCACATACTCCTGATGCATTAAAACAAACACTTTCTGCAATTCGTTTGCATTATCGTCAAAAATATATATGGTGCATATTTGGATGTGGAGGTGAAAGAGATTCAAAAAAACGTTCTATTATGGGAGCGATTGCAGAAGAAATAGCAGATAACATTATTATTACTAATGATAATCCAAGAAATGAAAAAGAAATGCAAATTATCAATGATATTTTAAGCGGATGTAGAGAGAAAAAAAAAATATTAATCATAAAAAATAGAAAAAAAGCAATATGTTATGCTTTTTTTCAATCAAAAAATAATCATATAATTTTTATAGCTGGAAAAGGTCATGAAGAAAAACAAGTTATTGGAAACAAAAATATTAACTATTCAGATAAAAAAATAGTATTAGACTTATTGGAAAAAAAGATATGATTTCTTTATCTCTAAAAAAAATTGCTATAATGACTAATGGCAAATTGTATGGAATAGATTTATTTATCGATACAATTGTTATTGATACTAAAAAAATTGTTCCAGATTGTCTTTTTATTGCTTTAATAGGAAAAAGATTCGATGCTCATATATTTATAAAAGATGCTATCAAGAAAGGTTGTGCTGCAATTATCACTCAAAAAAATATCAAATTTTCTAATATTTCTTATATTTTAGTTGAAAATACATTCATCGCTTTAGGTCAAATTGCTAGTTGTATTCGTAAAATCACTAATGCAAAAATATTAGCCATTACTGGTTCTTGTGGAAAAACGTCAGTAAAAGAGATGACAGCATCAATACTAAGTAAAAATGGCAACACTATCTCAACGATTGATAATTTAAATAATAATATTGGTGTACCAATGACATTGTTGAGATTAACGAAACAACACCACTATGCTGTAATTGAATTAGGTGCTAATCAACCAGGTGAAATTGCTTATAGTAGTAATATCTGCAAACCAGAAATTATATTAATTAATAATATTTATCATGCTCATTTAAAAGGATTTAAATCATTACTAGGAGTCTCTAAAGCAAAATCAGAAATATTTTCTGGTATTAAACCAAATGGTACAGTTATAATAAACTTAGATAGCCATCATCTTTCACAATGGGAAAAAAATATACAAAATAAAAATATTTTATATTTTTCTATTAAAAAAAAAAAAAATAGTAATTTTTTTTCTAGTAATATTCATACTAATATACATGGCACATCTTTTACAATGCATACTCCATTGGGAAAGATAAATATTTCATTACCTTTCCTAGGATATCAAAGTATATCTAATGCATTAGCAGCTAGTGCTCTTTCTTTTTCTCTTCATATCTCTTTAGAAAAAATAAAAATTGGATTATTAAAGACTCCGATTTTATCTGGACGATTAGAACTAATTCAATTAGATAAATATAAAATTTTAATTAATGATACTTATAATGCAAATGTTTCATCAATGATTGCAGCAATAAAAGTATTAGAAAAAATGCCAGGTTATAAAATACTAGTGACAGGAGATATGGCTGAATTAGGAGATAAAAGTGTTTTATACCATAAAATGATAGGAAATACTGCTAATTTATCTAAAATTGATGAAATTTTTAGTATTGGTAGTGTTAGCTATGAAATTACTAAACTATTTAATAATGGTACACATTTTTTAGATAGAAAAACATTAATAAATCACTTAAAAGAAATATTTTTAGAAAAAAATAAAATATCAATATTAGTGAAAGGTTCTCGCAATACAAAAATGGAAAAAATAGTAGAGTTTCTTATAAAAGAGTATCAAAAAAATGCTGATATTACTTCATAAATATTTATATTCTTTAAACTTTATTGTATATCTACCATATCGTGCAATATTCAGTTTATTAACTTCTTTTTTTATTAATTTATATATTGGACCTCATTTTATCCAATATATGAAAAAATTACAAACATACCAAATAATACGTAACAATGGACCTAAAAAACATTTTTTAAAAAATAAAACACCTACTATGGGTGGATTTTTTATTGTTATTTCCATAATACTTTCAACTATAGTATATTCTGATTTATCAAATATTTATATTTGGTATGTAATTAGTATTTTAATAGGATATGGTTTAATTGGATTTATAGATGATTACAAAAAAATTAAACATCAAAACAGTCGAGGATTAAGTGTAATATGGAAATATTTTTTTTTATCTATTTTCGCTTTAGGTCTTATTTTTATAATAGAAAATCATGATAAAGATATTTTTTATAATCAATTAATAATCCCTTTTTTTAAAAAAAAATCCTTGGAAATAAATTATATATATATAATATTCCTATTTTATTTAGTTATTGTTGGTACTAGTAATTCAGTGAATTTAACAGATGGATTAGATGGTTTAGCTATTATGCCAGTTATTTTTTTAACATGCGGTTTTCTATTAATTTCTTTTTTTAGTGAAAATTTAAATAGTTCTAATTTTTTAAATCTGTCTTATATAAAAAATGCAAGCGAGTTAGTGATATTATGTTCATCAATTATTGGATCGGGATTAGGTTTTTTATGGTTTAATACTTATCCAGCTCAAATATTTATGGGAGATGTGGGATCATTATCATTAGGAGGAGCTTTAGGTATAATCGCAATACTGTTACATCAAGAATTATTACTCATAATAATGGGTGGTATTTTTGTCTTGGAAACTATATCTGTTATATTACAAATAATCTCTTTTAAAATAAGAAAAAAAAGAATTTTTAAAATGTCGCCTATTCATCATCATTATGAAATAAAAGGACTACCTGAACCTTTAATTATTGTACGTTTCTGGATTTTAGCATTAATATTACTCTTAATTAGTCTTATTTCTTTAAAGGTCTGTTAATGTCATATAATTATTTTGGCAAAAAAATATTAATTTTAGGTATAGGTTTAACTGGAATATCCTGCATCAATTTTTTTTTAAAAAAAGGAATTACACCAAAAGTTATTGATGAATCTGTAGATCCCTTACACCTAGATAAAATGCCTAAAAATATTCAATATAAATTTGGAACCTTAGAACATAAATGGATTTTAGAATCAGATTTAATTGTTATTAGCCCAGGAATTTCCTCATTTAGACCTATTTTAATAAAAGCTCGTATATTAGGCATTGAAATTATTAGTGATATTGAACTATTTACTAGAGAAGCAATATTTCCAATCATTTCTATCACAGGCACTAATGGGAAAAGTACTGTAGCTACCATGATTCAAAAAATTGCAAAAAATGCAGGTTATAATGCTTGCTTGGGTGGTAATATCGGTTTTCCAGCATTAAACATGCTTAATAAAAAAGCTAATTTATACATCATAGAGTTATCTAGTTTTCAACTAGAAAATACATTTACTTTAAAATCAAAAATAGCTGTTGTTCTTAATATAAGTGAAGATCATATTAATCGTTATCCTAACGGATTCGCACAATATAAAAAAATTAAATTCTCTATATATAATGGCGCCGAATTTTGTATAATTAATCGCTATGTTCAAAAAAAAGATCTGATTAAAAATACTTTTAAAAAATATATCAGTATAGGAACAAAAAAAAGTCATTATCAAATTTATTGCGATCAAAAAAATGCAATTTTATGCTATAAAAATAATCATGTATTAAATATGCGTCACACATTCTTACACGGTCATCATAATTATGATAATGCATTAGTATCTCTTGCTATCAGCGATATCATGAAATTTCCTAGAAATAAAACTATAGATATACTAAAAAATTTTTCAACTTTACCTCATCGATTACAAACTATACATTATAGTAGAGGAATCAGTTGGATCAATGATTCTAAATCTACAAATGTAAATAGTACTAAAGTAGCTTTAGATTCTTTAAATTCTAAAGGTACAATAAGATTGTTACTAGGCGGTGATAGAAAATTTGCAAATTTTAATGTATTAAAAAATTATTTTAAAAAATTAAAAATAAAAATTTATTGTTTTGGAAAAGATCGTATCTATTTATCAAATATATGTAAAAAAAAATCTATTTTGGTAAATACTTTAAAAGAAGCAATAATATTAATATCAAAAGAAGCAGTATCAGGTGATACAGTACTTTTATCTCCGGGTTGCAGTAGTTTAGATCAATTTTCTAATTTTGAAGAAAGAGGTAATTTTTTTATAAAATTAATAAAGGAAGTCACTTGAAAAATCTGCAAAAAAAAAATATCGAAGTACCATTCAATGTAAAAAAAAACTATATTATATTATATGATCGTACATTAGTATGGTTGAGTTTAATTTTATCTTCTATTGGATTGATAATGGTAATTTCTGCATCTATTCCTATAGGACAAAGTTTATATCACGATGCATTTTTTTTTGTAAAAAGAGAAATATTATATTTTTTTTTGATATTTTTTTTATCTTTTGTCTTCTTACGTACACCAATAATTTTTTGGCAAAATAATAGTAATATTATATTAATAATTTCAATTATAATGCTTTTTTTAGTATTTCTAGTTGGCCATTCGATACATGGTTCTTATCGATGGATAAATATAGGTTTGCTACATATACAACCCTCTGAAATATGCAAAATTTCTTCTTTTTGTTACATATCTAGTTATTTATCACGAAAATCTAATGAAGTTCGTAGTAATTTTTGGGGTTTTTTTAAACCTATATCTATAATCATAGTAGAATCTATTCTTCTCTTAGCAGAGCCTGATTTAGGTACTGTTATCGTTTTATTTTTTACTAGTTTATCAGTTTTATTCCTTTCTGGCGCAAAAATAGGACAGTTTTTAGTTATTATTTCTATTAGTATATTAACAGTTATTTTATTAATTTTATTAGAACCTTATCGAATGAACAGAATATTATCTTTTTGGAATCCTTGGAAAGATCCATTTGGTAATGGTTATCAACTAACACAATCTTTAATGGCATTAGGACGCGGTAATTTTTTAGGACAAGGTTTAGGTAATTCAATACAAAAACTAAACTATTTACCTGATGCACATAGTGACTTTATATTTTCTATTATCGCTGAAGAACTAGGCTATCTAGGTTCTTTTATAATATTATTAATTATTTTTTCTATATGTTTACGTGCAATGAATATTGGTAAAAAAGCTTTGGATAAAAAAAAAATTTTCGAAGGATTTTTAGCATGTTCAATCGGTATTTGGTTCAGCTTTCAAACATTTATAAATGTAGGAGCTGTTACTGGTATTTTGCCTACTAAAGGATTAACTTTACCATTAATTAGTTATGGTGGTTCAAGTTTAGTGATGAACTTTATAGCTATTTTTTTTCTTTTAAGAATAGATTTTGAAACAAGATTGAGAAAATCGCAAGCATTTCCTAGAGGTTCTAAATGATTTCTAAAAAAATAATAATTATGGCAGGTGGAAGCGGTGGTCATATTTTCCCAGGACTAGCTATAGCTAATTATTTAATTAAACAAGGATGGTCTGTTAATTGGATAGGAACCGAAAATAATCTAGAATCTAAAATTATACCACAACATGGTATTAAAATACATTTTATAAAAATTAAAGGATTACGTGATTCTAGTTTTAAAAATTTAATTTCATCACCAATTTATATATTACGTTCTTATTATCAAATTAAAAAAATAATCAAGAATTGGTCACCAGATATTATCTTAGGAATGGGAGGATATGTATCTGGTCCAGGTGGCGTTGCTGCTTGGCGGACTAAAATTCCACTTATTTTACACGAACAAAATAAAATTGCAGGTCTGACAAATCGTTGGCTTTCTAAAATATCTACAAAAAACATGCAAGCTTTTCCTAATGTTTTAATAAACGCAGAAGTAGTAGGAAATCCAGTTTGTGAAAATATTATCAATATTCCTTCACCTAAAAAACGTTTTAAAAATAGAAAAGGAGCTTTGAGAGTACTAGTAGTTGGAGGTAGTCAAGGCGCTTCAATTTTAAATTCTATTTTACCAAAAGTATCATTTTTGTTACAAGAAAAAATTATTATTTGGCATCAAGTTGGTACTTTAGAATTAGAAAAAACACAAAAAAATTATAAAAATTTAGGATTAAAAAACTATATTATCACTGATTTTATAAATAATATAGCTTCTGCATATGAATGGGCTGACGTTATTATTTGTCGTTCTGGAGCTTTAACTGTTAGTGAAGTATCTATAGTAGGATTAGGTGCTATTTTTATACCTTATCCACACAAAGATGAACAACAATATCGAAATGCACAAAATTTAGAAAAAATTGGTGCTGCAAAAATAATTGATCAGTCAGATTTTAACACAAAATTGATAGTCAAAATTATTAATTCGTTAAATCGAAACCAGCTTTTAATTATGGCAGAAAAAGCATATTCTTTAGGAATTCGCAATTCCACATTAAAAATATTTAAAATCATCAAAAAAATAATTAATAAAAAATGAATACTATACTGTGAAAAATAAAAATTTAAAAATTAAAACCTCAATAAAAAGAAGAAATCATGAGTATTAAAAATATAAAAAAAACAAACTTTTTCATTCCTGATAAAAAAAAAATAAAAATATTCATTTTATTGGAATAGGCGGAATAGGAATGGGAGGAATTGCTTTAATTTTATTAAAATTAGGATATAACATAAGTGGTTCTGACTTATTACAAAATTCAATTACAAAAAAATTAATTCAATTAGGAGCAATTATATATTTCCAGCATTCTGTAAAAAATATTAAAAATGCTGATTTTATAATTAAATCTAGTGCTATTCAAGAAAATAATAAAGAGTTAATTGCAGCTAAAAAATATAATATTCCTATATTATTAAGAGCTGAGATGCTACAAATATTAATGCAATTTAAATTTGGTATAGCTATTTCTGGAACACATGGAAAAACTACTACTACTTCCATGATCGTAGATATATACAACAAAAGTGGATTAAGTCCAACTTTTATTAACGGAGGATTAATAAAATCTACAAACTCTTCTGCAGAACTTGGTACCTCTTGTTACTTTATTGTTGAAGCAGATGAAAGTGATGCTTCTTTTTTATGTTTAAATCCAACAATAGGAATTATAACTAATATTGAAGCTGATCATATGGATTACTACAAAAATAATTTTCAAAAATTAAAGCAAACTTTTCTTAGTTTTTTAAATAAAATTCCATTATATGGAATTGCTATAATATGTATAGATGATCATACTATTTGTGAAATTTTAAATGAAATCAAATGTCAAGTCATAACATATGGATTTAATGAAAAAGCAGATGTTCGTATTTTCCGATATCAACAACGTTCTTTTTTTGGATATTTTCAATTAATTATAAAAAATAAAACTCAATTAAATATCAAATTAAACATTCCTGGTAAACATAATGCTCTAAATTCAGCAGCTGCTACCGCTTTAGCCATTAGCCAAGGTATAAAAAATTCAGATATTATTGAAGCATTAAAAAACTTTCAAGGTACTTATAGAAGATTTGAATATCTTGGTTCTTTTAAAATTAAAAACAATATTAGAAAAAACACTAGTGTTATGTTAATAAATGATTATGGACATCATCCTACAGAATTACACGAAACTATTAAGACAATTAGAATCAGTTGGCCAAATAAAAATTTAATAATGATATTTCAACCTCATCGGTATACAAGAACATATCATTTATATAATGATTTTGTTAATACTTTATCTAAAGTTGACGTTCTCTTAATATTAAATGTATATTCTGCGAATGAAAAATTTATTCCTGGAGCAGATAGCTTGTCACTATGTCGAGACATACAAAAAAAAAGGACAACTCATGCCACTTTAATTGTAGATAATAACTTGATATTAGATACTCTTGTTTCTAAATTAAATAAAAAAAATATTATTTTAATACAAGGAGCAGGAAATATAGATCAAATAATATCTAAAATATTAATTAAAAAAAAATAATATAAAAAGTGATAAAATGAATAAAAAAATAGCAGTTTTATTAGGTGGAACTTCTTCTGAAAGAAGAATATCAATAAAATCAGGTCGTGCTATTCTTGAAAGTTTGTTAAAATCTGGCTTTCAAGCATATCCAATTGATATATCTGATTACTCAATGATAAAACTAGCAAAAGAAGGTTTTGATAAAGCATATATTGCATTACATGGAAAAGGTGGTGAAGATGGTAGTATTCAAGGTGTTCTAGAATATTTAAAGATTCCTTATACAGGAAGTGGCATTATGTCTTCATCAGTCTCTATAGATAAATTTAGAACTAAATTATTATGGAAGTCTGTCCATCTTCCAATAGTACCTGATGTTTATATAAAAAATAATATGAAAGAATCTTCATACTCTCTTGCAATGGAAAAAGTCTCACAACTAGGTTTCCCTGTTTTAGTTAAACCAAATAATCAAGGATCTAGCATTGGTATTACATTTGTTTCTAATATAAAAAATATTCACGATGCTATCGATATAGCTTTTAAATATGATAATCATGTTTTAATTGAAAAATTTGTCAAAGGACAAGAATATACAATTTCTATTCTTGGAGAACAAGTATTACCTTCTATTCATATTGTAACAAAAAATAATTTCTATGATTACAATGCTAAATACAAATCTCTTTCTACCGAATATTTTTGTCCAAGTGGATTAAATATAATAGAAGAGAATAAATTAAAAGAAATAGCAATTTCTGCATGGAAAATATTAGGATGTAGTGGATGTGGTAGAATTGATGTAATATTAGATCAAAAGAAAAAATTTTGGTTATTAGAAGTTAATACTATACCTGGAATGACAAATCGTAGTTTAGTACCAATAGCAGCAAAAGAAGTAGGAATATCATTTGACGAATTGGTATTATTAATTTTAAAGATGAGCAATTAATTTTTTGATACAGAAAAAACATTTAAATAAAAATAAGTATCAAAAAATAAAATTAGATTTTATTTAAAAAAGAAACAATTAAAGTAATATAGTACAGGCCAAAGAACAATGATTATATCAAAAGATAGAAAATTAGTAGTCGGATTAGAAATTGGTACTACTAAAGTTGTCACTTTGGTAGGAGAAATATTAATAGATAGCACAATTAAAATTATCGGATATGGAACTTGTATATCTAAAGGAATCAATAAAGGAAGAATCAATGATCTTAATACAGTAGTTTCATGTATACAAGAATCAATTAATAAAGCTGAAATAATGGCTGATTGTCAAATTACTTCTGTATACTTATCTTTATCTAATAAATATATCAATTGTCAAAATGAAATCGGTATAGTTCCAATTTCTGAAGATGAAGTGACAAAAGAAGATGTAGAAAATGTAATCCATACTGCAAAATCTGTTAAAATTCTCAATGAACATCATATTTTACATGTCATTCCAAAAGAATATTCTATTGACCAACAATCTGGAATCAAAAATCCTATAGGTTTATCCGGAGTACGTATGCAAGTAAAAGCTCATTTGATTACTTGTCATGAAAATATGTCTAAAAATATCATTAAAGCAGTAGAAAAATGTGATTTAAAAGTTGATCAAGTTATTTTTTCAGGACTGGCTTCTAGTAAAGCTGTTTTAACTAAAGATGAACGTCAACTTGGTGTTTGTATGATTGATATCGGTGGAGGAACAATAGATTTCACTGTCTATATTGATGATGCTATACAATATAGTCAAGTAATTCCATATGGAGGTAATATTGTAACTCGTGATATCTCATATGCTTTTAGTACTTCTTATACTGATGCAGAAAATATGAAAATCAAATATGGATCTGCAATCAAGCCAATTTTAGGTGAATCAAAAAATATTGATTGTTCTCATATAAATGGAAATTTTCAAAAAAATTTACAACAAGATGCATTAATAGAAGTAATTGAATCAAGATATATTGAATTGTTATCTTTAGTTAAAAATAATATTTTATCTATACAAAAAAAACTTTATAAAAATGGAGAAAAACATGATTTATTAAGTGGTATAGTACTTACTGGAGGTGGGTCAAATATTGCATTTCTGACTGAATGTGCAGAAAAAGTATTTCATAAAAAAGTACGAATTGCCAAGCCTTTAAACATATCAGGATTAATAGAAGATATAATGGAACCAAATTATGCAACCGTAGTCGGTTTATTGCATTATGGAAAAGAACTTTATATTAATGTTAATAAAAAACAAAAAGAAAATTCTTTTATTGAAAAATGGTTTCAAAAAATTAACTATTGGTTTAAAAAAGAATTTTAAAAATAAACTCTACTTAAAACCTTATAAAATAAAGATCTATTACGGAAATAAATTATGTTTGAACCTGTAGAATTAAGTAATAACGCAATAATAAAAGTAATTGGTGTAGGGGGTGGCGGTGGAAATGCAGTAGAACACATGGTAAGAGAACATATTGAAGGTGTTGAGTTTTTTGCTGTTAATACTGATGCACAAGCATTAAAAAAAATAGAAGTAGAACAAACTATACAAATAGGTAATAATATCACTAAAGGATTAGGTGCTGGAGCTAACCCCGAAATTGGACGAACTTCAGCAGAAGAAGACAAAGAATTATTAAAATCTGCATTAGATGGTTCTGATATGGTTTTTATAGCGGCTGGTATGGGTGGAGGAACAGGAACGGGAGCTGCGCCTGTAGTAGCAGAAATTGCTAAAGAATTAGGAATTTTAACAGTAGCAGTAGTAACAAAACCTTTTAATTTTGAAGGCAAAAAAAGAATGATTGTTGCTGAACAAGGTATTGTTGAATTATCAAAATATGTAGATTCTTTAATTACTATTCCTAATGATAAATTATTAAAAGTTCTTAGTCGAGGAATATCTCTACTTGATGCTTTTAGTGCAGCTAATAATGTTTTAAAAGGAGCCGTACAAGGGATTGCTGAATTAATTACACGTCCTGGTTTAATGAATGTAGATTTCGCTGATGTACGCACAGTAATGGTAGAAATGGGCTATGCTATGATGGGAACTGGTATTTCTTCAGGAGAAAATCGTGCAGAAGAAGCTTCAGAAATAGCAATATCTAGTCCTTTATTAGAAGATATAGATTTATCTGGTGCGCGTGGTGTATTAGTCAATATTACTGCAGGTTTTGATTTAAGATTAGATGAATTTGAAACAGTTGGAAATACTATTAGATCTTTTTCTTCCGATAACGCGACTGTTGTTATAGGAACCTCTTTAGATCCAGATATGAACGATAGTCTTAGAGTGACTGTTGTCGCAACGGGTATTGGAATAGAAAAAAACTTAGGAGAAGATATTAATAAAATAAAAAATAAATCTTCTAGAGAAATATTAATGGATTATCGTTATCAATATTTAAATATTTCTCCGAAAAAAATCGATCCAAAAAATATAAAAAAAGAAATAATAGATAAAGAAAACAAAAAAAACAAAGAACCAGAATATTTAGATATTCCATCTTTTCTACGTAAAAAAGCAGATTAATTTTTTAAATTTATTAATATATTTTATATTAGTGTATTACATACTCATTAACAATATTATTGTATTTAATTTAATAGCCTGCGCCAATAAAGATAAAATCATGTATCGGCGCACGGACTAGATTGTATATAAAATAAAATAGATATAAAATATTTCAAAAATATTTATTTATGATAAAATTAAAATGAAAAAATTTATTTTTAAAAATATTTTGAGAATTTAAAAAGATGAAAAAAAAATCTAAAAATTATCTTAATTTTACAGATACAGCAGCAAAAAAAATAAAAGATCTTATCATAATAAAAAATAATTATAATTTAAAATTAAGAATATACATAACTGGTGGTGGATGTAGTGGTTTCCAATATCAATTTATTTTTGACGAAAAAATAAATAAAGATGATATTATAATTACTCAATCAGATGTTTCATTAATTATTGATCCTATTAGTTTACAATATTTATATGGTGGACAGATAGATTATTTAGAAAATCTAGAAGGTTCTAAATTTATAGTATCTAATCCAAATGCAAAAAATACATGTGGATGCGGTTCATCATTTAGTATTTAAACAATAATAAATTATATTATTTTTTTCTATCATGTACTCTAATTAAATTTAAATTATATCAAAATGAAAATTGGAATAATAGGTGCAATGCTTGAAGAAGTAAATATGATAAAAACAATGATGCATACATGCATAGAGAAAAAACATAAAAACTATATATTATCTACAGGAAAATTTAGAAAAAATAATATTTTTTTAATACAATCAGGAATTGGAAAAGTTTCTGCTAGTATTTCTACTATGATTCTTATTAATTTATATAAACCTGATATTATTATTAATAGTGGTTCTGCTGGTAGTTTAAACTCATTGTTAAAAATAGGAGATATTGTTCTTCCTAAAGAAATATGTTATTACGATGTAGATCTGACAAATTTTGGATATGCTATAGGACAAGTACCTAGATATCCAAAAAAATTTATAGTTAATAAAAATATTTTTAGTTTTTTTAAAAAAAAATACATTCAAAATAATTTAAAATTTACAACAGGACTGATTATTAGTGGAGATAAATTTATAAGGGGTGGATTGTTAATAAAAAAACTAAAAAAAAATTTTTCTTCTGCAATAGCTGTTGAAATGGAATCTGCTGCAATTGCTCAAGTTTGTTATCAATTTAAAATTCCTCTTTTTATTGTCAAATCTATATCTGATTTATCTGATCAAAATGCTACTGTAAACTTTAATAAAAATATTTCAATTGCGTCTTTGCAATCTGCGAGATTTTTAAAAACAATTATAGAAAATATCAATGATCTAGAATGAATTTAATCAATAACTATATTATTTTTAATAGAATTTTTTTATGAAAAAAATATATTATAAGAAATAATATTTTTAAATACGCATTAAAAAATTTATTTTAGAAAAAATAAGATTAATTATAAAAAAGTAATATATTTTTATAAAATTATTTTCCTTCTTTTAAAAAATCTAAAAAAATCTATTATTTCAATATATTCGTAATTTTTTATCAACCGCAAAAAAATCTATAACGTTATATTTTTATAGGATACATAAATACAACCATGGCTGATCAAAAAACATGGAATGAAAAACTTTATTGTCATATTGGACAATATTTTTTAATTGATAAATTGTTATATAAAAAAAAAACTAAATATCATCAAGTGATAATTTTTGAAAATTCTATATTTGGTAAAGTTATGGCCATAGATGATATTGTACAAACAACTGAAAAAGATGAATTTATATATCATGAAATGCTTACTCATGTTCCCATATTTGCTCATGGACTAGTAGAAAATGTTTTAATCATAGGAGGAGGTGACGGAGGTATACTAAGAGAAGTATGTAAACATAAAAATATCAAACATATTACAATGGTTGAAATTGATAGTAATATTATTCGTTTATGTCAAGAATATTTTCCTCTTCATAATAACAAAGCTTATCAGGATTCTCGTTTAGAATTAATTATCGATGATGCTTTTAATTTCACAAAAACAACAAAAGAAAAATTCGATTTAATAATATCAGATTCCACTGATCCTATTAATCACGGAAAAAATTTATTTCGCTCAGAATTTTATTTTAATTGTAAAAACTGTCTTAATGAAAATGGTGTTTTTGTAGCGCAAAATGGTGTTTTTTTTCTTCAAAAACAAGAAACTATTCTTACTTATAAAAACCTTAAAAAATATTTTCATGACGTAAAATTTTATCAAGCTACTATTCCTAGTTATTATGGAGGAATCATGATGTTTGCTTGGGGTACTAATAATATAGAATTATATAAAAATAGTCTTGAAAACCTAAAATCACGCATAAAATATACAAAACTAGCTTTTAATTACTATAATGCCAAAATTCATATAAGCAGTTTTTGTTTACCTCAATATATTCTTAATGCATTAGACAAAAGTTAAAATCCTTTTATAGGAGAGTAATTAAATTGCAAAAACTAAAATTACATGGTTTTAATAATTTAACTAAAAGCCTAAGTTTTTGTATCTATGATATTTGCTATGCGAATACTAATGATTCACGTCATAGTTATATTTCTTATATTGATGAACAATATAATGCTATTCGGTTAACTAAAATTTTAAAAAAAACTTGTTCAATTATTGGAGCAAATGTTTTAAACATCTTTCATCAAGATTATGAACCTCAAGGTGCAAGTGTAACTATTTTAGTCTGTGAAGAACCTATTAATTTAAATAAAATCAATGTTTTAAACAAAAATATTGTATCATCGTCTGTACTTGCTCATTTAGATAAAAGTCATATATGTGTACATACATATCCAGAAAGTCATCCTCAAAGTGGAATTTGTACTTTTCGAGCTGATATTGAAGTTTCAACCTGTGGAATTATTTCTCCTCTGAATGCACTTAATTATCTTATACATCAATTAGAATCAGATATAGTAACTATCGAGTATCGTGTTAGGGGATTTACTCGGGATATTCATGGTATAAAACACTTTATTGATCATGAAATAAGTTCTATTCAAAATTTTATGTCTAATGATATAAAATCAATGTACGATATGGTTGATGTTAACGTATATCAAGAAAATATTTTTCATACTCGTATGTTATTAAAAGAATTTCATTTAAAGAATTATTTATTTAATATTCATTTAGAAGATTTAGTAAAAGAAGAACAGTCTCATATAATAAATTTATTATGGAGGGAAATGCGAGAAATATATTATGGTAGAAACTTGCCTATACAGGAATTGAATTTTTAGATATTCATGTAGAGATAAAATTTTTAACTATATTTTTGATATTTAAAAAAATAATTACTTTAACAAATCTTATGGAATAATTTTTTATTAAAGAAAAGATTATAGAAATTACATTCTATAATCTTTTGTTTATATAAAGAATTATTCCATAAACAATAAAACAAAAAATAATTATTTTTTAAATTTTATATTTAATAGATCTGTAACTGTGCCTTGATAAACTTCAGCGCATAAACCAATAGATTCATATAAAGTAGGATGAGCATGTATAGTTAAGGCAAGATCTTCAGCATCACAGCCCATTTCGATAGCTAAACTTACTTCACCAATTAATTCTCCTGCATTAGTTCCAACAATAGCACCACCAATAATTTTATTATTAATCTTGTTAAAAATTAATTTAGTCATTCCTGTACTAGAATTAGAAGCCATAGCTCTACCAGACGCACTCCATGGGAAAGAAGCAACTTCATAATTTATATTTTGTTTTTTTGCTTGCTTTTCATTTAGTCCTACCCAGGCAATTTCTGGTTCTGTATATGCAATAGATGGGATTACTTGAGGTTCAAAAAAATGATTTTTGCCAGAAATAACTTCTGCTGCAATATGACCTTCATGCACACCTTTATGAGCTAACATAGGAGGACCTGTAACATCACCAATAGCATAAATATGAGATATATTTGTTTGTAACTGTTTATTAACTTCAATAAATCCAAAATTATTTATTTTAATTCCAATACTTTCTAATCCTAAACCACTAATATTAGGCATTCTTCCAATAGCTATTAATACAGCATCATAATACAAATCTTTTTTTTCTATATCATCTTGTGTCATTCTAATTATTAATTGATCTTTTGTTACTTTTATTTCATTTAAATGAGTATTTAAAAGTAAGTTAAATCTCTTATTAATAGACTTTACATATATATTAGCAATATCTTTATCTACTAAAGGCAAAAAATCTTTAAAACGATCAATAACATCAACTTGAGAACCTAATGAACTATATATTGTCGCCATTTCTAAACCAATAATTCCACTTCCTATAATCAAAAAACGATCAGGTATTTTTTTTAATAACAACGCATCAGTTGAATCCCATATTCTTTCATCATCATAAGATATTGAAGGAATTTTAATTGGATGAGAACCTGTTGCAATAATAGCATTTTTAAAATAAACAAGAAATTGACTTTCTTTATTTTTTACTAGAAGACTATTCTCAGTATTAAAACTAGCATTTCCTTCAATGATTTTTATTCCTCTTTTTTTTCTCATATGAGATAAACCATCAGTTAATCTTTTTATAATACTTTCTTTCCAGTTTTTTATTTTTCGAATATTAATTAATGGTTTATTAAAAGAAACACCTAAATCATCTAATTCTTTTGCTTCTTTAATTACTTTAGCTATATGTAACAATGATTTTGAAGGAATACAACCAACATTTAAACATACACCTCCTAAAGTATTATATCTTTCTATCAACAAGACATCTAAACCTAAATCAGCGCAACGAAAAGCTGCAGAATAACCTGCCGGACCTGAACCAATAATTACAATTTGAGTATGAATTTTTTGATCCATTATAACCTCGCTTATAAAAAATAGTAATCATAAAAACTACATAACTAAAAAATGCATATCAGATAATAGTTTGTTAACAAATGTAATAAAACGTGCTGCATCAGCACCATTTATTATACGATGATCATAAGATAAAGATAATGGTAACATTAAAGCTGGAACAAATTCTTTACCATTCCATAATGGTTTAATTTGAGATTTAGAAACACCTAAAATTGCAACTTCAGGGGAATTAATAATAGGTGAAAACCAAGTACCTCCGATTCCTCCTAAATTAGATATTGTGAAACATCCTTTAGTCGTATCTGATGCATTTAACTTTCGTGTACGTGCTTTTTCTGATATTAATATTAGTTCATCAGATATTTGTTGAATATTTTTTTGATTAATATTTTTTAAGACAGGAACTAATAATCCATCGCCTACATCTACAGCAATACCTATGTTAATATATTTTTTAAGAATAAGTTTTTTATTATTAACATTAAAAGAACTATTAAAAATAGGAAATTTTTCTAATGCAGCAGCAACTACTTTAATTATAAAAACTAATATTGTAATTTTATTATTTTTATTTGTATGTTCAAAATTGTATTTTTGACGAAATTTTTCTAATATAGTAATATTAACTTCATCAAATTGTGTAACATGAGGAATATTCATCCAATTTTTATGTAAATTATTTCCAGTAATTTTTTGAAGACTACTTAATTCTATTTCTTCTGTTATTAACGAATTAGAATTATTGAAGTTTGTTTGATTGTTTTCTTTTAAAAAATTAGTTATACAATCATTTTTATATAACTCTACATCTTCTTTTAAAATACGTTTTTTAGGACCAGTACCAGTGACATTATATAAATTGACATTTAAATTTCGAGCTAAACGTCTTACAACTGGAGTAGCATGTACAAAAATATTTTTTTTAGGTTCTAAAAAAACATCGTCATTTGATAAATTAATTTCTTTTTTTAAAAAATTTTCATTATTTTTCTCTGTATTAATATCAGTATCATCAATAGTACAAGTCATTATAGTGGAAGAAGTTTGCACTTTCTCACCAATTTTTACATGAATTTTTTTCACTATACCAGATATAGGAGATGGTATCTCCATAGAAGCTTTTTCTCCTTCTACAGTAATTAATCCTTGATCTATTTTTACTTTTTCATCAATTTTTACTAATATCTCTATTATTTCTACTTCATCTAAACCAATGTCAGGTATTTTAACTTCAATATCCACTGTTTTTACCTCTTAAGACAAACGCGGATTGATTTTACTAGGATTAATATTAAATTTAATAATTGCATCTTCTACTACTTTTTTTTGAATATTCTTTAATTCTGATAATAAATTTAAAGCAGCTACTACTATATAGTAAGCATTCACTTCAAAATGATTACGTAATTTATCACGACTATCAGAACGACCAAAACCATCAGTACCTAATACATAATATTTTTTTGCTGGAATATAAGGACGAATTTGTTCAGCAAACAATTTCATATAATCAGTAGCAGCAACAGCAGGATTATCATTCATAATTCTTTTAACATATGGTATTTTATTTTTTTTATTTGGATTAAGCATGTTCCATCTTTCACAATCTTCACCATTTCTAGCTAATTCTGTAAAAGAAGTAACACTATATATATCAGTTGTAATAAAATATTCTTTTAATAAAATTTCAGCAGCTTCGCAAATAGAACGTAAAATAGCACCAGAACCTATCAATTGCACTTGTAAAGAAGTAGTGCCAAATAAAGTTTTTAATTTATAAATACCTTTACAAATACCTTTCTCTACATTTTTAGGCATAGCTGGCATATAATAATTTTCATTTATTGTTGTAATATAATAATATATATTTTCCTGTTCAGGACCATACATACGTCTCAATCCATCTTGTATAATTACCGCAACTTCATAAGCAAAAGAGGGATCATAAGATATACAATTAGGAATAGTTAAAGATTGTATGTGACTATGTCCATCTTCATGTTGTAATCCTTCACCGTTTAAAGTCGTTCTTCCTGAAGTACCTCCAATTAAAAATCCTCTTGCTTGTTGATCGCCTGCAGCCCAAAATAAATCACCTATTCTCTGAAAACCAAATATTGAATAATAGATATAAAAAGGAATCATTGGAAAATTATTTGTGCTATAAGATGTAGCTGCAGCTAACCAGGAGGCAGCAGCGCCTAATTCATTAATGCCTTCCTGTAATATCTGACCTTTTTTTTCTTCTTTATAATAAGATAACTGCTCTCGATCCTGAGGAGTATACTTTTGACCACCTGAACTATAAATACCTATTTTTCGAAATAATCCTTCCATTCCAAAAGTGCGTGCTTCATCTGCAATAATAGGAACTATAAGATCTTTTATAAAATTATTTTTTAAAATTATATTTAAAACACGTATAAAAGCTATAGTAGTAGAAATTTCTTTTTTTTGCTCTTCTAATAATGATTGAAAATCTTTTAAATCTGGTAAATTCAATACACCAGTAAATTTAGATAAACGAAAAGGAATATAGCCGCCTAATTTTTTCCGTTGTGAATGAAGATAACAATATTCTTCAGATGTTTTTTTAAAAGTAACATACGGTAATTCATTGATATTCTCATCTGATACAGGAATATTAAAACGATCTCTAATATACATTATTCCATTCATATTTATTTTTTTTATTTGATGTGCAATATTTTTACCTTCCGCAGTAATTCCCATACCATATCCTTTAACAGTATGTGCTAAAATTACTGTCGGCTTATTTTTTGTTTCTTTAGCTTTTTTTAAAGCATTAAACATTTTTTTTGAATCATGTCCTCCTCTATTGAGTTGCCATATTTCTTCATCCGTCATATTTTCTACTAATTTTAATGTTTCTTTATATTTTCCAAAAAAATATTTACGAACATATGCACCATCTTTAGATTTAAAAGTTTGATAATCACCATCAATAGTTTCATTCATCAACTGAATCAATTTTCCAGTTTTATCTTTTTTTAATAAACAATCCCATCGGCTTCCCCATATTACTTTAATGACTTTCCATCCTGCACCATAAAAAAAACTTTCTAATTCATTTACAATTTTACCATTACCTACAACTGGTCCATCTAATCTTTGTAAATTACAGTTTATTATAAATATTAAATTATCTAATTTTTCACGAACAGCTATAGAAATAGCACCTTTTGATTCTGGTTCATCCATTTCACCATCACCTAAAAAAGCATAAACTATTTGTTTTGAAGTATTTTTTAATTCTCTATTTTGTAAATATTTTAAAAATTTTGCTTGATAAATAGAACAAAGTGGACCTAGACCCATAGATACAGTTGGAAATTGCCAAAAATTTGGCATTAATTTAGGATGAGGATAAGAAGATAAACCTTTACCATCAACTTCTTGTCTAAAATTATTAATTTGTTCTTCTGATAAACGTCCTTCTAAAAAGGAACGCGCATAAATACCAGGAGAAATATGACCTTGAAAATAAACTAAATCTCCCCCATCTTGTTTATTTGCAGCTCGGAAAAAATGATTAAAACACACTTCATATATAGTAGCAGATGATTGAAAAGATGATAAATGGCCTCCTAATTCTAAATTTTTTTTTGAAGCACGTAATACCATCATTATAGCATTCCAACGAATAACTGAACAAATACGTTTTTCTAAAATAAGATTACCTGGATATTCCACTTCATCTTCACTGCTAATAGTATTAATATAATCACTAGTAAAAAAAAATCTAAAAAATTCTATTTTATTTATTTTAGACTTTTTTAAAATTTGTTCGATTAAAAAACAAGCTCTTTCACGACCTTCTTCACGAATAACAGATTCAATAGCTTCTACCCAATCACTGGTTTCAATTGGATCCACATCATCATATAAACGTTCTAACATAGTATAGATTCCTTATACATTAAATATTTAATTATTAAATTAACATTTCATCTAAAAAAATTACAATAAAAAATAAAATTTTTATATACTATTGTCGTAATTTAATATTAATTATAAATATCTAAAAAAAATCAATAAAATTAAGCATATATAAATATAATTAATTTTATTGATTTAATTAAATATAAAAAATATTAAATAAATTGTTTTATTCTTTAAAAATATTAAAAATACAATTTTCTTGTTCTGTAACTCGTATAAATGTAGTTCTTTTTGTTAATTCTTTTAATTTTTCTGCACCTACATAAGTGCATGAAGAACGTAAGCCTCCTAAAATATCACGTATTGTATCACTCACATCACCTCTAAATGGTATTTTAACTGTTTTTCCTTCAGAAGCACGATATCCTGCAATTTTACCTGTATAACGTTGCATTGCAGATGTAGAACTCATTCCATAAAATAACATATATTTTTTTGAATTTTCTTCAATAATATCTCCTAAACACTCTTGATGACCTGCCAACATTCCCCCTAACATAACAAAATCAGCACCTCCTCCAAATGCTTTAGCAATATCTCCAGAGACAGTACATCCTCCATCACTAATAATTTGTCCACCTAATCCATGTGCTGCATCAGCACATTCTATAATTGCTGAAAGTTGAGGATAGCCAACTCCAGTTTTTACTCGTGTAGTACATACTGATCCTGGTCCAATACCAACTTTAACAATATCTGCTCCAGAAAGTATTAATTCTTCTACCATTTCTCCAGTTACAACATTACCTGCACAAATAATTTTATCTGGAAAAAAATCTCGTACTAATTTTAAAAAAGAGACTACATGTTCAGAATAACCATTCGCTACATCAATACAGATATATTTTATTTCAGAAGACAATAAAAAAATTTTTTTAATTTTAATAAAATCAGAATCAGACGTTCCAATAGATACAATTACATGATTTAATACATGTTTAGAAGATAAACTAATAAAATTTTTCCAAACTTCAAAGGAATAATATTTATGTACTGCTGTCAGTATATTAAAATTTGATAAAGACTGTACCATTTGAAAAGTACCTATTGTGTCCATATTTGCTGCAATAATAGGAATTCCGGACCATACAATAGAAGAGTATTTAAAAGAAAAACTGCGAATTAGATCGACTTGAGAACGACTTTTCAATGTAGAACGTTTAGGTCTTATTAATACGTCCTTAAAACCTAACTTAATGTCTTCTTCAATACGCATAATATAACTATCCTAATTTAAATATGTAATATTAATATAACATCTAATAAAAATAAGATGTTTTATCTACATTAAAATTTTACAAAAAACACATTTCCTTCATTAATTAAAAGATTCAAAAATATGACTTATATTGTAGCACTTACTGGAGGTATTGGTAGTGGAAAAACTACTGTCTCTAATAGCTTTAAAAAACTAGGTATTAATATTATTGATACTGATATAATTGCAAAAAATATAATTAAATATAATTTTCAAGTCTCAGAATCAATTAAAAAAAAATTTGGAAATAAAATAATAAATATAAACAACTCTATTAACCGTTTTTTACTTCGAAAATATATATTTAATAATAAAAATCATAGGTTATGGTTAGAAAACTTATTATATCCTAAAATTTTTCAAGAAACTAAAAATGAAATAAAACTCATAAAATCTACTTGGTGCTTGTGGGTAGTACCATTACTTTTTGAAAAAAAACTAGAAAAAAAAGCAAATAGAATTCTATTAGTAGACTCGCCTATAAAATATCAAATAAAACGCGTAGTTGAAAGAGATAAGATTAGCTTGCAAGAAGCAAAAAAAATTATTTCATTACAAGCTACTAGAAGAGAAAGACGTTCTATGTCAGATGACATTATATTTAATAAAAATAAAATTAAGAAGACATATCAATGTATTTATTATTTAAATTATTTTTATTCATATTTAGGATATAAATATCATCAAAATAAAACAAAAAATATAAATAAAAATTATTTAACAAAATTTTACTAAAAAAATACTTTATTTATATTATATTTATTTTTTATTTTTAAAAAATTTTTTAATAAAATATATCACTATAATTTTTATAAAAAATATTAGAACAGAATAATGTTTTTTTAAGAGAAGTGATAACACTATAATTTGCAGGTGGAAAATCAGAAGTTTTTAGATCGTAAAAAAATGTCCAACGATAAAAATAACCTTCTCTACTATAAGGTCGACCTTTCCATTGATTAATTAAAAAAAAATATAATTTTAACTTTTTTTTGGAATAAAAATATTTAATGTATTTAAAAAAACGAAATTTTAATATTATAATTCCAACTTCTTCTAGTAATTCCCTTTTTAATGCCTGGATTATATTTTCATTTTTTTCCGCTTTTCCACCAGGAAATTCCCATATATTTTTTTTATATTTTCCTTTAGTGATATAAACCATATTTTTATTTACAATTAGACCAATTGCTACTTTTATATAACTCATTAAAAAAATTCTCAATAAAATATTTCTATAAACTACCATGACAATGTTTGTATTTTTTACCCGAACCACATATACAAGACGAATTACGACTAATTTTATTATTAGGACTCATTATTAACCTTTGATTTAAATCTATATATTTTTTTGAATAAGATAGATTGATTTTACTAAGAAATGATACGACTTCATATTTTAATACTTCTAACATGTTAGAAAACATATTAAAAGATTCTCGTTTATACTCTTGTTTAGGATCTTTTTGTGCGTAACCACGTAAATGAATACCTTGCCTTAAATAATCTATAGCTGATAAATGATCTTTCCAAAGAGAATCTAATGTTTGTAACATAATAGATTTTTCTATTTTTCTCATATTATCTTTACCAATTAAATCTTCTTTTTTTTGATAATTAATTTGTGATAAATTAATAATTTTTTTAATTAATTCTTCATGGTGTAAAACAGGTTTAATATTTAACCAATCAGACACTGGAACAATTAAATCAAAATCAGTATTTAACTTTTTTTCTAAAGCAATAATTTTTAATTTATCTCTAATAGTATTTTTAGATATATAAGACATAAAAACTTTAGCTAATACATCTTTAAAAATATCATGAATGATGATTTTGATATCTTTTTCATCAATTAACTTATTTCGTTGAAAATAAATTGTACGACGCTGTTCATTAACAATATCATCATATTCTAATAATTGTTTTCTAATTTCAAAATTTTGATTTTCTACTTTTTTTTGAGCATTTTCTATCGCTTTTGTGACCCAAGGATGTTCAATAGCTTCATTAAAAGATAGTCCTAGTTTACGCATCATATTAATAATCTTTTCAGACGCAAAAATTCTCATTAATGAATCTTCCATTGATAAATAAAAACGTGAAGAACCACTATCCCCCTGACGACCAGCACGCCCTATTAACTGATTATCAATACGACGTGATTCATGACGTTCAGTACCTATGATATGCAAGCCACCTACAGAAACAACTAAATCATGTTCTTTTTGCCAATTATTTTTGATTTTTGCAATATCTTCTGCAGTCATTTTTGAATGTTTTTTTAACTCTACTTCTAAATTACCACCAAGAACTATATCTGTTCCACGACCTGCCATATTTGTAGCAATTGTAATCGATCTAGGCTTTCCTGCTTGAGCTATGATTTCAGCTTCTTTAGCATGAAATTTAGCGTTTAAGACGCTGTGATTAATATTTAATTTCATTAATTTTTTAGAAATAATCTCTGATTTTTCAATAGAAACTGTTCCTACTAATACAGGCTGATTTAATTTAATACATTTTTCTATATCTTTTATAATAGCATTAATCTTTTCTTTTTCAGTAATATATACTAAATCAGACATATCTTTACGTATCATTGGTTTATTTGTGGGTATTACAATAGTGTCAAGATTATAAATCGAACTAAATTCAAAAGCTTCAGTTGCAGCAGTTCCAGTCATACCAGCTATTTTTTTATATAAACGGAAATAATTTTGAAACGTAATAGATGCTAATGTTTGATTTTCATTTTTTATTGGAACATTTTCTTTAGCTTCTATTGCTTGATGTAATCCATCTGACCATCTTCGTCCTGGCATAGTGCGTCCAGTATGTTCATCTACAATAACGATTGTATTATCTTTTATAAGATAATCGACGTCTCGCACAAATAATTTATGAGCACGCAGTGCAGACAGAACATGATGCATTAATATTATATTGTTTGAAGAATATAAGGATTCTCCTATATTCATCAATTTTTTTTCAAATAATATTTTTTCAACTTCAATTAATCCTCTTTCTGTTAAATATATTTGTTTTGATTTTTCATCAATAAAAAAATGACCAGTGCCTTTAAAATCTTCTGAATCTTCTTTTTTTTGAGAAATTAAAAAAGGCACAATCATATTAATTTCTTTGTATAATTCTGAACTATTTTCTGATGGTCCTGAAATAATTAAAGGTGTTCGAGCTTCATCGATTAAAATTGAATCTACTTCATCTACTAATGCATAATTTAATTCTCTTTGAACTCGTTCTTCTGGAGAAAAAATCATATTATCACGTAAATAATCAAATCCGTATTCATTATTTGTACCATAAGTAATATCGGACAAATAAGCTTTTCGTTTAGAAAAAAAAGACATTTCAGATAAGTTTAAACCAACCGTTAAATCAAGAAATTCAAATAATGGAGTGTTTTTTTCTGCATCTCTACGAGCTAAATAATCATTCATAGTAACCACGTGTACACCCTTTCCACTTAATGCATTTAAATAAGCTGGTAAAGTAGATGTTAAAGTTTTTCCTTCACCTGTTCGCATTTCTGCGATACACTGTTTATTTAAAACTATTCCTCCTAATATTTGTACATCAAAATGTCTCATACTAAAGATACGTTTACTAGCTTCTCTAACTGTAGCAAAAGCTTCTGGTAATAAATCATCTAATGTTTCTCCATTTCTTAAACGTAAACGAAATATTTTTGTATGCTCTTGTAATTTTCTATCTGATAATTTTTCAAATTTTTTTTCAAGTTGATTAATAGAACATACTATTTTTTTTAATTTTTTTAAAATACGATTATTACGATTACCAAATATTTTAGTCAAAAATTTAATTAACATACTATAATTCTCATATTTAAATTTTTTAAATTAACTAAAAGTCAAAAAATTTTTATTGTTTGTACTAAATTGTTTAAATATTTAAACTGAATATGTATTTTATTAAAAAATATTTATTTTTTTAAATAATTTTAGAATAAAAAATACAATTTTTGTGGTAGAATTATTCTGTAAAAATATCTAACATATATTCAAATATTTTCTTATGAAAATAAATCTCTGAACCAAAATAAAAAATTTTTTTTAGTTTTTAATTCACGATATTCTAATTCTTTTTTATAATCACAAATTTTTTTATTATGTATAGACCATATTGGTAGAACTCTTTTATGCTCATTATTTTTTTCACAAAATAATTGTCCTATTTTATTAATATAAAATATATTTATATTTTTTGGACGTTTTAGTATCAATGGTATCGGATGCTCATATTCAAGATACTTTTTATAAATTTTCATGGCACCAGAAGAACTATATAATTTCGTTGTTTTATTATTGTCTCGACCTATCCAAGTAATAACAATTTTTTTCCCATCAATACCTACAAACCAATTATCTACTAAATTATTTGTAGTACCAGTTTTACCCGCCAAAGAGAATCTCGAAAAATTTTTTCCTAATGATTTTGCTGTTCCATTTTGAACTACTTGTTGCATAGCATATAATATTAAATAAGAAGCTTCAGAAGAAACTATATGTTTTGATTGAGGTAATGTTTGATATAATATTTTACCATCATCAGATACAACAGATCTAACAGAGGATAATAATGACTTATAACCACCACTTCCAATAATTTGAAAAACTTGTGCAATTTCAATCGGTGTTAAATTAATAGCCCCTAATGATATAGATGGAAAAGGAGTAAGTTGATTTTTAGAAACTCCTAGATGTAACCAAGTATTAACTAGTTTTTTAAAACCTAAATCTAAGCTTAAATTAACTGTTGGTATATTAATCGAATGAATTAACGCATCTAATAACATTACTTTTCCACTAAAATGATAATTATTATTTTTCGGTATCCAATATTCACCATTATCTAATTTAATTGAAATAGGTGTATCAGAAATCCAAGTATTTAAATGATATTTATTTGGTTCTGATAAAGCAGTCAAATATGTTATAGGTTTAGACAATGAGCCTATAGAGCGCCTCGCTTTTAAAGCACGATTATACCCATCAAATTTAGGTGAAGCACTTCCAATAAGAGCTTGAATTTCTCCAGTAAATCGATCTAAAACTATCATAGCAACTTCTAAATCTTTTAATTTTTTTTCTTTTTTTAATTTTGGAATTTCTATTTTAACAGCTTTTTCTACTGCGTTTTGTGATATAGAATCTAAAGTTGTAAATATCTTTATACCTGAAATATTTTCAATTTTGGTTTTAATTTTTTTTTTTAATTCAGCATGTACTAATTGCACAAAAGAAGGATAAGGTGAAATAATATTACCTTTAAGTTGAACATTTAAAGCTCGTTTAGATAAATTTTCATATATTTTTTTTGTAATGTATTTTTGATTATATAATGAAAATAAAACTAAATTTCTTCTTTTCAATGCAGAAATAGGATTAGTCCAAGGACTATATAAAGAAGCTCCTTTTACCATTCCTACTAATAAGGCATACTGTTCTAAACTTAATTCATCTATTGGTCGACCAAAATAATAAATACTAGCAAGTGGAAATCCCCTAATTTGTTCATCACCATCTTGTCCTAAATAAACTTCATTCAAATACAATTCTAAAATTTTATCTTTAGAATAAAAACAGTCTAGAATTAAAGCCATATACATTTCATTTATTTTTCTTAAAATAGAACGAGTATTAGTTAAAAAAAGATTTTTTACTAGTTGTTGAGTTAGGGTACTACCCCCTTGAATTGCACGACCTGCCATAATATTTACTAAAAAAGCTCGACCGATAGAAGATATATTAATCCCATCATGCTCATAAAAATATCTATCCTCAATAGCTAATAATGTTTTAACCAAAATTTCTGGATATATACTACGAGAAATGAATATACGTTTCTCTTTTTCAGGGGACTTTAACATGGTAATTAATTTAGGCTCTAAACGGAAAAAACTAAAATTACGATTATTTTCAATATTTTTAATTTCTGTTAAAAAATCATTTTTAAAAAATAATCTTGTATGAAATTCACCTTCTTTAATATCCGGAAAATCAAAAGAACGTCTAATAAAATCTATAGTATTATCTTTTACACTATATTCTCCTGGAAGCATGACAGTTTCTACTTTTTTATACATTGTTCCTTTTAAAATACTCAATATTTCTTTCTGAGAATATAAATTACCTGGCTCTAAATTAACTATTCGTCCATAAATTGATGTGGGAAATCTCCACACTTTACCTTTAATAGATTGATCTATTTTGTAATATAAATAAAATCCATAAAATACAATTAAACTGAATATTAAAAAAAATATTTTTATTAAAATTTTTCTTTTTTTTTTATATCAATAAACATAAAAAACCTTTTTTTAATGATGTTAATTATATGTTCTAAAATATTAAATAAAAATATTACAAAACGAGTAAATATTTTTAAAAATCATATAATATTTTTTAACATAAAAAAATAGAATCACATGACGAGTTTGGTAAATTAAAATATAAAGGATATTGTACAAATACTAAATATAAACCTTTAGCTGGAGCTGTAGATCCTGCATCACTTCTATTTTTTCTTTGTAATAATTCTTTCATCCAAAATTTTTTTTTTTAGAAAGACCAATTTCAATTAAGGTGCCAACAATATTTCGAACCATATGATATAAAAAAGAATTAGCTACAATATCAATTATCACCCAAGCTTCATGACGCCAAATATTTAATTTTATGATTTTTCTGAAAGGAGAATGTGATTGACAATTAAGACCTCGAAAAGATGTAAAATCATGTTCTCCTAATAAAAATTGAGCTTCAAAATTCATTTTATCAATATTTAAAATTTTATACACATGATTTGATTTATCCTGAAAAATAGCAGATCGAAAAGGATAATTATATATTATATAACGATAAGAACGTGTAATAGCGCTATAACGTGCATGAAAATGCTCTGAAACTTCTTTGATCCATATAATAGAAATGTATTTAGATAAATAGCTATTAGTTCCTAATATCCAAGATGATTTTTTACGAATAGTTGTAGTACTAAAATGAATGACTTGTCCTATACTATGTACCCCAGCATCAGTACGACCTGCACATATTACATCTATCTTATGATTAGCAATTATAGATAAAGCTTTTTCTACTTCTTCTTGAATAGTAGGTACTGTTTTTTGACTCTGCCATCCATGATAAAAACTTCCATCATATTCGACTCCTAATGCAAATCTTTTAATATTATTTTTTATCATATAAATAGTTGCCTTATTTTTTAAAAAATATTTTTATAAATAGAGATTTTTGTCTCATTAATAAGCTTAATTATATAAAAAATATATTTAATTATAGTTTATGTTAAAATTATTTATTATAATAATTTGATTAGAAATGCAATTAAATAAATCTTATATATTTAATGTATATAAATTATTTTTTTAAAAAAAAATTTAAAACTGTTAACTAAAATTTAATTTTTTAAAAAAAAATATTACATCGGAGAGAGCTGTGAAAAAAGAAAAAAATAAAAAAACATCATCTTTAAATGTTCTTTCTATTGCAGGTTTACAACCTTATCAAAAAAAAATAGATGAAGAATATATGAATAAAGATCAAATTTTACACTTTCATAAAATTCTTGAGACATGGAAATATCAATTACAAGATGAAATAAAACATACTCTACTCTATATACAAGATAAAGCTACTAATTTTCCTGATCCTATTGATAGAGCTACACAAGAAGAAGAATTCAGTTTAGAATTACGAAATAGAGATCGCAGTCGAAAATTAATTAAAAAAATTGAAAGTACTTTAAAAAAAATTAAAGAAAAAGATTTTGGCTACTGTGATTCTTGTGGTATTGAAATAGGTATTCGTCGTTTAGAAGCTAGACCTACTGCAAATCTATGTATAGACTGCAAAACATTAGCAGAAATTAGAGAAAAACAAATGACAGGTTAGTTAATTCAAGTGAAATTTTAGTTAGATAAGGGTATTCGATTCATTAATTCAAACATCTCGAATATCCTTTCTTTTTAATACATTATATTAAAAAAGGTAAAATATATGGAATATGTGACAATCTCTACACTCAATAATTGGAAACAAAAAAAGAATAAATTTGCAGCTGTTACTGCTTATGATTTTAGTTTTGCGAGATTATTTTCTAATCAAGGTATTCCCGTAATGTTAATAGGTGATTCTCTCGGAATGACTATACAAGGTCACAGTTCTACACTGCCAGTAAAAATTAAAGATATAGAATATCATACAAGAGCAGTTCGGAAAGGAGCTCCTCATAGTTTTTTATTATCTGATCTACCTTTTATGTCTTATTGTGAAACTAAACAAGCTCTTAAAAACACAGCTAAAATCATACAGTCTGGTGCAAATATGATCAAAATAGAAGGTGGAAAATGGTTAAAAAAAATTATCAAAGAATTATGTGATAGATCAATATTAGTATGTGGTCATATAGGTTTAACACCACAATCATTTAATTATTTAAGCGGATATAAAGTTCAAGGAAAAGAAAAAAAAGATGAAAATAGATTAATAGATGAAGCTTTCTTATTAGAAGAGGCAGGTATTAAAATGCTAGTAGTAGAATGTATTCCTTCAATATTAGCACAAAAAATAACTAATAATTTATCTATTCCAGTTATTGGAATAGGAGCAGGAAAAAATACTGATGGACAAATTCTTGTCATGCAAGATCTATTAGGCATTACTGAAGGCAAAACTCCTAAATTTGTAAAAAATTTTCTTACTGGCAGTAGTAGCATTCAAGAAGCGATTAAAAAATATATTAATGAAGTAAAAGAAGGTGTTTATCCTAATCCAAAATATAGCTTTTAAAAAATATGGAGCTACAATGAATATCATTAAAAATTTAAAAACATTACATGCAGAAATAAAATTTCTAAAAAAAATAAATAAAAAAATAGGATTAATTCCTACAATGGGCAACTTACATGATGGTCATATAAAACTAATTTTATTAGCAAAAAAATATTCAGATATTGTTATCGTAAGTATTTTTATCAATCCAATGCAATTCAATAACTTATTAGACTTAGAAAAATATCCTAGAAGCTTTGACCAAGATTGTATGATCTTAAAAAATAACAAAGTAGATATACTGTTTTTTCCTACTATAAATGAAATATATCCTTCTGGAATAGAGAATCAAACATTTATCACAGTACCAAAATTATCTAATATTGTAGAAGGCAAAGCAAGACCAGGTCATTTTCAAGGTGTAACAACAGTGATTGCTAAATTATTTAATGTTATACAACCAAATTTTTCTTTTTTTGGAGAAAAAGATTATCAACAATTATTAATCATAAAAAAACTAGTAAAAGAATTAAATTATATGATAAAAATTATAAGCTTACCAACAATACGATCAAAAAATGGACTTGCTCTCAGCTCTAGAAATAACAATTTAAATTCTCAAGAAATAAAAACAGCTCCTTACTTATATTCAATAATCAAAAAAACTGCTAAACAAGTGATAAAAGAAGATTCTGATATTATAATAAATATTATCAACTCATCTAGAACATTATTATTTAAAAAAGGTTTTTCTATTGATATATTTAATATATACGATTATCAAACATTAGATGTTCTATTTAAAAAAAAGAAAAAAATGATTATTTTAGCATCTGTATGGTTAGGTCAAACTCGTTTAATTGATAATAAAAAAATTTTTATTGACTAAAAAAAATTTTATTTTTTAAAAATTACTTTTCCTATATATGGTAAATAACGATAAGACTGAGCATAATCAATACCATAACCGACAATAAAATCATCTGGAATAGAAAAACCTATAAAATCAATACTAATATTAACTTCTCGACATTCTGGTTTATCTAAAAGAGTGCAAATAGATAAAGATTTTGGATTTCTAAGTTTTAGTATATCTAATACCTTACTTAAAGTTTTTCCTGAATCGATAATATCTTCTACAATTAAAACATTTTTATTATAAATATCTTCATCTAAATCTTTTATAATTTTTACATCTCCACTGGATACTATACCACGCCCATAACTAGAAGTAGTCATAAAATCTACTTCATGCTTAACTTGAATACTACGACATAAATCTGCTATGAATACAAAAGAACCACGTAATAAAGCAATTAATATCATTTTATTTTTGCTTTTTCGATATTTTTTAGTAATTTCTTGACCTAATTCTCGAACACGTATGTCGAGTTCTTTTTCAGAAATAATAACTTTAATAATATGATTCATAATATTAACTAAATGTTTGATGTGAATTAAATTATATTAAAATTTAAAAGAATATACTGATATTTACTTAAAAAGCATAGTGTATATAATAATTAAATTATTAATATTCAATAAAAAATAAAATATTTATTTTTTTTATTATTGCACTAATAATGATCATTATGTTATAAAAATTAATTAAATGAAAAAACTACTAATAACTAATTATTTTAACTCTTAAAACAATAATAAAAATATATATTCTATCGATGTCAAAGTTTAATTTATGTTATATTTTATATCTAAAATAAAATATTATATTAATTTTATAAAAAAAAAATAAAATTTTTTTATATAATACATAAAAAATTTTTTAAGCATAATATAGGTATATTTGATTTATAATAATATTAATACTTTATAGTAATTTCAATTAAACATGAATATTTTTAACAAATAATATAAAACGAAACATAAAAAATATTACCTAATAAATTAACTTACTTTACATATTCATAAAAAATATTAATGTCTATTTATAGCCTCTTCACTAGAATAACTATTCTAATTATTATAACTAGTCATGATGTGGGCCAGGATCATATATTTAAAAAAACCCGCTCATACTTAAGGCGGGTTTTTTATGAGATAAATCTAAGGAATTATAAAATATGCAATTATTAAAATTTGGCGGTACTTCGCTAGCTAATGCAGAAAAGTTTTTATGCGTATCTAATATTATAGAAGAAAAAATTAAATTTGAACAAATTGCAGTTGTACTTTCAGCTCCAGCTAATATAACTAATTATCTAGTTACAATTATAGAAAAAAAAATTAATCACAAAATATTAGATACAATAAATATTGTAGAACATATATTTATTGAATTAATAAATAATCTTCTAGAACTGGAACCTAATTTCAACTATCAAAAAATAGAAAAAAAAATAAAACAAGAATTGGATAAATTAAAGAATATATTACAAGGAGTAATATTATTAAAACAGTGTCCAGATAGTATCCGAGCAATTATTATTTCTAGAGGAGAAATACTTTCAGTTTTGATAATGCAAAGTATATTAGAATCGAGAAAACATAGTATTAAAATTCTTAACCCTGTTGCAATTTTTCTATCTATAGGTAATTATTTAGATTCTACTGTTGATATAGATGAATCCAAAAAACGTATTAATAAAATAAGCATAGAAAAAAATAATATTATTTTAATGCCTGGCTTTATTGCTGGTAATCAAAAAAAAGAATTAGTAGTATTAGGTCGTAATGGTTCAGATTATTCTGCTGCAATTTTAGCTGCTTGTTTAAATGCAAATTGCTGTGAAATTTGGACTGATGTTGATGGAGTCTTTACTTGTGATCCCAGAATAGTTTCAAATGCACATTTGTTAAAATCTCTATCATATGAAGAAGCAATGGAGCTCTCTTATTTTGGAGCGAAAGTATTACACCCTCGCACTATAGAACCTCTTTCTCAATTCAAAATTCCATGTTTTATTAAAAATACTACTAACATTCAATCTAGTGGTACATTAATTTGTCAAAAAAATGAGTCTGAAAAAAAATTTCTAAAAGGTGTAACTTATCTTGATAATATTACCATGTTTAATATATCTGGTTTTTCTATAAAAAATGTAGGTAATATTATTCCTCGTATATTTACTACTATATCAAGAAATAATGTTAAAATAATACTTATTACTCAATCATCATCAGAAAATAAAATTAGTTTTTGTATTTTAAGTAATCAAGTAGATACGATACTATCTTCATTGAATAAAGAATTTCAGTTAGAATTAAAAGATAGATTATTAAAATCTTTTAAAATTACAAATGATCTATCTATTCTTTCAGTTGTAGGTTCTAATATTTCTAAGAAAAATAATATCTCTGCTAAAATATGTACCGCTTTAGGTAGTGCAAAAATCAATATTTTAGCAATTGCACAAGGTTCTTCAAAACATTCTATCTCGATGATTATTCAAAAAAAATATATTTTAAAAGCAGTGCAAAATGTTCATAATGCATTGTTTTTTAATAAAAAAATTATTTATGTTTATCTAATTGGAATAGGTGGAATCGGTAATACACTACTAGAACAAATATTACAACAAACACAATATTTAAATGAAAACAATATATCAATTAAAGTATTAGCTATTGCTAATTCCAAAAAAATATTATTATCAGATCATGCAATTAATTTATCAAATTGGAAAAATGACTTTAAAAAATCAACTCAAAAATTTAATTTAGAAGTTTTAAACGATTTTATTAAAAAAAATTATTTTCCAAATTCAGTTATTATTGATTGTACATCTGATCAATTTTTATCTGAACAATACGTCAATTTCCTTTATTATAATTTTCATGTAGTAACTTCAAATAAAAAAGCTAATACTAGTCAATGGACGTACTATGAAGAAATTAGACATGCTGTTAATAAGACAAATAAAAAATTTTTATATGAAACTAATGTTGGCGCTGGTTTACCAGTAATAGAAACACTTCAAAATTTATTTAAAACAGGCGATCGTCTTGTTCGATTTAAAGGTATATTATCTGGTTCTTTATCTTTTATTTTTGGAAGGCTAGAAGAAGGCGTCTTATTGTCACAAGCTACTAAAGAAGCAAAAGAATTAGGTTTTACTGAACCAAATCCCTCTGATGATTTATCAGGTATAGACGTTGCTAGAAAATTGCTTATTTTAGCACGTGAAGCTGGGTATAAAATAGAATTAAAAGATATCATTATTGAACCCATAGTACCAATAACATTTCCAAAGTATAAAGATATTGATCAATTTTTACTAAAATTAAAAGAATTAGATTCATGTTTTTTAAAACGTATTAATGAAGCCCGCAATCAAGGAAATATATTACGATTCGTTGGGACTATAGAAAAAAATGGAAAATGTTATGTAAAAATTGAAGCAATTAACATTCATGATCCGTTATATAAAGTTAAAAATGGTGAAAACGCATTAGCATTTTATACTAATTATTATCAACCAATTCCTCTGGTACTAAGAGGTTATGGTGCTGGTAATAAAGTGACAGCATCTGGAGTATTTTCCGACTTACTACGTACACTATCATAAACATCAGGAGCATATATAGTAATGATTAAAATTTATGCACCAGCTTCTATTGGTAATGTTGGAGTGGGATTTGATATTTTAGGAGCAGCAATTACACCGATTAACAATACTTTTTTAGGTGATTTTGTTACAGTAAAATCATCTACTGAATTTACATTAGTTAATAAGGGTATTTTTTTTAAGGAATTACCTACAAAAATTGAACAAAATATTGTTTGGAAGTGCTGGTTTAAGTTTTGCAAAATTATAAAAAAAAATGTTCCGGTTTCTATCATTCTTGAAAAAAATATGCCTATTGGTTCAGGACTAGGTTCGAGTGCTTGTTCGGTAGTAGCAACTTTATTCGCAATGAATGAATTTTGTCAAAAACCTTTAAATACAAAAGAATTATTATTACTTATGGGAGAAGTAGAAGGAGAAATATCAGGTAGTACACACTATGATAATGTTGCTCCATCATTTCTAGGAGGCTTACAACTAATATTAGAAGATTCTGAAATAATAAGCCAAAATATTCCACACTTTAAAAATTGGTATTGGATCGTATCCTGGCCTGGAATAAACATTTCTACATCAGAAGCAAGAGATATACTACCAAAAAAATATGACAGAGAAATATGTATTAAAAATAACCGTTATTTATCTGGTTTTATTCATGCGTCATATACTGAACAACCTTATTTAGCAGCACGATTAATGAAAGATTTCATAGCAGAACCATATCGTATTAAATTATTACCTAATTTTTTAAAAGCTAAAGAAAAAATAAAAAAAATAGGAGCTATCAGTTTTGGAATATCTGGTTCAGGACCAGCTATTTTTGCTGTTTCTGATAACATAAAAATAGCTGAAAAAATAGCTTTATGGTTAAAAAATAATTATTTACAAAACAAAAAGGGATTTGTTCATATTTGTTTTTTAGATACACAAGGTGTACGTAAAATAGGATAAAAAATGAAACTTTATAATTTAAAAAATCATAGTGAGCAAGTAGATTTTGCAACAGCTGTAAAATTAGGTTTAGGACAGCAACAAGGTCTTTTTTTTCCTGTAGAATTACCAATTATTACACCTATTCAATTATCAGAAATCTTAGAAATGGATTTTATTACTCGCAGTACTGAAATTCTATCTAAATTTATTTATAATGAAATATCTAAAGAAAAATTATATAAACATGTAAAAAAAGCATTTTCATTTAAACATCCATTAAAAGTAAAAATTAAAAAAAATATAAGTTGTTTTGAACTTTTCCATGGTCCAACATTAGCTTTTAAAGATTTTGGAGCACGGTTTATGGCTCAAATGATATTCTCACTTAATACAAAAAATCAATGTGTTACTATTTTAACTGCAACATCCGGTGATACTGGTGCAGCAGTAGCACATGCTTTTTACGGAATGAAAAATGTTCGAGTAATTATTTTGTATCCAAAAGGAAAAATTAGTGAATTACAAGAAAAATTATTTTGTACTCTAGGTAAAAACATAAAAACAATATCTATTAATGGTAGTTTTGACGATTGTCAAAAACTCGTAAAAGAAGCTTTTAATGATAAAAAACTAAAAGAATCAATTGGATTAAATTCAGCTAATTCCATTAATATTAGTAGGTTACTAGCACAAATATGTTATTATTTTGAAGCTTTTTCTTTAATTTCTGAACAAGAAAGAAAAAAATTAGTAATATCTGTTCCATGTGGTAATTTTGGTAATTTAACTGCAGGATTATTAGCTAAATCTATTGGATTACCAATTAAATCATTTATAGCTTGTACTAATGCTAACGATACAGTTCCTCGATTTCTTAAAAACGGAATATGGCATCCAAAAAAAACTGTATCAACTATCTCAAATGCTATGGATATTAGTCAACCAAATAATTGGACTAGAATTGAAGAATTATTCAATCGAAATAAATGGAATTTAAAAGAACTAAGATTTGGTAGTGTATCAGATGATATAACTGAAGAAACACTTAAAGAATTATTTGAATTAGGCTATGTTTCTGAACCCCATGCGGCAATAGCATATAGGTTGTTAAAAGATCAATTGGCACCAGACGAATTTGGCCTATTTTTAGGTACAGCACATCCGGCTAAATTCAAAAAAACTGTAGAAAAAATATTAAAAAATAATATTCAATTACCAGAAGAATTAAGCGTGAGAATGAATTTACCATTATTGTCTTACAATATTAATCCTGATTTTAATAAGTTAAAAGAATTTTTAGTAAAATAGAAAATATTAGATTAGAGAGGACAGATCATATTTTCCTCTCTAAAAAAATATTAAAAAAAACTACTTTCTTAAATATTGAATAAAAAATGAACAATATCACCATCTTTTATTCGATAACTTTTTCCTTCTGTTCTAAATTTTCCCAATTCCTTAATTTTTACTTCATTTTTATATTTTACAAAATCCACATATTCAATAATTTGTGCTCTAATAAAACCTTTACTAAAATCGCTATGTATTTTATGAGCAGCTTGAAGACTAGTGCTTCCATTAAGAATTTCCCAAGATCGAATTTCTTTTACACCAGCAGTAAAAAATGTAATTAAATTTAATAATTTATAAGCTGTTTGAACAATATTATTTAAAGCCAAACTTTTTATATTAAAAGCCTTCATAAAAGATTGTTGTTCTTTATCATTCATATTAGCTAAATCTAATTCTAAATTTGCAGAAATGGGAATGACTATAGCATCTTCTTTATTAGCTAATTGTTGCAATTCTTTTAAAAAATAATCAGATTCTTTTTCTTCATTAATATTTGCAATATACATTATTGGTTTAAGAGTTAAAAGACGTAAGTCATTAATTATTTTTTTTTCTTCTTCGTTTAAATTCAGAACTTTTAATGTCAAACATTTTTTTAAATGATTCATACATTTTTTTAAAACGTTTATTTTTTTTTCTATCTCATTATTTTTTACTATTGTTTTTTTTTCTAAATATACTAACGTTTTTTCACAAGTATCAAAATCAGATAGAATTAATTCAGTATTTATAATATCTACATCTTTAGCAGGTTGTACCTGGTTATAAATATGAGTAATATTATCATCTTTAAAACAACGTACAACATGTGCTATAGCATGTGCTTCTCGTATGTTATTTAAAAATTGATTACCTAATCCTTCACCTTGAGAAGCTCCTTCTACTAAACCTGCAATATCTATAAATTCTATAAAAGCATGTATTATTTTTTTAGGAGAAATAATTTGAGCTAAGTTATTTAAACGCTGATCAAAGACTGGAACAATTCCTATATTTGGTTTAATCGTACAAAATGGAAAATTAGCAACTGTTGAATTTCCTTTAGTTAAAATATTAAATAAAGTAGATTTTCCAACATTAGGTAATCCTATAATACCACACTTAAAACCCATATTTTATACACCTTAAAAAACAAAAAAATATTTCTATATTATACTGCTTGGTGAAATAATTAACTGAAGAGTTTTATTGATAGATTCTTGAATAGATTTCTGAATTAATATTTTTTCTTTATCACTAGGAACTGATAGTACAAAAGAAGATATTTGATCTTTTTCCATAGGACGACCAATTCCAATTCTAAATCGATAAAAATTAATATTTTGATTAAATATATTAGTAATATTTCTTAATCCATTATGTCCATTATGACCATAACTATATTTTAATTTGACACTACCAGGTTCCAGTTCTAAATCATCATGAACTATTAATATTTCATTTAGATTAATATTATAAAAAGATGCCATTTTAAATACTGATTGACCATTTATATTCATAAATATATTAGGTACTAGTAATCGAATATAATGTGATTCTATAGTTAAAGAAGAAGTGAAACCAAAAAATTTTTTTTCTTCTTTCAAGATTTTAAAAAAACTTTTAGCTAAGGTGTAAATATACCAAGAACCTACATTATGACGTGTATGATGATATTGTATTTTGGGATTAGATAATCCTACTATCATTTTTATGATATTCAATAAAAAACCTTTGATATTAATAATTTTCTAATATATGTATATAATATATTAAAAAACATATAATATAAATATTATATGTTTTCAAAAATATAAAAAAATATATTTAATTAGCTTAAAAATTTTAGAATAAATTCACAATCTTAAACACAGTTAAATTATATAAATACATAAATTATTTTTGTAAACGATTAGAGGCTTCTTCCCAATTAACAACATTCCAAAAAGACTTAATATAATCTAATCGTCTATTTTGATATTTTAAATAATATGCATGTTCCCAAAGATCTAAACCAATAATAGGACATCCAGAAGTATTAGAAATCGATTTTCCCATTAAAGGATTATCCTGATTAATAGTAGACACAATAGATAAAATTCCATTTTGATTAACTAACCAAATCCAACCAGAACCAAAATGATTAAGAGCTACCTCTTCAAATTTTTCTTTAAAAGAATTTACAGTACCAAATTGTTTTTCTATTTCTATTTTTAATTCACCTGTTAAAACTGTACCTAATTTTAAAGTTTTCCAGAAAAAACTATGGTTAAAATGTCCTCCTGCATTATTTCGTAATTCATTTTTATTTTCCAAAACAATTTCATTAAAAATAGACATTAGTTCATCAATAGATAAAGAAGAAAAAATTGTGTTTTTTAAAATAGTATTTGTATTATTAACATAATTTTGATGATGTTTAGTATGATGAATTTTCATGGTTTCTTTATCAAAGAAAGGCTCTAAAGCATCATATGAATAAGTTAAAGACGGAAGAACATAACTCATTTGAATTTCCTTAAAAAGTTATTATAAATTTATAAATAAAGTTTTTATAAAAATATTAAATTAATAATTTAATCTTAAATATTTTTATAAATTATAGTACAATTATTAAGTCTTCAATAATATTTATAACATTTTTAAAACAAGTATCCAAAATTATAATTGTAAAAACATAAGAAAATATTTTTTTATATTAAACATACTATTTTTTCGCATAGATCAATTTTTCTATAAAATATCAATAAAAATAGTTTTTTAAAATATTGATATATTAATTTATTTTTAATATTTTAGAAAATATTAATTTAAAAAAAATAACTATGTCAAACACAAAAAAAGTGTTTTAAAAAAATGAGATTTTGATGTCTAAAATTCCAGAATTCAATTTGTTAAGCGATCGATTTCGTACTTTTTATCCTGTTGTTATAGATATTGAAACTGCAGGCTTTAATGCGAAAACTGATGCAGTATTAGAAATTGCTATAATAACATTAAAAATGGATGAATTAGGATGGTTACATAAAGAAAATACATTACATTTCCATGTAAAACCATTTAAAGGCTCTATAATAAACTCTGATGCAATAGCTTTTAACAAAATTGATCCTTTTAATCCATTACGTGGTGCTATTAGCGAAAAAATAGCAATTGAATCAATATTAGATATGGTTCGAAAAGGAATTAAAATACAAGGATGCAGTCGAGGAATTGTTGTCGCACATAATGCTAATTTCGATCATAATTTTTTAATGGCAGCAATTCAAAGACTAAAAATAAAAAATAATCCTTTTCATCCATTTGTAACATTTGATACAGCAGCATTAAGTGGATTAGTAGTCGGACAAACTGTTTTAGCTAAAGCCTGTAAAGCCATTGGTTTATCATTTGATAATCATCAAGCCCATTCTGCATTATATGATACTTTACAAACTGCTAATCTTTTTTGTGAATTAGTAAATCGTTGGAAACGTTTAGGTGGCTGGCCTTTAAATACAAGAAAAAATAAGATTTTATTTGAATCCAATATTAAAATATAACTATTTTATTTATATTATTAAAAATATTTTTATAAAATAGATATGACATTATCAAAAAAGATTAAAACTTTCTTATTCTTTCCGTAATGTCATATCTAGGACTTCTTGCATATTTTATATATTAGAATTTTCTTAAAAAAATTAAATATTATATTTTTTTACTGTATTGGATATTATTTTTTTTAACTCACCATTTTCTAACATTTCAAGTACAATACTACATCCACCAATTAACTCCCCATCTATCCATATCTGAGGAAATGTAGGCCAATTTGCATATTTTGGTAGTTCAACTCTAATATCTGGATTTTCTAAAATATCTACATAAGCAAATTTTTCTCCACAAGCTGATAAAGCTTGTACTGCTTGCGCAGAAAATCCACAGCTAGGAGCTTCTGGAGTTCCTTTCATATAAATTAAAATAATATTATCTTTTATTTGTTTTTTTATTTTTTGAATGATATTCATATTAATTCCTATTTTAAAAATTGATTCTTCAATACACATAAAATTATAAATTTAAATAATTCATAGACAAATTTATTTATTTTTGTAATACTATTATGCAAAATAAGGGGCTGTTTTTGGATTTGACAAAATTATCAACAAAGTAAAGTGCATGCCGAGGAACGGTTTGCCTCGATAAAAGCCGTAAAATAATAGCTGCAAATAATAAACAACACTACGCTTTAGCAGCTTAAAAAACTGTATAAAGCCCTTTCTTCTCAGCCTCCTCTCTTAGGACGAGAAATAAAGAAAGGTCAAAAAAAGAGAAAAACATGAACATCAAGCTTGACGATGACATGTAAAAATTTTCAAGCTATATACCTAAAATGAGTTTTTACAAATTAGGATATGAATTTAAAAAATAAAAACTAAGCATGTAGGACTTTATGAGAAGAAATTTTGGACGCGGGTTCAAATCCCGCCAGCTCCAAAAAATACATTCGCTATATTTTGTAAAAACATTACTAGCATTACCTAATATTATAACTAAAAACTTGATTATTTTTAAAATACAAACTTAATATTTCTTCTTGAAAAATATTTTTACTTCGTTCAGCATATATATGATAGTGATATACATCATTAAAAGAATCAGAAATAATTGGTATACCAAACATATAAATTATTTGTTTTCTAGTCATTCCAATATAATTCTTATTTAAATACTTTTGATTTAAATGCATTTCTTCTAAAGAAGAATCATATTTCTGTTTTGCTAAATTTGAACAACTAGAAAAAAAAACAGCTATCAATAGTATTATGATATAATTATTCATTATAGTATCCTACTATAGTTTATATAAAAAGTGATTAATTCTTATTTATTTTATTTACTAAAAATATGATTTATATTTGAATTATCTAAAAAAATTTTTTAGACCAGTTTAATTTAGAAGTTAAAGTTTTAAAATAATCATAACTTCTAGGATGGATGAGGTTTAAATGATTATGACTACGGCGAATAAATACACATTCATCTTTTTTAATATTTAAAATAATTTGACTATCACAACTGATTTTCAAATTTTTTTCAATATTAGAAAATTTTAAACAAATTATACTATCACTATCAATTACTAAAGGACGAGCAGATAAAGTATGTGGAAACATCGGGACCAAAACAATAGCATCTAAAGATGTTGCTATAATTGGTCCTCCTGCTGAAAGTGAATAACCAGTAGAACCTGTTGGAGTTGAAACAATTAATCCGTCTGCTCGCTGAGCAAAAGAGAACTTATCATTGATATATACTTCAAATTCTATCATATGAGCCAAATGTTTTGTATGTAAAACTACTTCATTAATAGCTATACTAGAACTGGAAATTGTTTTTTCTTGACAAACCTGTGCATCTAATAAAAACCTATTTTCTAATAAATATTTTCCAGATAAGACTTCTGATAATTTCTGTAATCCGGTATCGGGATTTAAATCAGTAAGGAAACCTAAATTACCACGATTGATACCAATAATTTTAATATCGTAAAATGATAACACACGAGCTGCACATAATAAATTACCATCTCCTCCTATTACCACTGCTAAATCACAAGATTGACCGATTTCTATCAATGTTGCAGTGTTAGCACTATCTAATTTTAATTCTTTAGAAATAGTACGTTCAATAAATACTTTATAACCATTGTTTATTAACCATTTATAAAGTATTTTATGTGTTATTAATGCACTCGCATGACGCGGATGCCCAACAATTCCAATACAAGTGAAATGTTGTTTCATTGCAGAAAAAGTCCTAATAAAAAATAATGTAGATTATAACAGTAAATCATCTTGAAAGATTAATTATAGTCTTTATAATAACTTATTTATTAATATCGAAAATGGTAATATTCATGAACACTGAACAAAAACAATATAATAATGAAAAAGATATAAAACAAATTAATACAGAAGAAAAAATAGACTCTATTACTATGCTTCAACAGAAAGAAATTAACGATTTAACAAGTCAAATCGTACAAAATAAACAAAAAATAGATGATATCGAATTACGTAAATTAGCCAAAATAGAAAATATAAAAAAAAACACTAAAGAACAAATAAAAAAAAGAAATAATATCGAAAAAGAAATATTTTTAAAAAAAATAATTCCAGCAATCGATGCTTTAGAAGATATTTTATCATTATCTAATACATTAAATATAAAAGATAAACCATTAATAAAAGGAATTGAATTAACTCTAAATTCTTTATTCAATATTTTATTAAAACTAGGAGTAAAAATGGAAGGTACAAAAAACGACATTTTTAACTCTGAAATTCATGATATTATTGAAACTAAATCATCTGAAAAGATATCAGATAATCACATTATTTCTGTTCACAAAAAAGGATTAATTTTTAATAAAATATTATTGAGAAAAGCAACGGTAACTATTTCTAAAAAATAATTTTTTCAATAATATGATTAATATCGTATTACTTTCAATGATTTTAAGTTTCAATAATATTTTTATATAATAATAAAATAGAAAAAATTATCAAAGTTTTTTCTATTTTTTTAAATTAAAAACCAATCAATTGGTTTTTTTTTATTATCGGATAATATCTTATTCGTTAAAGAAAAATGTTTACAACCAAAAAATCCTCTATGTGCGGATAAAGGAGATGGATGAGGGGATTTTAAAATATAATGATTATTTATATTAATTAAGTGTCTTTTTTTTTGCGCGTCTTTTCCCCATAATAAAAAAACAACAGATTTTCTATATGAGCTAATAATAGAAATTACCTTGTCAGTAAAAATATGCCATCCTATAGAACTATGTGATTTTGGTTTTCCTGATTCAACTGTCAAAATAGTATTTAATAAAAAAACTCCTTGAGTTGCCCAATTTTGAAGACAACCATGATTAAAAATATGTTTTTTTTTAAAATCACTATTCAACTCTTTATATATATTTTTTAAAGAAGGTGGTATAGTAGAATTCTTAGGAACAGAAAATGATAATCCATGTGCTTGATCTTGAGAAAAATATGGATCTTGTCCTAAAATAACAACTTTAATATCATTTAAATTAGTTAAAAGAAAAGCATTAAATATATACTTTTGATCTGGATAAATTATTTTTTTTAAACGTTGTTGCTTAATAAATTTAATCATATCAATAAAATATTTTTTTTTTTTCTTCAGACAAAACATCTTTCCAAGACAATACTATATTCATATTATTTTCCCATTTTTTTAAAAATTTATATAACAATTATTTATTTTTAAAAATTTATTTACTTGTTTATTAAGAATAAAATTATAGGAGAAAAAATGGTTTTAGTCACACAAAATGCACCAAATTTTATAGCACCGACAGTTTTATCAAATAATGAGATCATAGAAAAATTTGATTTCAAAAAATATTGTGATGGTCAAACAGTGGTGCTCTTCTTTTGGCCTATGGATTTTACTTTTGTATGTCCATCTGAAATTATAGAATTTAATAAACTTTATAACGATTTTAAAAAAAGAAACGTTAAAATTGTAGGTGTTTCTATTGATAGTGTTTTTGTTCATCAAGCATGGCAAAAAACATTACCTAAAAATGGCGGAATTGGTCAGATAAATTTTCCCATGGTATCCGATATTAAACATAACATTCAAAAATCTTACGGTATAGAACATCCGACACTAGGTGTAGCACTAAGAGCTTCATTTTTAATTGATTCTAATTGGATTATTCGTCATCAAGTTGTAAATGATCTTCCATTTGGACGTAATATACAGGAAATGATAAGAATGGTAGATTCTTTAGAGTTTCATAATAAATATGGAGAAGTATGTCCTGCAAATTGGGAAAAAGGCAAGAAAGGCATGCAAGCATCTTCAGAAGGAGTTGCTGAATATCTGAGTAATTATTCTTAAAAAAAAGTTAAAGTCAGCAAAAAAAAATTTATGCTGGCTTTATTTTTAATTAGATTTTATTAAAAAAAATTTAAACTATTCATAATAATAATACAGTAATAATTTTAAATAAAATTGTCATCATTAATATCACCATCATCTAAATTATCTATATTGTGTACTTCATCATTAGTATGATGGATAACATCCAGATTTGATTGACTAGTGTTAATATCTGATTCTTTTTCTTCATAATTAACTAAATTATTATGATAGCTACTACTATTCGGTAAATGTTCATCTGTATGATGATCTAAAGAAGATTTATTAATTGTATCAAACGTTTCTTCTTCTGATTTAGAATGATTAAAAACATTCATTAACATGTTACCTAAAATCATACCACCTGCAACACCTGTAGCTGTTTGTAATGCATTGCTCAGAAATCCACTATTTTTTGAAACTGTTGGTATAGTTTGTGTCATTGGAGAAGTAGAAAATGTTGCATGAGAATTAGATGTTGGTGAAATATTTTCTTTATTTTTCCATATATTATTATCAGGAGATATGGTTTCATTAATAGGATTTTTTTTGAAAAAACTTGATAAAAAACTTGGTTTTTTATTTGATTCTTCTTTATTTAAAATTTCAATTTTTTTCTTTAATTCTTCAATTTTTAGGCTCATTTTTTTTATATGTGTTTCTTGAACTAATATAGTTTGAGCCATATAATAAGAAGAAGCAGGTTGTCTCTTCACTAATTCTTGAATTAATTCATCGGCTGAATGATCTCTTCCAGAACAATTTAATTCAGCATTTTTTAGACGATTAAATAGGTTTTCTATTAAATTTTTTTCTTCATCTTTCATATCAGATCTCATTTTAAAATCAAATTAACAAACTAATATATCTGTAATTATAAACTATCTATTTTTTAGAAAACTAAAATTATAATTATTTTTATAATAATACTTTCATTTCAAATAAACAATATAAAAAAATAATTTTTATACTGCAATTAATTTTATATAATTATATATCAGATAAGAATCATTGTCTTTCGATCCATCTAATAATTTAATTATGTTATACTTTTCTACTTAATTTACATTTTTAATTGAAGAGATAATAGTTCTATGAAAGACTCTGAACGAGAAATCATACAGGTTAATATTGAAGAAGAGTTAAAAAGCTCTTACTTAGATTATGCTATGTCTGTCATAGTTGGCCGAGCTTTACCTGATGTTCGAGACGGTTTAAAACCTGTTCATCGAAGAATACTTTTTGCAATGCATATATTAAATAATAATTGGAATAAAGCATATAAAAAATCTGCTCGAATAGTAGGTGACGTTATCGGAAAATATCATCCACATGGCGATTCAGCGGTATATGATGCCATTGTTCGTATGGCCCAAAAATTTTCATTACGTTATATGCTTATAGATGGTCAAGGAAATTTTGGTTCAGTAGATGGAGATTCAGCTGCTGCAATGCGATATACAGAAATTCGTATGTCTAAAATAGCTCATGAACTCCTAACCGATTTAGAAAAAAATACTGTAGAATTTTTACCTAATTATGACGGTACTGAAAATATTCCGGAAATACTTCCAGCAAGAATACCGAATCTATTAATTAATGGATCATCAGGTATAGCTGTAGGTATGGCAACAAATATACCGCCTCATAATTTGCATGAAGTAATCGATGGATGCTTAGCATATATTAATAATAATAATATTACATTAGAAGAATTAATTAAATATATTCCAGGACCAGATTTTCCAACAGCTGGTATCATTAATGGAAAAGAAGGAATTGAAGAAGCTTATCGGACAGGAAAAGGTAAAATTTATATTCGAGCACGTTATACTATTGAAAAAAACCAAAGAAATAAAAAAGAATCTATTATATTTGATGAAATACCTTATCAAGTCAATAAAGCACGTTTAATTGAAAAAATAGCAGAATTAGTTAAAGATAAAAGAATTGATGGAATTACTGCTTTACGTGATGAATCTGATCAAGACGGCATGAGAATTGTTATCGAAATTAAAAAAGAATCAATTTCTGAAATAATTTTAAATCAATTATATTCTTTAACTCAATTACAAATTTCTTTTGGTATTAATATGGTTGCTTTATGCCAAGGACAACCAAAAACTTTATCTTTAAAAGAAATATTAAAAAATTTCATTTCTCATAGACAAGAAATAATCGTAAGACGCAGTTTGTTTGAATTAAAAAAAACATGTAATCGTCTCCATATTCTTGAAGCAATGAATATTGCTTTAATAAATATTAATTTAATAATTAAAATAATAAAAAACTCAAAAAACTTAACAGATGCTAAATTATTCATCCAACAACAAAACTGGATATCTCAAAATCAAAACCAATATAATATTCTTCAAGAAAAAAATAACAATCAATATTATTTTACTGAACAACAAGTGCAAGCTATTTTAGATTTACGTTTACATAAATTAACTAATTTAGAACAAAAAAAAATTATTTTAGAATATGATGATTTAATTAAGAAAAAAGAAGAATTAAAAAATATTCTTGAAAATCCAAATAGTATGTTTGATGTTATTAAAGAAGAATTAATATCTATAAAAAATATTTTTAGTGATAAAAGACGCACAGAAATAACTGAAAATCATGAAAACATAAACATTGAAGATTTAATTAATCAAGAAGATGTTGTAGTAACACTTTCGCATTCAGGATATGTAAAATATCAACCTCTATCTGATTATAATGCTCAAAGACGTGGAGGAAAAGGTAAATCAGCTGCAAAAACTAAAGAAGAAGATTTTATAGAAAGTTTAGTAATAGCTAATACACATGATACTATCTTATGTTTTTCTAGTCGAGGCATTTTATATTGGATGAAAGTTTATCAATTACCAGAATCTAGTAGACATGCGAGAGGTAGACCTATAGTAAATTTATTACCTTTAAGTTCAAAAGAAAGAATAACAGCTATATTGCCAGTGCATGAATATAAAGACAATCTTAATATTTTCATGGCTACTGCTCATGGAATAGTAAAAAAAAGTTCATTAAGTCAATTTAAAAAACCAAGATTATCAGGTATTATTGCTATTAATTTACACATAAACGATGAATTAATCGGAGTATCTTTAACAAATGGCAGTAATAATATTATGTTGTTTACTCAAAATGGTAAAGTAGTTCAATTTTTAGAACAAAGTGTTCGAACTATGGGAAGAACAGCATCCGGAGTAAAAGGTATTAAAGTTAAAAAGAATGATAAAGTTGTTTCTTTAATTGTCCCTAAAAATAAAGGTAGTATTTTAATAGCAACAAAAAATGGTTATGGAAAACGCACGAAAATTACTGATTTTCCTATAAAATCACGAGCAACACAAGGTGTTATTTCAATAAAAATAACTAAAAAAAACGGACATATTATTGGAGCAATACAAGTTTTAGAAAAGAATCAAATTATGATGATTACTAATGCAGGAACACTCGTAAGAATTAGAGTTTCTGAAGTCGGAATTCTAGGAAGAAATACACAAGGAGTTATATTAATAAGAACAGCAAAAAATGAACAAGTTGTTGCTTTACAAAAAATAGTAGAACCGATATAGAAAATACAATCAAAAAATTATTAAAATATAAAAATATATTTTATGTATTCTTTAGAAGAAGTTAAATAAAATATGAAAAACAGATTGTTTGTTACTAAACGTAATGGAAAAAAAGAAAAAATTAATTTAGATAAAATTCACAAAGTATTAAATTGGGCAGCAGAAGGTCTTGATGACGTATCTGTATCTCAAGTTGAATTATGTTCAAGAATTCAGTTTTATAATAATATTACTACTGTTAATATTCATGAAACTATAATTAAAGCTGCAGCCGATCTAATTTCACCAGATACACCAGATTATCAATATATGGCAGCAAGATTAGCTATATTCCATCTTAGAAAAAAAGCTTATGGTCAATTTGAGCCTCCTTGTTTGTATGAACATGTAAAAAAAATGGTTCTTTTAGGTAAATATGATAAAAATTTATTAAAATATTACTCTTATGAAGAATATTTAGAAATGAATGCTTTTATTAATCATTGGCGCGATATGAACTTTTCATATGCAGCGGTAAAACAATTAGAAGGAAAATATTTGATACAAAACCGCATAAGTGGGAAAATATATGAAAGCGCCCAATTTTTATATGTTCTAATATCTGCGTGCTTATTTTCTAAATATCCCAAAAATATTAGAATGAATTACGTTCAGCGTTTTTATAATGCCATTTCAACTTTCAAAATTTCTTTACCGACACCAATTATGTCTGGAGTTAGAACTCCTACTCGACAATTTAGCTCATGTGTTTTAATTGAATGTGATGATAATCTAGATTCTATTAACGCTACTACTAGTTCTATTGTAAAATATGTTTCTCAACGAGCAGGAATTGGTATTAATGCTGGAAAAATTCGTGCAGTAGGTAGTCCTATTAGAAATGGCGAAGCATTTCATACTGGTTGTATTCCTTTTTATAAACATTTTCAAAGTGCTGTAAAATCCTGTTCTCAAGGAGGAGTTAGAGGTGGAGCGGCAACTATATTTTATCCAATATGGCATTTTGAAATTGAAAGTTTATTAGTTTTAAAAAATAATAGGGGCATTGAAGAAAATAGAGTACGTCACGTTGATTATGCAGTACAAATTAATAAATTGATGTATCAAAGATTATTATCAGGAAAAAAAATTACATTATTTAGCCCGTCTGATGTTCCTAACTTATATAAATATTTTTTTTCTAATCAAGAAAAATTTGAAGAAAAATATATTCAATATGAAAAAAATAAAAATATACGGAAAAAAAGTATAAAAGCATTAGATTTATTTTCGTTAATCATGCAAGAAAGAACATCTACAGGACGTATTTATATACAAAATGTAGATCATTGTAATTCACATAGTGCATTTAATCCTAAATTATCTCCAATAAGACAATCTAATTTATGCTTAGAAATTACTTTACCCACTAAATCTTTAAATAATATTGATGATAAAAAAGGAGAAATTGCACTTTGTACATTATCTGCTTTTAATTTAGGAACTATTAATAATCTAACAGATTTTAAAGAATTATCTGTATTATCAGTTCGTGCACTTGATGAAATATTAGAATATCAAAATTATCCAATATTAGCAGCTAAAGAATCAGCTATTTCTAGACGTTCTTTGGGTATTGGTGTAATCAATTTTGCATATTACCTAGCTAAAAATAACGTACGCTATTCAGATGGTAGTGCAAAAAACTTAACACATAGAACTTTTGAAGCCATGCAATATTATTTATTACAAGCCTCTTGTGATTTAGCAAAAGAAAAAGGAGCATGTTCTTTATTTAATCACACTAATTATTATTTAGGTAAATTACCTATAGATACATACAAAAAAGACATTGATAAAATATGCGATGAACCATTGCATTTAGATTGGAATATATTGCGTTCTAAAATTAAAAAACATGGATTAAGAAACTCAACATTATCTGCACTTATGCCTTCAGAAACATCCTCTCAAATATCTAATGCAACTAATGGAATTGAACCACCAAGAGGTTTTATTAGTATTAAAGTATCAAAAGATGGAATATTACGTCAAGTAGTTCCAGACTATAAAAAATTAAAATTACAATATGAATTACTTTGGAATATACCAAATAATACTGGATATTTAGAACTAGCTGGTATTATGCAAAAATTTATTGATCAATCTATTTCAGTAAATACACATTATGATCCAAAAAGATTTTTCAATGACAAAATTCCTATGAAACAACTTCTCTATGATCTACTCTTATCATATAAACTAGGTTTAAAAACATTATATTATCAAAACACTCGAGATGGTTCTAAAGAAAATCAAAATAACATTTCCGACACAACAGAAGAAATATGTGAAAGTGGTTCATGCGTTATATAAAAATCAGAAAATATATTTTTAATATCAAAAAAAATATTTAATTAAATATTAGGTGAAAAAAAATGTCTTATACAATTTTTTCGAAAAAAAAAAATAATCAACTAAAGGAACCTATGTTTTTTGGACAACCTGTCAATATTGCCCGATATGATCAGCAAAAATATAATATTTTTGAAAAATTAATTGAAAAACAACTCTCTTTTTTTTGGAGACCTGAAGAAATAGATCTCTCTCGAGATAGAATAGATTTTCAAAATTTACCTGAACATGAAAAACATATTTTTCTTAGTAATTTAAAATATCAAACATTATTAGACTCTATTCAAGGAAGAAGTCCTAACATTGCTTTTCTACCAATTATTTCTATTCCGGAATTAGAAACCTGGATTGAAACATGGTCTTTTTCGGAAACTATTCACTCACGTTCTTATACTCATATTATTAGAAATATTGTTAATTCTCCATCTTTAATATTTGATGATATTATTTCCAATAAACATATTAACGATCGAGCTAAAAATATTTGCATATACTATGACGAATTAATAAAAATTACTAGTTATTGGCATTTATTCGGTGAAGGTATACATTTGGTAAAAGGAAAAAATATTAACATTACTTTAAGTTTGCTTAAAAAAAAATTATACCTATGCTTAATAAGTGTTAATGTATTAGAAGCAATTAGATTTTATGTTAGTTTTGCATGTTCATTCGCTTTTGCAGAAAGAGAATTAATGGAAGGTAATGCAAAAATTATAAGATTAATAGCAAGAGATGAAGCATTGCATCTTACAGGAACACAACATATTTTGAATCTTTTAAGAGATGTGAAAAACAATGAAGAAATGTATCAAACATCTATAGAATGTAAAGAAGAAGCCATGAATATATTCATACTAGCAGCAGAACAAGAAAAAAAGTGGGCTAAATATTTATTTCAAGATGGATCAATGCTTGGACTCAATAAAGATATACTTTGTCAATATATCGAATATATTACTAATATTCGTATGTATGCAATAGGTTTAAAAATGCCTTTTGAAAAACAATCTAATCCTATTCCTTGGATTAATTCTTGGTTAACTTCAGATTACGTCCAGACTGCTCCACAAGAGACAGAAATTAGCTCATATTTAGTAGGACAAATTGATTCAGAAGTATCTGATAATGAATTTAAAAAATTTAAATTATAATATGAATTATTCTATCATTGAAATTACAAATATAAAAAAAAAATTATATACAGAAAAAATATTTCATTATTATTGACTTTAGAACTAAATAATATAGATATGCAATATCAATGTCGATCTGGTTATTGTGGAATGTGTCGTATTGAATTAATAAAAGGACAAATAAAATATGAAATAAAACAGCCTATGGCTGCTTTATTTAAAAAACAAGATATTTTTCCATGTTGTTGCCAACCTAATGGAAATATCATCATTAAAATTTAATAAAATTCTCAAGATTGAAGAGATGTTAACGCAATAGTATAAACTATATCGTCTATCGATGCTCCTCGAGATAAATCGTTTACTGGTTTTCTTAAACCTTGTAATATAGGACCAATAGAAAGTAGATTAGCAGATCTTTGAACTGCTTTATAAGCTATATTACCAGAATTTAAATCAGGAAAAATAAATATAGTTGCAGCACCTAAAATAGGTGAATATGGTGCTTTTAATTTAGCAACAGTTTCTGAAACTGCAGCATCATATTGAATAGGACCATCAATAATTAAATCAGGTCTTTTATTTTGAACAATAGAAGTAGCTTTTCTGACTTTTTCTACTTGATATCCAGAACCTGAGTAACCAGTAGAATAAGATAACATAGCGATGCGTGGTTCTATTCCAAAAATTTTTGATGAATCTGCAGATTGAATAGCAATTTCTGCTAATTCTTCTGCAGTAGGACTGACATTAATTGCGCAATCAGCATAAATTAAAACTTCATTAGGTAATAACATAAAAAAAATAGACGATACTAATGAATTTTTCAAATGAGTTTTAATAAGTTGTAATGCTGGACGTATAGTATTAGCTGTAGTATTTATTGATCCAGAAACTAATCCATCGACTTTATTTGATTCCAAAATTAAAGTAGCTAATACGATATTTTCTTCTAATTTTTTTTTCGCATAACTTTCATTCATACCTTTTTCTTTACGAAGCTCAACTAAACGAGAAACATATTGATTTCTAACTAAAACAGGATTTATTATTTCAGTATTTTTACTTAAGTCAATTCCTTTATCACTTGCAATATTATAAATTTTTTTTGAATCTCCTAATAATACACAATCAGCAATATTTTCTTTTTGACATATAGAAACAGCTTGTAATATTCTAGTTTCATATGATTCTGGCAAAATAATACGTTTTTTTATTTTTCTTGATAAAAATTTTAAATGATAACAAAATTCTTTTGGAGAATATTGCATGTAATTATTATTTTTTTTTCGTGGAATCATTATAGAATTATAACAAAAAAAACTAGTAATATATTTTTGTAGTTTTGTGATGTATATTTTGTCTTTTATATTGATATTAAAATTAAAATCTAATAGTTGAGATAATATCTCAATAGTATTTTTTTTTGTAAAAGCAATAGAAATTTTTTTTTCTATGAAAATCTGACAGATAGATATGATATGTTTTTTTGATTTTAATGTTTCTGTCACTATAATACCGCTAATTTTATTACTATTAACATTTGAATAAAGCATTTTGATTAATAAATTAATACGATTAAATGAAACTATTATTAAAGTATTAACATATTTTTTATTTGACATATTCAGACAAAATTCATCAAATATAATTATTTTCTTTATAATAACAGTTTTATTTTTTAGTGAACGCAAAAATTGTATTTCTAAAAAATTATAAATATCTATTGTCTGTATCTTTATAAGATTTTTATTCCAAGGAATAAATGCTAAAATTAAGGAAAAAATATCTTTAAATCCTTCTTTTCTAATAAATAATTCTTTTTTTGTTCTTTTTATTTTTTTTAATAAAGCTAATTTTTTTGTAAAATGATATTTTTTTTCTATAAAAGGAGAATAAACATTATTAAATATCACACCTAAAATATTTTTATATCTTTGTTTTTTTAAAAATAATTTAATTTTTTGTTCTTTATCTTTAATAGTTTTGAAAGAATTATTTTTTAAATTTGCTATCAATACTACTTCTGCACTTAAATTTTGCGCAATATCATAATTGATTTCTTTAGAATATATACTGTGATTATAATTGATACCTTCAATTAAAATAAACTCATATAGAATCTTTTCATAATGACATTTTTCAATTACTTCATTTAGTAAAGAACAATATTCAGAAGATAGAAAAAAACTTTTAGAAAAATCTATACCATGTAATATATTTACAAATTTAGAAAAATATTTATTAATAATTAATTTTGTATCGTCTAACAAATCATTAATACAAGAAAAATATAAAATAGATTTATCAAATTTATTTTTACATTTATGTTTATTAAGAAAAGAAATCATACTTAAACTAATTGTAGTTAAAGCGACATCTTGATCAATTGGAATTAACATTATTATACGTGACATAATTGTCCTTATTATGTTAAATTAACATTAATAATGCACTCAAAATTACTTTTTATTTATAATCTGTAAAGTTTCTTCAGCTATTGCTAACTCTTCATCCGTTAAAATCACAAATACTGGATAAGAATCAGATTTACTAATTAATCCTGATTTTCCCTTAATAACAGATAAATTAAGTTCAGTATCAATTTTAAAACCTAATAAAGATAATTTAGAAAGAGTAATTTCTCTTATTAAAGGTACATTTTCACCGATACCCCCTGTAAAAATCAAAGCATCTAAACGATTTTCCATTAAGGTTATATAAGCAGCAATATACTTAGATAATCGATGACAAAAAATATCAACAGATCTTGTCGCTTTTTTGTCAAAATTATAATTTTTTTCAAAATAACGAAAATCACTACTGATTCCACTTAAACCTAATAATCCTGATTTTTTAGTTAAAATTAATTCAATTTCATCAACACTCATATGAAGTTTTTTATTCATAAAAAAAATAATTGAAGGATCTATATCTCCACTTCTTGTACCCATGACTAATCCTTCTAAAGGAGTTAATCCCATAGAAGTATCGACACATATCCCATTACAAATAGCAGAAATAGATGCACCATTACCTAAATGACATGTTATAATATTTAAGTTATCAAAAGGCTTATTTAAAATAATCGAAGTTTTTCGAGCTACATAGAAATGACTAGTACCATGTGCACCATAACGTCTAATACCATGTTCTTTATAAAAATTATATGGAATTGCATATAAAAAAGATGTTTCAGGAAGATTTTGATAAAACGAGGTATCAAAAACTGCTACATTTTTTTTTGATAATTTTGGATACTTTTCTAAAGTTGTTTGAATACCAATTAAATTTACTGGATTATGTAATGGTGCAAAAGAAAATGCATCTTGAATATATTGAATAATTTTGTTATCGATTAAAACTGATTTTTTTATTTTAGCACCTCCATGGACAACTCTATGACCAATACCTATTAAATTTTTTAAAATATCTTTTTTTTCTAATAAAATTTGATCTATAATAAAATTTACAGCATCTTTATGATTAATACTTACATTAATTGTTTTATTATATTTTAATCCTAAATACTGCCATGTTATATATGCTTTTGGTAAAAATAAACATTCTACTAGACCCGATAAATATTTTTTTTTATTATCTGGATCTAATACTGCAAATTTTACAGAAGAACTACCACAATTTAATACAAAAATTAAATTTTTCAATGTTTTTATCCATTTTTTAAAAATGTATTCTTTAAAATATTAACTTATAAAAATAAGTTATTAAATATATTGAAATTTAAAATTACTAAAAAAATCAGGAAAAATATGAGTCTTCAAAAAAAAATTATTAGATTACTAGGAGTTAAACCAGTAATTAACAGTGAATTAGAAATTAAAAATTGCATCGATTTTTTAAAAAAATATTTACTTGACCATCTTTATATAAAATCTTTAATAGTTGGTATTAGTGGAGGACAAGACTCTACATTAACTGGTAAATTATGTCAAATAGCTATTGATGAATTAAGAACAGAAACACAAGATATGACTTATCAATTTATTGCATTGCGCCTACCTTACGGAATTCAACATGATGAAAAAGATTGTAAAGATGTTATTAAATTTATAAATCCAAATCTTGTACTCAATATAAATATAAAAAAAGCAGTTTTAAGTAGTGAAAAATCTTTGAAAAAATCAGGTATTATTATTTCAGATTATATAAAAGGAAACGAAAAAGCTAGAGAGAGAATGAAAGTACAGTATAGTATTGCTGCAGTAAAAAAGGGTCTTGTAGTAGGAACAGGACATGCATCAGAAACTATTACTGGATTTTTCACAAAATATGGAGATAATGGAACAGATATCAATCCTATTGCAAAATTAAATAAGCGACAAGGCAAAATGTTATTAAAAAAGTTAAATTGTCCTGCACATTTATATCTTAAAAAACCTACTGCAGATCTTGAAGAAAAATATCCACAACAAGAAGACGAATCTATTTTAGGTGTGACATATGATACAATTGATTCTTATTTAGAAGGAAAAAAAATAGATATCGTTAACAAAAAAATCATTGAAAAATTATATTTAAATACGGTACATAAACGTAATCCTCCAATTACACAATAAATAAAAAATTATTTTTAATGTAATATAACTTTTTTCTGTTCAATAGAATGAATTTGTATTTTAATAATTTCACTAATAGGATCCTCGGGACAATGTTCTACAAAATAAATTAAATCTGTTAAAGCAACATGATTACATTCTAATTGTGCATATATTAAACCTCTATCACGAATTTCATATGGATTATTAGGATCAATTTGCAATAATAAATTTGTAACATTTAATGCTAATTCCATTTTTTTTTCTTCCATTAATGCAGATTTCAGTATATCTAGCATCTTACGAATAACAGTAATAGACTCAGCTTTATATAAATCATTTTCATACAATTCTGCTGTTGGGCTAATATTACCTTTTAACCATACTTCTAGTGTATGTTTGTCTAAAATATCTCCATTAAAGGGATTTATTAGCCATTTTTTTTTATTAATCCAATCAGCTCTTAAAATTAGTTGTGTTGGAAATACAACAGGATTTAAAGGCAATTTTAATTCTTGAGCAATATGTAATAACACAATACCTAAAGATACTGCAGTACCTTGACGCGTTTTTAGGACATTATCAATCCATAGCGCATCTGAAAGTTTATAAACTCCACTGGCACCACCAAAATTCCAATGAATATAAAATAATTCCAACAATTTCTCTAATTGTCGATTTGGCTCATATTCAGATGATATATAAGATTCAGCTTCTTGTATTCTATTATTTAATTCAGATAAAACAGAATTTGTAGGGAAATCTTCTCGAATTATTTGAGAAGCCGTAATAATAGATTCAAAAAGTGATAATTTAGAAAAATCAATATTAGAAAGAGATTTCATATTATTAGCAATATTAATATTTTTTAAATAATTAAAAGTTTAAATGATAATGAGTGATTATAAGATTAATATATTTTATATTAATATATAACCTTGTTTTATTGTTTTATTGTTTTTCATACAACAAATTTTTTAAAATTTTTTTAACAAAGTAGTTTTTATTCAATATTTTTACCGATTGTCACACGATCATTACCTCCATAATCTTGATAAGATTGTATTTCACAGAAATCATATTTTTTAAATAAACGCTGTACTTTTGTTTTTTGTTTCCATCCATGCTCTATTAATAACCAACCTTTAACAAATAGGTAATGTTTTGCTTGTTTTATAATATTTTCAATATCTGATAATCCATTGTTATCTGATAGTAAAGCATCAAATGGTTCAAAAAAAATATCTTGTGAAAGCAATTTAATTTCTTTTTTACTAACATATGGTGGATTACTAACGATAATATCAAATTTTTTATTTATATGCGAAAACCAATTACTAAAAAAAAAGAAAACATTTTTTATGTTTAATTTAAGAGCATTCATTTCAGCAATTTTGAGAGCTTTTTTTGATTTATCGATACCAATCACAATAGAATCAGAATAAACACTTGCTAGAGCTAAAGCAATAGCTCCACATCCAGTTCCTAAATCAAGAATTTTAGCATTAGACTTATTTTTAATTTTATATACTGCTTGTTCTACTAAAATTTCTGTATCAGGTCTTGGAATAAGAGTATCATATGAAACACGTAAAGACAAAGACCAAAATTCTTTTTCTCTTATTATATAAGCTATAGGTTCTCCTAAAGATCTACGATAAATTAAATAATTTAAATATTGATACTGTTTTTTACTTAATTGAATATTATCAGAAGTTATAATAAAAGTACGATCATATTGTGAAACATAACTTAAAAAAAATTCAGCTTCATATCTAGGGTTATCAACATTAGATAATTTTTTAATAGCTTTGTTTAACCAATTTAAAATATTCATTATTCTGATTTAGATAAAGAAGAAAGCATATCTGCTTGATATTCTCTAATTATTGGTTCAATTAATAAATCTAACTTTCCTTGTAATACTTCATCTAGTTTATATATAGTTAGATGAATTCTATGATCTGTAATTCTATTCTGGGCAAAATTATATGTTCTATTTCTATCTGAACGTTCACCACTTCCTAATAAAAGTCGTCTCATGGAAGCATTTTTTTCATGATCTTTTTCTAACTTAGCAGAATAAACACGAGCCGATAAAATAGATAAAGCTTTTGCTTTATTTTTATGTTGTGATCTCTCATCTTGACATTCAACTACATGTCCAGTAGGAACATGAGTAATTCGAATAGCAGAATCAGTAGTATTAACATGTTGTCCTCCAGCACCAGAAGAACGAAAAGTATCAATTTTTAAATCAGATAAATTAATTTCTTCTTTTTCGGTTTTTGGAGTTACAGGCATAATAGCAACAGTACAAGTAGATGTATGAATTCGTCCTTGTGATTCTGTTTCTGGAACTCTTTGCACACGATGCCCACCAGATTCAAATTTTAAACGACCACAAACACCTTTACCTGTAATTTTTGCTATTATTTCTTTAAATCCTCCTTTTTCACCTTCACTGGTATGCATTACTTCTACTTTCCATGAATAAGATTCAGAATATCTTGTATACATTCTAAATAGTTCACCGGCAAAAATACAAGATTCGTCTCCTCCTGTTGCAGATCTTATTTCAATAAAGCAACTATTTTTATCATTAGGATCTTCAGGTAGTAATAATTGATAAATCTTTTCTTCTAATTTTTTCTTTTTTTTATTAAATAAACATAATTCTTCTTGTGCTATATCCTGCATTTCTACATCTTGGAATAAAGAACGAATATTTTTTATATCAATTTCTAATTCTTCCCATTTTATAAAATATTTCATAATATCAGAAAGTTTTAAATATTCTTGAGATAAAATTTTTAATTGTTCTCGATTTGAAAAAATGTTTTTTTGAGTCAGCAAAATTTCAATTTCTTGATACCGATTTCGTAAAGATTGTAATTTATTAAAAATAGAATTATTCATAAAATTTTTCCATCTACAACTAGTATCTTTTCAAAAATAATTTTTAATTAATAGAATTAAATTTAATAAGTAAATTATAGAATATATAAAAAAAATATTTTTTTAATTTTAAAAACTGTAATATTAATAATATTTATATTACAATAATTATATCATTTTTAATGTTTTCATTGTAATTTTAATCAAACTAATATCAAAAAATGCTTTGTGAATTAATAAATGAAATTTAAAATATTGCATACATGGCCATCTCCTGCAAAAATTAATCTATTTTTATATGTAACTGGCAAACGTTTTGACGGATATCATAACATACAAACTTTATTTCAATTTCTTAACTATGGAGATACATTAAAAATAATTCCAAATAAAACTGGTAATATTAGTTTGTTTACTGAAAAAAAAACTCTTTTAAACAAAAAAAATAGCATTCTGAATGCGGCACAGTTATTAAAAGAAAAAGCATTGCTATATCATAAAAGAGATACTACTAATTTTGGGGCAAAAATATTTTTAAAAAAAAATATACCTATTGGAAGTGGATTAGGAGGAGCTTCTTCTAATGCTGCGACAACTTTGATTGTATTAAATAAATTATGGAACACAAAATTTACATTACAAGAATTATCTACATTTAGTTTAAAAATAGGAACAGATGTACCCGGTTTCATTATAGGAAATACCGCTGTTATTCAAGGAATAGGAGATATATTATATCCAATTAAACGAATAAAAAAATGGTATTTAGTAGTATATCCTAGCATACAAATATTAACAAAAAATATGTTTTCTAGTCCTTTTTTAACTCATAGTACTCCAAAAAAATCTATTAAATTATTATTAAATTTACCTTTTAGTAATGATTTTGAAAATATCGTAAAAAAAAAATTTATTAAAATAAAAAAATTACTTTCAATGTTATCTTTATATGCACCCTCACGTATGACTGGTACAGGATCTTGTGTTTTTTCAGAATTTAATGATAAAGAATCTGCAAAAAAAATTCTTTCTTTAATACCAAAAAATATGAAATCGTTTATAGCGAAAAGTGTTAATATTTCACCATTACATAATATGCTTAATAAAAAAAAATATATATTTTCTTAATTTAAAATATATTTTTATATAAATTTTTTATCGATATTATAATAAAAAATACTATTGATTGAAAAGATAAAATAAAAAAAATAAGGTTTTTTATGCCTGACATGAAACTTTTTGCCGGAAATTCTATTCCAAAACTAGCTAAATTAATTGCGAATAGATTATATATTAGTCTAGGAAATGCTACTGTAGGACGATTTAGTGATGGTGAAATTAGTGTCCAAATAAATGAAAATGTTAGAGGTGGTGATGTTTTTATTATTCAATCAACTTGCTCACCTACTAATGATAACATAATGGAATTAGTTGTCATGGTAGACGCTTTAAGACGAGCTTCTGCTGGTAGAATCACTGCAGTAATACCTTATTTTGGATACGCTCGTCAAGATCGTCGTGTAAGATCAGCTAGAGTTCCTATAACAGCAAAAGTAGTGGCAGATTTTTTATCTAGTATCGGAGTAGATCGAGTACTTACAGTAGATCTCCATGCAGAACAAATACAAGGTTTTTTTGATGTTCCTGTCGATAATGTTTTTGGAAGTTTAATTCTTTTAGAAGATATGTTACAACGAGAACTAAAAAATCCAATTGTTGTTTCTCCTGATATTGGCGGGGTAGTAAGAGCTAGAGCTATCGCTAAACTACTTTATGATACAGATATGGCAATTATTGATAAAAGAAGACCTCGTGCCAATGTATCTCAGATTATGCATATTATTGGTGATGTAGCAAATCGTGATTGTATTTTAGTAGATGATATGATAGATACAGGGGGTACTCTTTGCAAAGCTGCAGAAGCTTTAAAAGAAAGAGGAGCAAAAAGAGTTTTCGCATATGCGACACATCCTATTTTTTCTGGAAATGCTTCTATAAATTTAAAAAATTCTATGATTGATGAAGTTGTTGTATGTGATACAATCCCATTATCAGAAAATATTGAATCATTACCAAATGTACGAACACTAACCTTATCAGGTATGTTAGCAGAAGCAATTAGAAGAATTAGTAATGAAGAATCTATTTCAGCTATGTTTGAACATTAAAATATTTTCTATAATAATTTAATTTATATAATTCTAAGCACACTATCATTTTAGATATACTAACACTAAAAATGTGCTTAGTTTTTTTGAAAAAATCAAAAATAAATAAAAAAATAATTTGTAATTTTAAAAAAAACAGACATTACAATAGAACTTTTTATATAATTATTATAGCCGATATTGCTAAAGTATTTAAAAATAAAAAGCAGTAAAAATATGATTATCATACTACGAAATATTCCAAAAAAACCGCCTAAAACAATATTAAAAAAAGAAAAATTCATTTTTTTTATAATTTTTTTTGAAATATAATTTAATATTTTTTTATAAAAAAAAAATATAACTAATATTGAAATTTTATTTTTTAAAAAAATATTTTGCAAAGCGTCTATATAAAAAGAATTAAAATAATAATATTTATTAAAAAAATAAAAATTAAAAAACCAAAAAAAAGAAGATATTATTTCTTTAAAAAAACCACGGAATAAACCAAAGAATACTGAAACAAAGATAATAAAAATAATAACATAATCTATTAAAAACATTATTTTTCCGAAATTGCATTTTTAAATATATTTATATTGTCTTCTAATTTTTTTGCTTTAATAAATTCTGATACAGTAAAAAATGAACCAAAAACTAAAATAGCATCTTGTTTTTTTACTAACAAAAGTACTTTTTTATAAGTTTCATGTATACTGCTTAATATTTTTGTATTATGAGACGGTAAAGATTTTTTTAATTGTTTTATAGTAGCAGTACGTGACGTTTTTAAAGGTGCAGCATACCAATAGTGAATTTTTCTTTTAAATGGATTAACAATTCCATTGATATCTTTATCCTCTAACATACCTACTATTGCATATATTTTACCTTTTATATTCATACTATCTATTTTATTAAATAAATATAAAGCTGAATGTAGATTATGAGCTACATCAATAATAATATGAGGACAAACAGAAATAATTTGAAATCTTCCTGGTAATCGCACAAAGGGAATTGTTGTTCTTATAACTTTTTCACTTATTTTAAAATCTGAATAATATAACGCAGCTAATGCAAGAGCTGTATTAGAAATTGGTATCTGAGTATTAGGTAAACCATATAATTTAATATCTTCATGAATAAAATTCCAATAATGATCATATTTTTCCAAAAACCAATCTCTATTATTTTTTTTTAATATAGTTTTTTTTACTTGAGCTTCTTGATCTATAGTACTTGGAATATTTATTTCTCCAATAACAGATATTTTATTTTTTCTAAAAATACCAGATTTTTCACGAGCGATACTTGAACGAGTATGTCCTAATAAAACACTATGGTCTATTTCTATATTAGTAATTATAGATAAATTAGAATCTATAATATTAGTAGCATCTAGACGACCACCTAAACCAACTTCTAATATTATAACATCTAATGAATATCTTTTAAATAAAAGTAACGCTGAAAGTGTAATAAATTCAAAATAACTTAATAAAGTTGAATTCCTTGCTATTTCTATCTCCTGAAAAGAATTAATATGTTCTTCTGAAGTAAGAACACTACCGTTAATACGAACACGTTCTAAATAACTAATAAGATGAGGAGAAGTATATAATCCTACTTGATAACCTGAATTTAAAAGTAACTTTTCCAACATTGCACATGTTGTACCTTTACCATTAGTACCTGCAACAGTAAAGATAAATGCTCTAAAAGTTAATAAATCTAATTTTTTTGCAATAGATTTTAATTCGTTAAGATCTAATATTATTTTTTTATCTAATTTTTCTAAATATTTTAACCATATAGATAAAGAATTATTTTTATTAAGTATATTATTCATGTTATTATTTTATAGAAAATAATATTAATTTTTTTATATATAAAAAATTTTATTCTATATACATATTAAATAAAACTGAAAATAGAAATATTTTATTAAAAGATGTATAATTTAATATTTTTTAAAATATAAAATTCTATTAATTAAAAATGTAATAATTAATATTATTGATATTGTTAATAATGTAATAAATGTTGATATAACAAAAAATTTTGAAAATAATATTTTAAATCCAATAAACATTAATACAAATGACAATCCATATTCGATTTCGGGATTCTTATCTATTATTATCGATATAAAAAAATACATTGATCTTAAACCGAGTACTGAAAAAATGTTTGAAGTCAGTATAATAAAAAAATTATTAGTAATAGAAAAAATGGCAGGAATACTATCTATTGCAAACACAATATCACTTAGTTCTATTACAATTAAAGATAAGAATAAAGGGGTTATAAAAAGCTTATTTTTTTTGATAATAAAAAAAAATTTTTTACTATTAATTTCTTTTGAAACTCTAAAAATTTTATAGAAAAAAAACATTCGATTTTTTTTTTCTTTTGAAGAATCTTCATTTTTGAAAAAAATAACCTTTGCACTAGCAAATACAAAAAATATACCAAATAAGTACAAAAACCAATTATATTTTGAAAATAAAATTTCTCCATAAAAAATTAAAATAGAACGCAATATTAACGCACCCCATACACCATACAATAAAATTTTTCTTTGAAAAATTTTTGGTATCTTTAAAGATTTAAAAATAAGAAACCATCCAAAAACATTATCAATTGAAAGTAATATTTCTAATAAATATCCTGTAAAAAACAATGCAATATTTTCATTGGCAATCGTACTACCTTTATTTTGATAAGTTAAAAACCAAAATATGACAGAAAAAAATAAAGATAAAAAAAACCAATGAAAATAATAAAAATAAGAATGTTTTAAATTTTTTCTCTCTATTTTTTTGTGATTATAGATATAATGATCTATTATGAATATAATTAAAATAAAGAAAAAAAAAATGCTCCAAAGTAATGTCATAGAAGAAATATAAATCACTAATATTGATCCTATTGTATGAAAAAATATTTTTAATATTTAAATAATTCAGGTACTTTTACTAAACTAATCAAAGGATTCGGATATAAACCTAAAAATAATAGAATTATTGCTGAAAATAATATTAATATTCCAGAAGGAGTGTAAACCCAATAATTTGATATTTTAAAATTGTGTTGTAATGGTAATGATGGAGTTAAATACAAATTAATAATAATTCTTAAATAGCAGTAAAAACCTAATAAAGTTGCTATTAAAAATCCAAAACATAAGATCCATAAATGTTCTTGTATAATAATAGATAATATATAAAACTTACTGATAAATCCCAAAGTCATTGGGATTCCTGCCAAAGAGAGTAAAACAAGAGTTAATATACTCGATAAAATAGGCTGTGACCAAAATAATCCTTGATATGAAGATATTAAATTTCCATTATTATTTTCACAAGCATTAGCAATTAAATTCATGATACCAAAGAATGCTATATTACTAAATAAATAACTAAATAAATATATACTATTAGCTTCTAAAGAAAATATGTAGTTATTCTCTGATGTAAGTAATACTACAAAAAGATATCCTATTTGTGATATAGATGTATATCCTAAAAATCTTTTTAAATTTTCTTGAAAAAGAGCCATTAAATTACCTAATATCATAGAAAAAAAAGTAACTAATGATATTATAAAATATAGTGTTCTATTATTTGAAATAATGATATCTGATGATATGTTTAACAATAAACAAAAAATAGAGATTTTCCCAACTGTAGAAAAAAACGATAATACTAATGCTGAAGTTCCTTGATAGATATCAGGAGTCCATAAATGAAATGGTACTACAGATAATTTAAAAAATAAGGACAAAAATATCATGCTTATACCAAATAATACTATTAATTTTTCATTTAAAGATACTACATTAAAAATTCTATTTACAGATATAAAACTTAAACTACCAGAAATAGAATACACCCATGCGATACCCATTAGTAAAAAACTCGATGCAACACCAGACAAAATAAGATATTTAAATAAAGCTTCTAAAGACTTTTTCTTATAACTAAAATAACCAATCAAACCAAATACAGGTAAAGACATTAGTTCAATATTAATAAAAAATGATGCTATATGATTAGAGATAACTAATAATACAGCTCCCAAAGTAGACATTAATATTAATAGGTAAAATTCTTCTTTATTAAATTCATATTTCAGTAAACATGGATATGCAAAAATACAGGTACTAATACTAGCAATAAGAATCATGCCAATATAAAAAATAGAATAACCATCCACATGTAATAAACCAGTGATATCTATTGGAATTACTGTAGTTAAAAAATACAATGAAAATAATGCAGAAATAAAACCTAATATACTCAATCCTGAAACAAAAAAATGATTTCTATTATAAGAAATAGATAATATTACTGTTACTAAAGTAACTAGTATAATTAGAAAAGGCAACAGTGCTATGAATTGTTGTAAATTTTTTATCATTACCTATCACAACCTTATCTTTAAAATAGAATGATTAAATTCTTTCTGAATATTATGTATAGAATTGTACGAAGTATCTATAATTTTTTGCGGATTTATACCTAAAAAAATTAACATAAAAATTAATACTATTACGATCCATAACTCCTGTTTTTTTAAAAAAAACATTGGAAAATTTTTTTTAGACGAACCATAAAAAATTTTTTGTATCATATTTAACGAGTAAATAGAAGAAAAAACAATACCTGTTGTAGCTAATATACATATAAATGGAAAAAACTGAAATATACCAGATAAAATTAAAAATTCACCAATAAAATTACCTGTTCCAGGTATTCCTAAATTGGCAAGAGAAAAAAACAAAGTAAAACCTGGAATCCAATAAATATACGACCATAATCCTCCCATTTGAGACATATCTTGAGTTTTCAAGCGCTTATATAATTGACCCGATAATACACATAAAGCAGCCGTAGATAAACTATTAGATAACATTTGAATCAATACACCTTGAAGTGCTATTTCACTATTGCTATAAATACCAATTAAAATTAATCCCATATGAGAAATTGAAGAATAAGCAATTAAACGTTTAATATTTTTTTGAGAAAATGCAACAAAAGCTCCATAAAACATACTTATTAATCCTAAAAACATTGCAATTGGAACAAAATCTTCTGTTGAATGGGGGAATAAAATTAAATTATATCTTAAAAGTGCATAAGGAGCGGTTTTTAATAAAACTCCTATAATCTCTACTGCACCACAAGATGCAGATTGAACATGTACATCTGGCAACCAACCATGAAATGGTACAATGGGCATTTTTATAGCAAAAGATAAAAAAAACCCTAACATTACAGTATATTCTATATATTTATTTACTGATGAAGTAATCAATAAATTATAATCAAAAGTCAGTATATTAGTAACTTGATAATGATTAAAAACTAATAATAAAATCGATGACAGTAAAATTAAACCAGAAATTTGTCCATATATAAAAAACTTATTAGCAGCTAAATAACTATTTTCTTTTTCATTTTGGTTACTCCATAATGCAATTAAAAAATACATAGGAATCAACATTATTTCCCAAAAAAATAAAAATAAAAAAAGATCACAAGAAATAAAAGCACCAATAATTCCACTAAAAACTAACATAAAATTAAAATAAAAAAACCCTTCTTTTATTTTAATTTCATTCCATGAACATGCTAATGCTATAGTAGATAACAAAGATGCAAAAATAATCATAACAATAGACAAGCCATCGATAGCAATGTTAAATGAAATACCAAATCTTGATATCCAAGGTATAATTAATTGATCATCCCAATTAGGATAATGTTCATGTTGAAAAATATAATAATTTTTTTTCAGCAATAATTTAATACTAACTAATAAAGTTAATATTATTCCTAATAATGCACTCCACTTAGGAATATTTTTATTAAATTTATAAGAAAAAAAAGAAATAAAACTACTAAAAAATGGAATTATAATTAATAAAGAAAGTAACATTACACGTATATTCCTATTATTCACTATGACTATTTAATCAATGTTATTTTTTATGAAACAATTAATTTTAAAATAAACTAATAAAATAAAATTAATATGAAAATTAAATTAATTCCTAATATTATTGAAGCTATATACCATCTAATATAACCATTACTAGTTTTTAACAAATAAAAATTAAACATTTTAGTTATCTTTATAAAAAGATACATTATTTTATTAAATGGATCAAAAGATAACATATGAGATATATATAAATAAAATTTTACAAAATATATATTATAAAAATAATCAAAACCCCAGCCTTTTAAAAAAAAATAATAGAGAGATTTTGCAAAATTAAAATGAAAAAGTTTGTTAATATAAGATCTATTATAAATCCAAATATAATAAGAAATATATATTCCAGAAATAGATAATATGCTGCATATAATTTCAAATAAAAATTTTTTCTCTATTAATAAATTAGATACAGGAAATACATGTGATAATGGTGGAATAATGTATGAACCAAAAAATGTAGAAAAAAACAAGAGAATTAATAATGGTAGACTATGTTCTAAACCTTGAGAATGAGTTTCTGTTTGAATTTGTCCTTTTCCATGGAAAACAACAAAAATCATTCTAAATGTATAAATAGATGTTAAAAAAGAACAAAATAAAGCAATTAGAAATAAATTAATATGACCACTTTGTAACACACTGAACAAAATATTTCCTTTACTATAAAAACCAGCTGTCACTAAAGGAAAAGAAATTAAAGATGCACCTCCAACTATAAAATTAATATATAAAAACGGTAGTTTTTTGCGCAAACCACCCATTTTAAATATATTTTTTTGATTTTTACATGATATAATTAATGAACCAGCAGATAAAAATAACAATGCCTTAAAAATTGCATGTATAATTAAATGCATAATTGCTGCACTCCACGCCTGAACTCCTAATGCTAAAAACATATATCCTATCTGACTCATAGTAGAATAAGCTAAAATACGTTTTATGTCAGTCTGGACTAAAGCAGAAATACTAGAAATTAATATTGTTAACGTACCAATAAAACTTATCAGATATAATATATCTGGGGTTAATAAAAATAAAAAATGCGTTCTTGCTATTAAATAAATACCAGCTGTAACCATAGTAGCAGCATGTATTAAAGCTGAAACAGGAGTAGGACCAACCATGGCGTCAGATAACCAAGTTTGTAACGGCAACTGTGCTGATTTTGCTAACACACCTATCAATAAACAAAATGTAATAAAATTTAAATGATAATAATTTTCTATATTTAAAAAAGTTGATAGAAATTTAATTTCTTGAAAATTTAAAGTACTATATTCTTTATACAACAAAAATATTCCAATCATTAAAAAAATATCAGAAACTCTAGTTAAAATAAAAGCTTTCATAGCACAATAGTTATTATTAGATTCGGTATAATAAAAACCTATAAGTAAATAAGAACATACGCTAACTGCTTCCCATCCCAAAAACATAAATAAAAAATTATCTGCTAATACTAAAATAGACATACTTGCTATAAATAAATTAGTATATGCAAAAAATCGAGCAGAACCTTCTTTTTTTTTCATATACCAAGAAGAAAAAATATGTATTAGTAATCCTACACCTGTAATTACAGATAACATACTTAAAGATAAGCCATCTAAAAGAAAAGAAAAATCAATTTTAAAACCTTGAACGCATATCCATGACCATAATTTTTGAATATAAACTTGATCAGTATTGTTTCTAAAACTTATAATATAAAAAAAAGTGATTAAAAATGATATAAATATTGATAAAATACCTATATTTGAAGATTTTCTTGTAGAGATTAAACCTTGTGTAGAGGATAAAAACAAAAATCCGATGAGTGGGAACAAAACTATAAAAAAAATAATATTCATCCATGCATCTCACTTAAAATATCAATGTTTAATGTTTTCCAACGTCGATAAAGTTGTAGTACTAATGCTAAAGCAATACTTGCTTCTGATGCAGCTAAAGTAATAGCAAATATATACATTATTTGACCATCTACTTGTTGCCAGTAACTACCAACTACTACTAATGCTAAACCGACAGCATTCATCATTATCTCCAAACTAATCAATATAAATAATATATTGCGTCTTATCACTAAAGACGTTAAACCTAGAACAAATAATATTAATGATAAAAATAAACCATGAAATAAAGAAAGCATCAATCATCATCCTTATAAATATTAATTGTTATGATTAATTATGTTTTGATTTTTTTTCTGTGCCAATATGAAAAACAACAACTAAAGCAGATAGTAAAAGAATTGAAGATAATTCCACTAATAACACATAAGGACCAAATAAACTAATCCCTACTATTTTTGAATCAATTAATAATGTTTCTATTTTTTTATTTTTCAAACAAAATATTGCATAAGTCATTGATAAAAATAATACTAAAGATAAAGAAATAGTTCCAATCCAAGAATAAGATCGTAAATGTTTTATTTCTTTTATCTCCTTTTTATCACTTATATTGAGCATCATAATAACAAAAACAAATAATACTATTATAGCACCTGCGTAAATAATAACTTGTAAAGCACCCGCAAAAAAAGCACCTAATGAAAAAAAAACACCTGATATTGATAAAAGAGAAATGATTAAATATAAAAGAGAGTATATTGCGTTTTTTTGTATAATTGCGCAAAAAGTAGAAATAATTGAAACCAATGAACAGATATAAAAAACATACTCCATAAAAATCTCCTTATGGTAATAAATCCTTCACATTTACAGGTTTAGATTCGATATCTAATTCGCCTATCTTCTTACCTTCTATAGCTATACCAGTAAAATTATAAAAATTATAATCTGGATATTTTCCTGGACCTGAAATTAATAAATCTTCTTTTTCATATACTAAATCTTTTCTTTTAAAATCAGATAATTCAAAATCAGGAGTTAATTGAATAGCAGCAGTAGGACATGCTTCCTCGCATAAACCACAAAAAATACAACGAGAAAAATTAATTCTAAAAAACTCTGGATACCAACGTCCACCAACTTTTTCGGATTTTTGTAGAGAAATACAGTCTACAGGACAAACTGCTGCACATAAATTACAGGCTACACAACGTTCGTTTCCATCTAAATTGCGTGTTAATATAATTCGTCCTCTATAACGAGGTGATAAATTTACTCTTTCTTCTGGATACGATTGGGTTTCCGATTTTGAAAAAATATTTGCACCAATCATCAAAATACTTCTTATTTGAGTCAAAAATCCGACAATAATATTTTTTAAAATCATAAATAAAAAAATCTCTTATAAAATTTATAATAATATAAAAAAAGCTGTTACAAGCAGATTGAACAAGGTTAAAGGCAAACATACTTTCCATCCCATTGATAAGATTTGATCATATCTAGGTCGTGGTAAAGAAGCTCTAATTAAAATAAAAATAAAAATAAAAAAAATTGTTTTTAAAAATAACCAAAGAAAACTTGAAGTCCAAGGTCCTAACCAACCACCAAAAAAAATTGTCACTATTAATAATGAAATGGTAATAATAGAAATATATTCTCCAATAAAAAATAAACCAAATTTCATACCAGAATATTCAATATGATAACCATCAGCTAATTCTTGTTCAGATTCAGGTTGATCAAAAGGATGTCTGTGACAGACTGCCAAACCTGCTATAAAAAAAGTTAAAAAACCAAAAAATTGTGGAATAATATTCCAAATTTCTTTTTGACTATTTACAATATCAATTATTTTAAAAGATCCTGATTGTGCAACCACACCCATTAAAGATAAACCTAAAAAAACCTCGTAACTTAAAGTTTGAACACAAGCACGCATTGCTCCTAATAATGAATACTTATTATTACTAGACCAACCTGCAAACAATACAGCATAAACAGATAAACTAGCCATCATTAAAAAAAATAAAATACCTATGTTGAGATCAATAATAAAAAAATTAGACGTAAAAGGAATAATTGGTATAACACATAATAAAGAAACAAAAGCAATAACTGGTGATAAAATAAAAATAAATTTCCTACTAAATGGAGGAATCCAGTCTTCTTTAAATAAAATTTTTATCATATCAGCACATAATTGTAAACTTCCAAACCAACCAACTCGGTTCGGTCCATGTCTATTTTGAAAAAATCCTAATAATCTACGTTCTACAACACTCAAAATCGCAGCAAAAAATACTGTTAAAAACAAAAGAAAAAAAACTTTAAAAAAACAAAAAAAGATTTTATATATACTTTTTTCTAAAAAAATCATTTAATAAATTCCTGTAAATATTTAATTTTTTCACCAACAAGTGAAATAGGAAATCCTTTTCTTCCTATAGGTAAACCTATCTGTTTTTGATTTAAAAATTTAGATACTCGTATACCCAAACGATAATCTTTATTTAAGCAATGAAATTCAACTATAGAATCTTTTTTTAAACCTAATTGAATTCCATCTGATAAACTAATTAAAGCGTATTCTAAAGGAGTATTTTCTTGTATAACAGATGAATACTGAGTTAATTCTTCATGACCAAAAATATGATAATAAGGAATTATATACCAGCATTTTTCTTTTATAAAATTTTTTGGAATAATATGATAATAAACATCTGTTGTTTTGATATTATTTTTAAAAATATGAACTCCAGAATCGCCCGATATCAAATTTTTTCCTATTTTTTTTTGAAACTTATTCCATGCTTGAGGTGAATTCCATCCAGGATACCAAGCAAATGGAATATGAGAGAGAGATTGATGAGGTTGATTAAATCCTTCCATAGAAAATGAAAACATAGTATTTAAATCTTTGGGCTGAGAAGGCTCATGAATATCTATATTAGCACGTAAAGCTGTTCTACCACTAGATCGTATAGGAGATCGAGCAATTTTTTGACCATGAATACGAAAACTAGAATCTAGTTCTTTTCTTTTTATTTCTTGAAAAAAAGAATATTTTTTAGTATATGCATTAATTACATCATCTAAATTAAACCAAGACATTTCTACATTTTCATTTTTTGCTTTAATAAAATGCAACCATTTCCAGCCATCAAAAATACAGGTATTTTTATCATAAAAACTTGGATCATATACTTGAAAAAAACGCTGTGCTCGTCCTTCAAAGTTTATTATCGTACCAGAACTTTCTGTAAAATTGGCTGTAGGAAAATTTAATCCAGATTTTTTATAAGTCTGAGTATACTGATGATCTAAAGTCATTATTTTTTCTTTATTTTTAAACAAAAGATTACAATCATATTCAGATATGAAACGATATAAATCGTATTCCATAAAAATCATAGCATCTGCTTTTTTTTGTTTGAATGCTTCTAATGCAGACTCTATAGACATACCTCCAATTAATTCTGCACCTAAAGTATTTGAAGAAGGTGTTAATAAAGTCAAGGCAATATGATGATTTATTAGATTCATCTTAATAGCTTTAGCTATATTTATAGACGCTGATATTATTTCAGTGCTAAAAGAATGTGAACCTGAAATAATTAACGTTTTTTTAGATGAAATTAAACGATTAGCAATCAATGATACCTTGTTTTTTAAAGAAACATCTAAGTTCGTAACTTGAGGTAAATTGTGATCTAGTTCATGAGCAATAGCAGATGCTAAATTCACTTGATCATTGATACACCCAAAATAACACCATTCAGCAATATTATCCAATTGAGTTTCATGTGTATTCATAATATACAAAGAATTCTTATAATTTTCAGAAATATTTCTGATTGGAGAAACATTCCAATTTGGTATCCCATGTAAATTTGTAATATCTTGAGCTTTCTTTTTGACTGCTTGACGAACAGCTAAAGATACACGAGGAGACGTTTGCGTTAAGTCTTCTCCTAATATTAAAATTACATCATAATCTTCAATCTCTTTTAAAGAAGGAACATATATATCATTATTTTTTAAAACGTTTAAAATTAAATTAGTACAATTTTTTTCTTTTTCGAGCATTCCATTAGAAAAATTTTCTTTTCCAACTAGTTCTTGTAAAGCAAAATTATTCTCTATGCTTGATCTAGTAGAACCAATGCCAATTACACGTTTATATCGTTTAAAAAAATCTACTCCAAGTTCAACTCCTTTTTTAAAATTTAATGTCGTTACATTATTCTCATTATTGGTACAAATTGGCTGTTTCGGACGAGTTTTTAAATTATTTTGTGAGTACCCGAAACGACCAAGATCACAAATTAAATAATGGTTTATATTTTCATGATATCTATTTTCTATCCGACGTATTTCACCATAGCGTTCTCCAATACTAATATTACAACCCACACTGCAACTATTACATATGCCAGGAGCATATTGCATATCCCATTTACGATTATATCTTTTAGAATGAGTTTTATCTGTAAATACACCAGTAGGGCATATTTCTATTAAATTACCCGAATGTTCACTTTCTAAAATACCATCTTCTATACGACCAAAATAAATATTATTATTAGCTCCATAAACTCCAAAATCATTACCGTCTGCATAGTCATTATAGTATCTAACACAACGATAACATGAAATACAACGGTTCATTTCATGTTTAATAAAAGATCCTAAATATTGATTTTTGTGTGTTCGTTTTTTAAATCTATAACGACGTGTATTATGTTTAATCATGACAGTCATATCTTGTAAGTGACAATGACCTCCTTCTTCACATACTGGACAATCATGAGGATGATTAGTTAATAATAATTCTACCATTGCGCTACGAAAAATTTCTGATTCAGTATTATTAACAGAAATTATAGCTCCATCGATCACAGGAGTCATACAAGACATAATTAATCGACCTTGATGATCTTCAAAATTATTATACTGAGTTACTGCACATTGACGACATGCGCCTATACTACCTAATAGAGGATGCCAGCAAAAATAAGGAATATTAATACCTACTGATAAACAGGCTTGTAGTAAGTTATCTGCTTTATCAACATCATACATTTTTTTATCTACATAAATGATAGCCATAATAGATTGATTCCGAAAACTTTTATTTAGATAAATGTACATTAAAATTGAAATCTTTAACTAATATGATTAGGTTGAATTCCAATAATTTTTTTGTTTAAATTTATTTGTTTTGTATAAATACCAGCTTCAAACTCATAACGGAAATATTTTATTGCACTTTGCAACGGTTCTATTGCTCCTGGCGCATGAGCACAAAATGTTTTTCCTGGACTTAAATGAATACATAATTGTTCTAAAGTTTTTATATCATCTTTTTGTCCTTTATTTTCTTTTAAACTTTTTAATATTTTTACAATCCATGGTAACCCATCTCTACATGGAGTACATAAACCACATGATTCACGAGCAAAAAACTTTTCTAAATTATATACAAGAGATACCATATTAATTTTATTATCAACTGCCATAGCAAGTGCAGTGCCTAAACGACTACCAGCCTCTTTAATATGAGAAAAGTCCATTGGTGTATCTAAATGAATATCAGTAAGAAAATCCGTACCAGCACCGCCAGGTTGCCAAGCTTTTAAAGATAATCCCGATTGCATTCCACAGGCATAATCTTCTAATATTTCACGAGCAGTAATTCCAAAAGGTAACTCCCAAACACCTGGATTATTTACTTTCCCTGAAAATCCCATCAATTTAGTACCAGCATCAAAACTTTTAGATAAGCTTTTATACCACTGAACACCATGTAAAATAATTGATGGAACATTAGATAATGTTTCAACATTATTGACACATGTTGGTTTTCCCCATAAACCAAACACTGCTGGAAATGGCGGTTTAGATCTAGGATTAGCTCGACGACCTTCTAAAGAATTAAGTAAAGCTGTTTCTTCTCCGCAAATATATCGACCAGCACCAGTATGTAAAATTAATTCAAAATTAAAACCACTTTCTAAAATGTTATTACCAATATAACCAAAATCTATTGCTTCTTGAATAGATTTTATTAAAATATATTCCGCTTGAACATATTCTCCTCTTAAAAAAATATAACCACGAGAAACATTTAAAGAATAAGCTGCTACTATTATACCTTCAATTAATTGATGGGGTATTTGTTCTAGTAACAACCTATCTTTATATGTTCCTGGTTCCATTTCATCTGCATTACATATTAGATATCGATTTTCTTCATAATTTTTTTTTTGAGGCATCAGACTCCATTTTAACCCAGTAGAAAATCCTGCACCTCCTCTTCCTTTTAATCCTGATTCTGTTATTATTTTAATAACGTCTTGTGGAAGTGTTTCTTTCAATACTTTTTTTAAAGCTGAATAACCGTTTTTCTGACAATATTCTTTAATATATACTGTTTTTTGATCTTCTCTCAAACGCCAAGTTAAGGGATGCGTTTCTTCAAGACGTACAATAGTCTTCATTTATATGATTCCAGCAAATTTTTTATTGATTCTTTAGTTACAAAAGAATATGTATCTTCATTAATCATAATAGTTGGGCTTTTATCACAATTTCCTAAACAACAAACTGGTAATAAAGTAAACTTATTATCTTTTGTAGTTTCTCCCTTTTTTATGTTTAAACAATTTTCTAAAGTCATTTTTATGTTTTGATAACCTGTTATAAAACAAACTACACTATCACAATATCGAATAATGTTACGACCGACAGGTTGTCGAAAAATTTGACTATAAAAAGTAGCTACTCCTTCAACTTCACTAGGATTGATTTTAAGTATTTTAGCAATAGCATAAATAGCTTGATCAGAAACCCATCCTCGTTTTTTTTGAACAATCTTTAATGCCTCTATAGAAATAGCTCGATAATTTTCATAATATTTTTTTTGATTCTCGATTTCACTAATTTCTTCATTAGTTAATATGAATTTTATAGAAATTTCTCGAAATACACTTTTTTTTTATACATAATTATCTATCCACGTCAGACATGACAAAATCTATACTACCTAAGTATACAATTAAATCTGATATCAAACTTCCACGAATTACTGCAGGTATTTGTTGTAAATGTGGAAAACTAGGCGTTCTTATTCTAGTACGATAACTCATCGTACCACCATCACTAATTAAGTAATAACTATTAATTCCTTTTGTTGCTTCAATCATTTGAAAACTTTCATTTTGTGGAATGACAGGCCCCCAAGATACTTGTAGAAAATGAGAAATCATAGTATCTATATTCTGTAAAGCTGATTCTTTATCAGGTGGTGTACTTAAAGGATGCTCAGATTTAAAAGGACCTTCTGGCATATTATGTAAACATTGCTTTAAAATGCGAAGACTTTGATAAATTTCTTCTACTTTTATCATGACTCTTGAATAGCAATCGCTGATTCCTCCTCCTACTGGTACATCAAAAGTATAATTTTCATATCCAGAATACGGTCGCCATTTTCTCACATCAAAATCTATTCCTGTAGCACGCAATCCTGCTCCTGTTACACCCCATTTTAATGCCTCTTCTTTATTGTATTTTGCAATTCCTTTTGATCTATTAATTAAAATACTATTTTCTAAAGCGGTTTTTACATAATATTTTAATCTTTTTGGCATCCAAATTAAAAATTCTTTTAATAAAGTATGCCAACCTTTTGGTAAATCATTAGCTACTCCACCAATACGAAACCATGCAGGATGCATACGTGCACCTGTAATTGCTTCAATTAAATCATATATTTTTTGACGATCAGTAAATGCTAAAAAAACAGGTGTCATACAACCGACATCTTGAATAAAAGTAGAAATATACAATAAATGACTATTAATACGAAATAATTCTGACATCATAACACGAATTACTTCTGCTTTTTTTGGCACTGAAATATTAGCTAATTTTTCTACAGATAAAACATAAGGCATTTCATTAACGCAGCCACCAAGATATTCAATACGATCAGTATATGGGATATAACTATGCCATGACTGACGTTCTGCCATTTTTTCCGCTCCACGATGATGATATCCAATATCTGGAACACAATCTATAATATTTTCACCATCTAGTTGTAAAACGATTCTAAAAGCACCATGAGCAGAAGGATGATTAGGTCCTAAATTCAAAAACATAAATTCTACATCATCTTTTTTACGTTTCATACCCCATAACTCAGGTTTAAATTTCAAACCTTCCATTTCAGCATCTTCTTTTATTTCATTTAAATAGAAAGCTTCATGATCAGTCGCTCTTGCAGAATAATTTTTTCGCAACGGATGTCCTTTCCATGTACTTGGCATAATAATACGAGTTAAATTAGGATGTTTATCAAAAACAATACCGAACATATCCCAAGTTTCACGTTCATACCAATTAGCATTAGAAAACAGACCTGTAAATGTAGGCAAACTTAAATCATGTTCGAATAATGGTACTTTTAGCATAATATCGGAATTACTTTCAATAGATATTAAATGGTAAAATACTGAAAAATCAGCTTTAGGTAAATTTTTACGATGTAATCGGAAACGCTCATCTACACCATGTAGGTCATAAAGCATAATATAAGGTGGAGATAAATTATATAAATATTCTCCTACTTTTATTAAAATTATTCTATTTATCCATAATATAGGAAAACCAGTTAAAGTTTTTTGATAAAAAGCAAAATCTTTACCAAAAAAGTTAAATAAATTTTCGATTACTAAATTTTTTGAGTTTTCTTTACAATTACCTTTTAAAAAAAAATTATTTTCTTTTTTCATTAAATTTGTCATAAATCTCTCGTTCTACATAAATTTAGAAAAATATAATATTTTAAAATATAGTATTATTAATACTATCATTATCTAAATAAAACATCAGCAGTATTAAAGAGATTTATACTTCTTAAACTCAATTATATCATTTAATTTTTTCTGAAGTTGGAAGGTTAATAACATTAATTCTTTTATTTCTTTTTTTAATTCTTTCAGATGACATTTTTTTATGATATACGCCCTGTTCTCCAATTATCCAAGATAATGGTCTTCTCTCTTCTTTTATTAGTTTTTGTAATAACATTAAGGCTTGTATATATGATTCTGGACGAGGTGGACAGCCAGGAATATAAATATCTACTGGTAGAAATTTATCTACCCCTTGTACTACAGAATAAATATCGTACATACCTCCAGAATTAGCACAAGCACCCATAGAAATGACCCATTTAGGCTCTAGCATTTGATCATATAATCGTTGAATAACAGGAGCCATTTTTATAAATGGTGTACCAGCAATAACCATAACATCTGCTTGTCTAGGAGAAGCACGTAATACTTCTGAACCAAAACGTGCAACATCATGTACAGAAGTAAAAGCAGATACCATTTCAACATAACAACAAGACAGACCGAAATTATAAGGCCAAAGAGAATTTCTTCTTCCCCAATTAACTAATTTATGCATTAACTGAGTAATTTTACCCATAAAAATATTTTTTTTTAAGTAATCTTCTATGGGATCTCTAACAGATTCAGTAATTTGTTTTGGATACTTTTGATTATTTTTTTTAGTATCCACTCTTGTTAAAGTATAATCCATTTTATACCTCATAAATTTACATTATTAATAAATTCAAAATACTATCCTAAACGATTAGGATATCCAATTGAGCGCTTTGATACGAATCAAATAAAACAAAGATAATAAAATAGATAAAATAAACATAGCAGCCTCACTAAATCCAATCCATCCAGATTCAGAGATACTAATAGACCATGCGTATAAATAAAGAGCTTCCACATCAAAAACCACAAAAAACATTGCAATTAAATAAAATTTTACAGAAAAATGAAGATTAGTGTTCCCGATGGATACAATCCCTGATTCGAAAGGTGTATTTTTATATCTAGATGAAGATTTTCCACCAAGCATTGAACTTAAAAAAAGTAAAAAAAAACAAAGTCCTAAAGAAAAAAATATAAAAATAAAAAAAGATAAACATTCAGTTATTTGATCTAAATTGTCTAACATAAATTTTCCTTGTAATCGAAATAGATTTTATTTAATAAAATGTATTATTTATTTTATCTATATAAATCATATGACACAAAAATAAAATTTACTATATATTAAATATTTCAATAAAAAATAAAGTATCTATTTAATTTATAAATGAAAAGTAAAAAATTATTATTTAAACTAGTCTTCAGTTATACTTGTTTTTTTTACTCTTAACCCTTGATGACCGGAAAAGTGACCCCATTTAATAATCATTCAACACTACAGATAAAGCACAGAAAAATCCTATGTAGCTTATTAAAAGCTAAAAAAATGGCCGCATAAAGGTTGAAGAACCCAATTTATCAAAATATTAAATAGGAGAAATTTTAATGGGTAAAATTATTGGTATTGACTTGGGAACAACCAACTCTTGTGTTGCCATTATGGATGGCAACAAACCTCGTGTTTTAGAAAATGCAGAAGGTGATCGTACCACACCTTCTATTATTGCCTATACTCAAGAAGGAGAAGTTTTAGTAGGACAGCCAGCTAAACGTCAAGCTATAACTAATCCAAAAAATACGTTATTTGCAATAAAACGATTAATTGGTAGAAAATTTAAAGATGATGAAGTACAACGTGACATAAAAATAATGCCTTATAAAATTATCAATTCTGACAATGGTGACGCATGGATTGATATAAAAAAACAAAAAATGGCTCCACCGCAAATATCTGCAGAAGTATTAAAAAAAATGAAAAAAACTGCTGAAGATTATTTAGGAGAGTCAATCAAAGAAGCGGTTATTACAGTGCCTGCTTATTTTAATGATGCTCAACGTCAAGCTACTAAAGATGCTGGAAGAATAGCAGGACTAGAAGTAAAAAGAATCATTAACGAACCGACAGCAGCTGCACTTGCTTACGGTTTAGATAAAGGACAAGGAAATAGAACAATAGCTGTCTACGATTTAGGTGGTGGAACATTTGATATATCTATTATTGAAATTGATGATGTAGATAAAGAAAAAACATTTGAAGTTCTTGCTACTAATGGAGATACTCATCTAGGAGGAGAAGATTTTGACAGCAGATTAATTAACTATTTAGTAACAGAATTTAAAAAAGAACAAGGAATAGATTTAAGAAATGATCCATTATCCATGCAACGTTTAAAAGAATCCGCAGAAAAAGCTAAAATAGAATTATCATCTGCACAACAAACAGATGTCAATCTACCATATATTACAGCAGACTCTAATGGTCCAAAACACCTTAATATAAAAGTAACTCGTTCAAAATTAGAGTCTCTAGTAGAAGACTTAGTCATACGTTCTATTGAACCGTTAAAAGTTGCATTAAAAGATGCAGGACTTTCAGTGTCAGACATTCATGATGTTATATTAGTGGGTGGACAGACAAGAATGCCTATGGTTCAAAAAAAAGTTGCAGATTTTTTTGGTAAAGAGCCTAGAAAAGATGTTAATCCAGATGAAGCTGTAGCAGTAGGTGCAGCGGTACAAGGAGGAGTTCTATCAGGTGATGTAAAAGATGTTTTATTATTAGACGTCACTCCTTTATCACTTGGAATTGAAACAATGGGTGGAATAATGACATCACTCATCAAGAAAAATACTACTATTCCTACTAAACATAGCCAAGTTTTTTCAACAGCCGAAGACAATCAATCAGCAGTAACCATACATATACTACAAGGTGAACGTAAAAAATCATCAGATAATAAATCTTTAGGACAGTTCAATTTAGATGGTATCCAACCAGCACCTAGAGGTACAGCTCAAATTGAAGTTACATTTGATATCGATTCTGATGGAATATTACATGTATCTGCTAAAGATAAAAAAACAGGAAAGGAACAAAAAATTACAATTAAAGCATCTTCTGGACTAAATGAAGAAGAAATTCAAAAAATGGTCAGTGATGCAGAAGCCAACTCTGAGGCCGATCAAAAATTCGAAGAACTAGTCCAATTACGAAACCAAGGCGATCAATTAATCCATAGTACTAAAAAACAATTAAGTGACAGTAAAGATTTAATTGAAAAAAATGATAAAAAAGAAATCGAATTAGCTTTAGAGAAACTAGAAAAAGCATTAAAAGGAGAAAATAAGTCTGAAATTGAACAAAATATACAGATGCTTTTAAAAACTTCATCCAAGTTAAATGAAATAAATCAAAAAAATTCAGAAGAAAATTTAAAAAAAGCAGATACATCATCTAATAAAAAAGACGAAAATGTCGTAGATGCAGAATTTGAAGAAATTAAAGATCCTAAAAAATAACTACTTTAAGTAAAAAAATAAAACAAAATTACAATGGACTTTAAACTGGCACGGGCGTAGAAACTTATCTACGCCCGTGCAATTATTTTTAAACAAGCAAGAGTAAACAAGAATGGCAAAAAAAGATTATTATCAAATTTTAGGGATTCAAAAATCAGCTGAAGAACGGGAAATAAAAAAAGCATATAAAAAACTAGCGATGAAGTATCATCCTGATCGAAACCAAGGAGATAAAACTGCTGAAAACAAATTTAAAGAAATAAAAGAGGCATATGAAATATTAATTAATGAAGAAAAACGTGCTGCATATGATCAATATGGACATGCTGCTTTTGAAAATGGTCATTCTGCTAATAATACTTATAGTTCATTTACTAGTTCTACAGATTTTGGAGATATTTTTGGAGATGTTTTCGGTGATATATTTGGTGGAAACAGATCTCAAAGAGCTAAAAAAGGAGCTGATTTATGCTATAAAATGGAAATATTATTAGAAGAAGCAGTAAAAGGAATAAAAAAAGAAATTCGTATTCCGACTCTTCAAAAATGTAAAAGATGTCATGGAAGTGGTGCGAATATTGGTACTAAACCACGTTCATGTTCTACATGTAATGGCAAAGGTCAAGTACATATCAGAAAAGGTTTTTTTACTGTACAACAATCATGTCCTACATGCCAAGGAAGAGGAGTAGTTATCAAAGATCCATGTAATATATGTCATGGACAAGGACGAATTGAATCTTATAAAACATTAGTAGTAAAAATACCACCTGGTATTGACAGTAATGATCGAATACGTTTAAATAATGAAGGAGAAGCTGGTTCTAATGGTGCACAATCTGGAGACCTTTATGTCCAGATCTCAGTAAAAAAACATCCCATTTTTGAAAGAGAAGAAAATAATCTATACTGTGAGGTCCCAATAAATTTTACTATGGCTGCATTAGGAGGAGAAATAGAGGTTCCAACACTAGATGGAAGAGTTAAACTAAAAATACCACATGAAACACAGTCAGGAAAACTTTTTCGTATTCGGGGCAGAGGAGTAAAATCAGTACAAAATAGAAATCAAGGTGATTTATTATGTCGTGTCGTCGTAGAAACGCCAGTTAATCTAAACGAGCAGCAAAAGAATCTCTTATATGAATTAGGAAAAAGTTTTAACGGTTTTCGAGGTGAAAATAATAGCCCCCGTTCTAAAAGATTCTTTGATGGAGTCAAAAGATTTTTTGATGATTTAACACGATAATTTCTTACAGTATTGCTTCTTAAAAAATGAGAGGCAATACTATTTGAGTTATACTAATCTTTTCACATTTTAGTAATCTGTAATGCAAAATTAGATTTATAACGTGCAGCTTTATTTTTATGTATTAAACGTTTATTAACATGACTATCTACGATTGGTTGCATTTTTCTAAACGCATCTTGTGCAATATTTTTATCACCAGACATTATAGCTATTCGTACTTTTTTAATAACAGTTCGAATCATTGAACGTCGACTAGTATTTTGTTTCCGACGTTTTTCAGATGTTACTGCATCTTTTTTAGCAGCTTTAATATTAGCCAATAGTCACCTCTTAGTTGAAAAATTTAACATTTATTTGAAATAATAATATTAATAAATATACTAAAAACATGTTTTAATTATATAACTAATTATAAATAAAAAACTAATATAGAAAGCAAAAACATTATATATAACAATTTTAAGAACAAATATCTTTATATAATTTCTTAATTTAATAAGGTTAGTTCAAAATGAATATTATACGAGGTATTCATAATATTAAAGAAATGAATTCTAATTCTGTTGTTACCATTGGCAACTTTGATGGAATACATTTAGGTCATCAAAAACTATTCTCTTACATACATAAAATAGGTCAGGAATATAAAATACCTACTATAATAATTTTATTTGAACCACAGCCGCTAGAATTTTTAAAAAATAAAGATGCTCCAGTTAGAATTACAACATTTCGTGAAAAAATAAAACGTATTTCATATTTTAATATTAATAAAGTTTTATGTATTCGATTTAATAATTTTTTTAAATCTTTAAGTGCGGAAGATTTTATCATAAATATATTAATAAATAAACTACATATAAAATTTATTGTAATAGGAGAGGATTTTAAATTTGGCTTTAAAAGAACTGGAGACTTTGATCTTTTAGAAGAATTTAAAAATAAATATAAATTTCAGATTATAAAAATTAAATCTTTATATAAAAATAATATAAAAATTAGTAGTACTAACATCAGAATTGCATTATCCCAAAATAAAATAAAATTAGCTTCTCTTCTTCTAGGTCGTTCTTATAGTATTTTTGGTAAAGTCGTACATGGAAATGCAATAGGAAGAAGAATAGGTTATCCCACAGCAAATATATCTTTAAAAAAATATTCTTTCTTAAAAAATGGCGTATATGCAGTAAAAGTACGTTATTTATCAAATCAAATATGTACAGGAATTTGTAATATTGGGATCAAAAAAAATTTTTTTAGCACTAAAAAAAATAGAATACTCGAAGTTTATTTATTTGATCAAAATATAAATTTATATGGAAAATATATAGAAGTCATTCTATATAAAAGAATACGTGATGAGAAAATTTTTATTTCAACAAAAGAACTGCAAAATCAAATTTATCAAGACATTTTAATAGTTAAAAATTTTTTTGAAATTTATAAAAATTAATCTTAAAAAAAAGAGAAAAGAATGGATGATTATAAAAAAACTTTAAATTTACCTGATACAAAATTTTCTATGCGTGGTAACCTTACACAAAAAGAACCAATAATATTAAAAAATTGGTATGAAAATGATCTTTATAAATTAATTAGGAAAAAAAAAGAAGGAAAAAAAATTTTTTTTCTTCATGATGGTCCACCGTATGCCAATGGTAATATTCATATTGGACACGCCGTCAATAAAATTTTAAAAGATATTATTATAAAATTTAAAAATATATCAGGTTTTGATGCACCTTTTATTCCTTCTTGGGACTGCCACGGACTACCAATTGAACAAAAAGTAGAAGAAGGTATTTTAGATAAAAATAAAAAAATCTCTACTTCAACATTTCAAAAAAAATGCAGACAATATGCAATTAATCAAGTCAAAACTCAAAAAGAAGATTTTATAAGACTCGGAGTATTAGGTGACTGGGAGAACCCACATCTTACAATGGATTTTAAAAATGAAGCCAATATTATTAGAACTCTCTCTTGTATAATTGAAAAAAAATATTTATATCAAGATTTTAAACCCATACATTGGTGCCTTCAATGTACTTCTTCTTTATCTGAAGCAGAAATCGAATATTCTAAAAAAAAATCTGATTCAATCATTGTTGCTTTAAAAAGCGAACAGAACTCCATCCTAAGAAAATTATTTAATTGTTCATTATTAAATAAGAAAGAAATATATTTACCTATTTGGACTACAACACCTTGGACACTTCCAGCTAGTCAAGCAATTACACTACATCCAGATTTTGAGTATCAATTAATAGAAACACAAAAATGGAATATAATTGTAGCAAAAGAATTAGTTAATCATTTATTTAAAATATTAAAAATAAAAAAATGGAAAGTAATAAATTCTTTGCTAGGAAAAAATTTAGAATATATAAAATTTTTACATCCATTTCTAAAAAATATTTCTTTGCCTGTTATTTTAGGAAAACATGTCAATCTTGAATCAGGTACTGGAGCGGTACATACTGCACCTGATCATGGTCCTGATGATTATACTATTAGTAAAAAATATAATATTAAAACTAAACATTTAGTTGATGTTCAAGGAAATTACATTGATAACATACATACAAAATTAAATGGTATTAATATTTTAAAAGCTAATGAGATAATTATTAAAATATTAGTCGATTATAATATTTTATTACATTATGAAACTTTAACTCATAGCTATCCACATTGTTGGAGACATAAGACACCAATTATTTATAGAGCTACTCCACAATGGTTCATTAATATAGATCAACGCCATTTACGTAATAATTCTTTAAAAGAAATAAAAAAAGTATCATGGATACCTGAATGGGGTGAATCAAGAATAAAAGAATTAATAAAAAAAAGACCTGATTGGTGTATCTCTAGACAAAGAAAATGGGGAGTACCGATGTCTATTTTTATACATAAAAAAACAGGAAAAATTCATCCTGAAACTTCTATCTTGATGGAAATAATAGCAAAAAAAGTAGAAATAGAAGGAATACAAGCATGGTGGAATATAGATTTAAGAGAAATATTAGGTAAAGAACATTCATCATATATTCAAATATTTGATATATTAGATGTATGGTTTGAATCAGGAAATACACATACTTCAATAAAATACAAAAATAAAAAATACACTAAAAATAGTGCAGATATGTATTTAGAAGGTTCAGACCAACATAGAGGTTGGTTTATGTCTTCACTGATTATATCTACATTAATAAATGGAAAAGCACCTTATTCTAATGTATTAACCCACGGATTTGTAATTGATGGAAAAGGACAGAAAATGTCTAAATCTATAGGTAATACTATTAGCCCCAATCAGATAATTAAAACATTAGGTGCAGATATTTTAAGATTATGGGTTGCCTCTTCTAATTATTGTAATGATATTTCAATATCTGATGAAATATTAAAAAATGCATCAGATACATATCGTAGGATTAGAAATACAGCACGTTTCCTAATAGCTAGTATCAGTGATTTTAAACCAGAAAAACATATAATAGATAGAGATAAAATGCTCTCTTTAGATAAATGGGCTATAGGACAAACTAAAATAGTTCAAGAAGAAATCATTGAATTTTATAAAAATTATAATTTTCATGCAGTAGTGCAACGATTAATGTATTTCTGTTCGATAGAAATGGGATCTTTTTATCTAGATATTATAAAAGATAGACAATACACTTTTAAAAAAAACAGTCAAGAAAGACGCAGCTGTCAAACAGCTATATATTATATCATTCAATCATTAGTAAGATGGATAGCACCAATACTATCTTTTACTGCTAATGAAATATGGGATTATTTACCAGAAAAAAGTTCTAAATATGTATTTACAGAAGAATGGTTTGATAAACTATTTCATTTAAATCAAGATGATTTATTTAATTATCAATTTTGGAATGAAATAATCAATATTAAAAATGAAATAAATAAATTTTTAGAAGAAGAAATCAAAAATAAAAATATTAATAATTCACTTGAGGCTTCTATAATACTTTATGTATTACCTAAATTATTTAAAAAATTAACAATATTAAATAAAGAACTAAAATTTATATTTTTAACATCTGATGCTCAAGTTAAACTTTATGATAGCGCTCCTATAAATACTAAAAAAAGTAAAACTCTTTCTTTTTTTAAAATATCTTTAAAAAAAATAAAAAAACAAAAATGTCTACGATGTTGGCATTATGCTATTGACATTAAAAAAAATATAAAAAATAGTAATATATGTAATCGCTGTATTTTAAATACTCAAGGAAATGGTGAAAAACGTAAATTTATATAATGGAAAATAAATATTTTAAAAAAATTAACTGTATATACATCATTATAATAATGTTAATTCTTATTATGGATATATCTAGTAAAAATTGGATCATGAATCATATAGAAGTATATGATATAAAAGAAATTTTTTCAATATTAAATTTTTTCCATATTCACAATTATGGTATAGCATTTAGTTTATTATCCGATCCAGAAAAACCACAAAAATGGTTACTATCTATTATCAGTTCTTTTGTTATATTGGCAATTATTAATATAATTATTAAATCTGAAAAAACAGAAAAAAGCAAAATAATAGGCTATTGTTTAATAATTGCTGGAGCATTAGGAAATCTCATAGATCGAATTTTTTATGGTTTTGTCATAGACTTTATTGATATACATTTTTATGATTGGCATTTTGCTACATTTAATATAGCTGATTCTAGTATTTTTTTTGGTGTACTTATACTTATATGGAAACATTGTAAAAAATCTCATCTTTAAAAAAATTCTAAATAATTTTATAATATTTAATTGTTTAAATTTATATATGAAGAAATAGGTATAAAGTGAATATTATATTAGCCAATCCTAGAGGTTTTTGTGCAGGTGTAAAAAGAGCTATTTCAATAGTTGAAAGTGCATTAAAAATATACAAACAAACAATCTATATTAAACACGAACTTGTTCATAATAAATATGTTGTAAATAAATTATCTCTCAAAGGAGTTATTTTTGTTGAAAAAATTTCACAAATTCCAGATTTTTCTGTGGTTGTTTTTTCTGCACATGGAGTATCTAAACAAGTTAAAAAAGAAGCAATTAAAAAAAAATTGATTATTTTAAATGCTACTTGTCCTTTAGTAACAAAAGTACATATGGAAGTATCAAAATCTAGTTCAAAAGGCATAGAGACGATTCTGATTGGTCATAAAGGACATCCTGAAGTAGAAGGTACAATGGGGCAATATAATAATAAAAATGGACAAATATATCTTATTCAGTCTTTAAAAGATGTTGATAATTTATCTGTTAAAAATATCGAAAAATTAAATTTTGTGACTCAAACTACTTTATCTATCTTAAATACTAAAAAAATTATCTCTGCTTTAAAAAATAAATTTCCTAAAATTTCTGGACCCTATAAAGAAGATATATGTTATGCAACTACTAATCGTCAAATAGCCGTTTCTCAATTATCTAAAATAACTGATATGATACTTGTAGTAGGTTCAAAAAATTCTTCTAATTCTAATAGACTAGCTGAATTAGGTAAAGAAACTGGAACATTTACCAAACTGATTGATTCTTTTCTCGATATTAAAGAAGAATGGTTCAAAAATATAAATAATATTGGAATCACAGCTGGCGCTTCTGCACCAGAAATATTAGTAAAAGAAGTAATTCAATATTTAAAAAAAATAGGTGCTAATAAAAAAATTAGAATAATAGGTAAAGAAGAAAAAAAAGTTTTTAAAATCTCTAAAAATACTATCTATAAAGCATTTAATTAAATAAAAAGGAGTAAAAAAATGATTAAAATAACTCGTATAGCGATTACTGGACCTATGGGTAGAATGGGTCAAATATTAATTCAAGAAATACAAAAAAATAAAAATACATGTTTAACAGCAGCACTAGTAGAAAAAAAACACCCACTAGTAAATAAAGATATTGGAGAAACTCTTGGAATAGGAAAAATTGGTGTTCTGATAACTGATGAATTAAATAAAACACAAGATTTTGATGTTTTAATTGATTTTACAAGACCAAATGCTACGTTAAATTATTTACAATATTGTAGTAAACTAAAAAAAAATATTGTTATTGGTACAACTGGATTTTCAACAGAAGAAATTAATATTATTAAAAAACACTCTGAAAAAACTGCTGTAATTATCTCATCGAATTTTAGCATAGGAATAAACTTACTTTTTCAATTAATTCAAAAAACTACCCAAATTATAGGAAAAAAATCTGATATTGATATTCTTGAATTTCATCATCGTAACAAAGTAGACGCTCCTTCAGGAACAGCATTATCAATAGGAGAAATAATAGCAAAAATTATGAAATGGGATTTAAATAAAAATTCAATATATTATAAAAAAGGTATTACTGGAACTAGAAAAGAAAACAAAATTGGATTTTCTATAGTACGTGCAGGTGATATTATCGGGAAACATACAGTTATGTTTTCTAGTCCTGGTGAAGAAATTAAAATTACTCATACTGCATCGAATAGAATATGTTTTGCTAAAGGTGCTATAGAATCTGCAATTTGGATTCACCAAAAAAAAACAGGTTTATTTGACATGACAGACGTACTATCATTCAGATAATGAATTATTTTATTTAATATATTTATCATATTCTAAAATTTTTATAATTTAAACGTACCACACTATTAAATTTTAAATGTTTCTTATGATAATAGACAAAAACATTAATTGTAGTTAAAATATAATAAAACTATTATAATATATATAATAATTTTTATTAAAAAATTAAAAAGTTAATATAAAAAATACTTTTTTAATGGAGGGCGTTTTGAGTCAATTAGCAGTACTGGTTTTAGAAGATGGAACTAGATTTCACGGACGAGCTATTGGAGCAAAAGGAATAACTGTAGGTGAAGTTGTTTTTAATACATCAATAACTGGTTACCAAGAAATAATTACCGATCCTTCTTACTCACATCAAATTGTGACATTAACTCATCCCCATATTGGAAATGTTGGAACAAATCCTTATGATGAAGAATCATCTAAAATTCATGCAAAGGGACTGATCATTCGTGATTTATCACCTATTGCAAGTAATTATCGAAATAAAAATAATTTTTCTTCATACTTAAAAGACAATAATATTGTTGCAATATCTGATATCGACACTAGAAAGCTTACACGTATTTTACGTACAAAAGGTTCTCAAAACGGATGTATTATAGAAGATAAGAAAGAAAATTATCCTATAGCACATGCGCATGCTAAAAATTTTTTAAGTTTACAAGGTTTAGATTTGGCAAAAGAAGTATCTACTAAATTTATTTATAACTGGAATAAAGGCAGTTTTGATCTGAATAAAAAAAAATTTCTTTCTATTAAAAAAGAGAAATCTTTATTTCATGTAGTTGTATATGATTTTGGAGTCAAAAGAAACATATTACGCATGCTTGTAGATAGAGGATGTTATTTAACAATTGTTCCTGCTTCTACTAATTCAGAAACAGTCTTAAATTTACATCCAGACGGAATATTTTTATCTAATGGACCAGGTGATCCAAGACCTTGTTATTACGCTATTAATGCCATTCAATCCTTTTTAAAAATTAATATTCCAATTTTCGGAATATGTTTAGGGCATCAACTTCTTGCTTTAGCTAGTGGAGCTAAAATTGTCAAAATGAAATTTGGACATCATGGAGCCAATCATCCTGTAAAAGAAATAGAAACTAACCGAGTTATTATTACCTCTCAAAATCATAGTTTTACTGTAGATATGAAAAACATGCCAAATAATATTAAAATCACACATAGTTCTCTTTTTGATGGAACATTACAAGGACTATCTTTAACAAATAAATTAGCTTTTAGTTTTCAAGGTCATCCAGAAGCTAGTCCTGGACCACATGATGCTTCTTCTTTATTTGATCATTTTATTCAATTAATTATTTATCAAAAAACTAAAACTCAGTAATTCATTAGGGAAAAAAAATGCCTAAATCTACTGATATAAAATCAATTTTAATTCTTGGAGCAGGTCCAATAGTAATTGGACAAGCTTGTGAATTTGATTATTCTGGTGCACAAGCTTGTAAGGCTTTAAAAGAAGAAGGTTATAGAATTATTCTTGTCAATTCTAATCCAGCAACTATTATGACAGATCCTGGTATGGCTGATGCAACATATATTGAGCCAATTCATTGGAAAGTAGTTGAAAAAATTATTAAAAAAGAAAAACCAGATGCACTACTACCTACTATGGGAGGACAAACAGCTCTTAATTGTGCTTTAGAATTAGACAAAAAAGGAATACTAGATCGATTTAATGTAAAAATTATAGGTGCTACAGTTGATGCGATTAAAAAAGCTGAAAATAGAAAATTATTTGAATATTCTATGAAGAAACTAGGTCTAGAAACTGCAAAATGCGGTATTGCACATAATATTAAAAAAGCATTTTCTATTTTAAACGATGTAGGTTTCCCTTGTATTATTCGACCTTCTTTTACGATGGGTGGACATGGAGGAGGTATTGCATACAATAATGAAGAATTTAAAGAAATTTGTGAAAGAGGATTAAAATTATCCCCGAGTACAGAATTGTTAATTGATGAATCTCTTATCGGTTGGAAAGAATATGAAATGGAAGTCGTACGAGATAAAAATAATAACTGTATTATTGTTTGCTCAATTGAAAATTTAGATCCTATGGGTATTCATACGGGAGATTCTATTACTGTAGCACCAGCACAAACTCTTACTGATAAAGAATATCAGGTAATGAGAAACGCCTCCATGTCTATTTTAAGAGAAATAGGTGTTGAAACTGGTGGCTCTAATGTACAATTTGCTATTAACCCCAAAGATGGTCGAATGATCGTAATTGAAATGAATCCTAGAGTTTCTCGTTCTTCTGCTCTAGCATCAAAGGCTACTGGCTTCCCAATTGCAAAAATCGCTGCTAAATTATCTATTGGATATACCTTAGATGAACTTGCAAATGACATCACAGGAACTAATACTACTGCATCATTTGAACCTTCTATAGATTATATAGTAACAAAAATTCCCAGATTTAATTTTGAAAAATTTCCAGGATGCAATGATAGATTAACCACGCAAATGAAATCTGTTGGAGAAGTAATGGCGATAGGTCGTACTTTTCAAGAATCTATACAAAAAGCTATTCGTGGTCTAGAAGTTGGTTCTAGTGGATTTGATTCTAAGATATCTTCTTCAGATTCAGAATATTTAATAAAAATTAGGCATGAATTAAAAGAAGCAGGATCTGAACGTCTTTGGTATATCGGTGATGCGTTCCGTGCTGGTATGACTGTAAATGATATTTTCGAATTAACCTCTATTGATCCATGGTTTCTTATTCAAATTCAAGAAATTATTTCACTAGAACAAAAAATTATTCAAACAAAATTTATTGAACTAGAATATAATTTCTTTTATTTTATTAAAAGAAAAGGTTTTTCCGATCAGCGTATTGCAAAATTAATGCAGACAACAGAACAAGAAATAAGAAAATTACGTTATAAATTAAATTTGCATCCGGTATATAAAAGAATTGATACATGTTCTGCTGAATTTTCAACAGAAACAGCATATATGTACTCAACATGGGAAGATGAATGTGAATCATATCCAAATAAAAACAACAAAAAAATTATTATTTTAGGTGGTGGTCCTAACAGAATAGGACAAGGTATAGAATTTGATTATTGCTGTGTACATGCCGCTCAAGCTTTACGAGAAGACGGTTTTGAAGCAATTATGATTAATTGTAATCCAGAAACAGTATCTACAGACTATGATATCTCCGATAGACTATATTTTGAGCCTATTACATTAGAAAATGTTTTAGAAATTGTCAGAATAGAAAAACCTACTGGTGTTATTATTCAATATGGTGGACAAACACCTTTAAAATTAGCACGTGAATTTGAAAAAGAAGGAATCCCTATTATTGGAACGAGTCCGGATGCAATTGACAATGCAGAAGATAGAAATCGATTTCAAAAAACTGTAACTAAGTTAAAATTACAACAACCGTTAAATGCTACTGTTTTCACTTTACAAGATGCTATTAAACAATCTAAAATAATCGGTTATCCTATTATGGTTCGACCATCTTATGTTTTAGGCGGCAGAGCAATGGAGATTGTATATAATGAATCTGGTCTAGAAAATTATTTTAAAACTATTTTAAAAGAAAAGAACATTACTCCTATTTTTTTACTAGATCAATATCTAGATTATGCAACAGAAGTCGATGTTGATGCTATCTGTGATGGAAAAACAGTCCTTATCGGTGGTATTATGGAACACATCGAACAAGCTGGAGTTCATTCCGGTGATTCTGCATGTTCTTTACCAGCATATACTTTAACTAACAAAGTGCAAAATGAAATCAGAAAACAAGTAATCAAACTAGCTTTTGAATTATCTGTAAAAGGACTAATGAACGTACAATTTGCCATTAAAAAAAATAAAATATATATTATTGAAGTAAATCCAAGAGCCGCGCGGACAGTACCATTTGTTTCAAAAGCAACGGGTCTTGCGTTAGCAAAAATTTCTGTACGAGTTATGTATGGAAAAACACTATTAGAACAAGGTTTTACAAAAGAAGTGATTCCACCATATTTTTCGGTAAAAGAAGCTATTCTTCCTTTTGATAAATTTCAAGGTGTTGATCCTATATTAGGTCCAGAAATGCGTTCTACAGGAGAAGTCATGGGTATTGGTAATAACTTTTCAGAAGCTTTTTCTAAAGCAATGCTTGGTGCACATACAAATATGAAAAGATTAGGTAGAGTTCTTTTATCAGTAAGAGATGATGATAAAAATAATATTATAAATTTAGCAGTAAAATTGAAAAAATTAGGTTTTGAAATTGATGCTACTAAAGGTACATCTATAGCTTTAAAAAAATCTGGTATTGAGTCTAGATTAGTCAACAAAGTGCATGAAGGACGTCCACATATACAAGATCGTTTAAAAAATAAAGAATATTCTTATATTATTAATACAACTGCATGTCATCAAGGGATAAAAGATTCAAAATTAATATGTCGTAGTGCTCTTCAATATAAAGTTCACTATGATACAACTTTAAATGGTGCTTTTGCAACTGTTATGGCGTTAAATGAAAATCCAACTAAAAAAGTCAACTCTTTACAAGAAATGCACAAAAAAATAAATTTACTTTAAAATTAATTCTTAATATAATTTATATAATGAAATTTTTATAAATATGTTGTAAAACATATTTATAATTCATATTAAGGATACATTTTTATATGAACATAAGTTTAATTGCTGCTATTTCTAAAAATTTTGTCATCGGACATAATAATAAAATACCTTGGCATCTTCCAGAAGATTTAAAATGGTTTAAAAAAAACACAATAAACAAAAACGTTATCATGGGTCGTTTGACCTGGGAATCTATTCGTAAACCCTTGTCTATGCGTAACAATATAGTAATTAGTAAAAAAAAGATTGATGAAAAAGGTATTATTTGGGCTGATTCAATATCAAACGCCATTCTTGCTGCAACGAAATACAATCAAGAAATAATGGTAATTGGAGGGGCTCAAGTATATAAAAAGATGTTGTTTTATGCTAAAAAATTATATCTGACTCATATAGATATTAACGTTAATGGTGATACTTATTTTCCTAAATATCAATTGTATCCGTATTGGAAAATAATATTTAGAAAAAATTTTATCAAAAACACAATTAATCCTTATAATTATTGTTTTGAAATTTTATATAGATAAAATAAAAAAATTTTATTTACTTACCTAAATAAGATTGAGAAAACCATTTTTTATCTTCCCAGCGAAACATATTGAGCTCTCCACCCCAACAACAGCCACCATCTAATGAAAAAAATGGTTTAGGAATATATGTTCCTTTTAGAGAAGACCAATGTCCAAAAAAAATAGAATAATCTTTTATCAGTCTTTGATGAATAAAAAACCAGGGTAAAAGTGGATATTTAATCAATTTTGGAGATTGTTTATAAAACATATTTAATTGACCATCTGGATAACAGTATCTCATTCTTGTAAAAGTATTCATACTATATCTTAATCGATCTAATCTCTTTAAACTTATATCCCAAAAATTTATATTGTTATTATACATAGCTTCAAGAAATAAAAAATAATTATCATTTGACAAAAACTCTTCAATTGCTAATGCATAAAATTGTAAAGTATTAATATTCCATTTAGGACTAATACCAGCATGCACCATAATAATTTTACGTTTTTTATCAATTTTTAATAAAGATTGCTTCCTTAACCAATTTATTAGTTGAAAGCTATCTTCAGAATTAAGAAATTCATCAAAAAAATTTTCTTTTTTATTTTTTTTAACACCTATATAAACAGAAATTAAATTTATATCATGATTCCCAAGTACTATTTTTACTCTCTTTCGAAAAGAATAAATGTATTTTAAAACCTTAAGAGAATCAGGTCCTCTTGATACTAAATCACCAGCAATCCATAGATAATCTTTAGTATAATTAAAATCTGATTTTTCTAAAAGAAGTTTAAATTCTTTATAACAACCGTGAATATCACTAATAAAATAAGTACTCATCTCACATTCCTCTTTTAATCAATTTGTTAAAGAATCTAACCAAATTAATTTTTTTTAGTATAATTTTTTTTATACAAATAATTAGCTAATTGACAATACTGAAAAACAGAAATATTTTCAGCTCTTAATCTGGGATTAATATCTAAATTTAATAAAGTTGTTTCAGAAAATAAATTTTTTAAACTATGACGTAATATTTTTCTTCTATTTTGGAAAGCCTTATTTGTAATAAGGCTTAAAATATTAATATCATAAACAAAATAAGGAGAATTATGATGAGGTGTTAAATTTACAAATATAGAATGAACTCTCGGAATAGGCCAAAAATCTTCAGGAGCAACATTTAATAAAATTTTGATATCACAATAATATTGAGATATAATGCTCAAACGACCGTAATATTTATTTCCAGGTAATGCAATTAATCTTGCAGCAACTTCTTTTTGAAGCATAAAATTCATATCTTGAATTACTCTAATGTGTTGAAATAAAAAAATAATTAAAGATGTAGAGATATTATATGGTAAATTACCAAAAATACGAATTAATTTATTTTTTTTATAAAATAAATTTGTATAATTAAAGTTTAAAGCATCTTGACAAAAAACTATTAATTTTGAATAAAATGGTTGTTTTTTTAAAAAATATAATAGATTACAGTCTATTTCAATAACTATTAACTCTTTTAATAACTGAGATATGGGCTCAGTTAATGCAGCTAATCCTGGTCCGATTTCTACTAATGTTTGTTCTATATTTGGATTAATTTTTTTAACAATATTTTTTATGATCTCTTTATTAATAAGAAAATTTTGTCCATATTTTTTCACAGGAAAGTGTTTTTTAAAAGTTTTTATACTTTTCATAAATTTATGCTTATTATTAGTATATTCTTGTTAATCATATAAAAATATATACTACGGTCTGATAATGTTTATATAAGAAAAGTTTTTAAGATCTTCTATCCAATGGTTTTTTTCTAATACCATTTTTTTGAAAAATAAAATATTATAAGCTTGTTTTTTTTTAAAATTATAAAAGTAGTCTATTTCACGTTTATCTAATATTTTAACTATATGCCATCCAAATTCAGATCGAACAGGTTCACTAACCTCATTTTTTTTTAAACTAAATAATATTTTTTTAAAATTACCATGAAACATTCCTTCAGAAATCCAACCTAAATCACCATTTTTATTAGCTGAATAAAAATCATTAGATAAGTTTTTAACAGCATAATCGAAACTATACACTCCTCTTTTAATATTTCTATATATGTTCCAAATATTGTTTCTTGATTCTTCATCATTAATTATAATAGAAGGTTTTATTAAACAATGTTGTACATAAAATTCAGTTGAAATGTTTTCTTTGTTATTACGAATATCATTGACTTTAAAAATATAAAATCCTTTATCACCTAAAAAAGGTCCTAAAATTTGTCCTTTTTCTAAAACATCTAAAGTTTTTAAAAATGTATTTTTCATATCTAATAAATGAATCCAAAACATTTTTTTCACTGAAAATAAAACTTTATTTTTTTTACATTCTATATATAATTTTTCAAAATCATAACCTTTTTTAAGTTTAGTAACAAGACTATTTGCTAATTTTCTTTTATCATCAATAACATAATTAGATCTGTCTTTAACAAGAGGTATCAAAATATAACTCAAATTTATCTTTTTGAATTTTTTATTATTATGAATGAGTTTTTTAAAAAGAACATTTACTTCTTCTTCTGTTACATTTACACGTTTATTAATTTCATAATCTTGTATTATTTTAATTTGTAATAATTTTTTAATATTTTTTTCGTAATTTTTATAAGAGAAATTGCTGTAACTATCATGAAATAAAATATAATTTTTTAATTGATTCATACTAATATTTTTTTTTAAAGCTATATTTTTAATCATGCTATTTATTTGTTCTTGAGTAACGGTAATATTCATTTTTTTTGATTCTTGTAAAAGAAGCTCATCTAAAATTAATTTTTGAATAACTTTTTCTTTTAAAAAATCACTTTTCAAAGGTATTCTAAAATCTTGTCCTTCTTTTTTAAGTAAGAAAAGAATCTTTTTAACATCACTATTTAAAATAATCTGATCATTTACAACCGCTGCAATATTATCTATTTCAATTTCTTTAGATAAAACATAAAAAATACTAGTAAAAATATATAAAATTATAACAATCCATATTTTCATTGTAATTCTTCTTTTTTTATGTTAAGCGTTTAATAGACAAGTTTTTTTATTATTATATATTTAATAAAAAATTTTTCTTGAGGTTACTTAAAAAAGTATATAAAGTATAAAATATTTATTTAAAAATATTTTTCAATATTAAAACACTTGAAATAATGAGAGCTTATGGAATCTTGGCTAACAAACTTTATTACACAATCTTTAACTTACTCGCTTTTATTAGTTGGTATAGTTTCTTTCTTAGAATCTCTTGCATTAGTTGGATTATTACTGCCGGGTATCATTTTAATGACAACACTAGGTACATTTATAGGCGATGGAAGATTATTATTTTATCCTGCCTGGATATCTGGAACTATTGGTTGTTTACTAGGAGATTGGCTTTCATATTATATTGGATTGTATTTTAAAAACTGGTTATATAATTTAAAATTTTTAAAAAAAAATCAAAAATTATTCGATAAAACAAAATCTATATTACATAAGCATAGTATCATAGCTATTATTGTCGGAAGATTCATAGGACCAACTAGACCGTTAATACCCATGATTGCCGGCATGCTTAAATTACCATTAAAAAAATTTATTTTTCCTAGTATGATTGGATGTATATTATGGCCTCCAGTATACTTTTTTCCAGGTATAGTTACTGGAATCACTATTAAAATACCCCCAAACGATCAAAATGATTATTTTAAATGGTTTTTGTTATTTATTTCAATTTTAATCTGGCTTGGAATATGGCTGGTATCAAAATGGTGGAAAATAAAAAAAAATAATTCACATACTTCTTTATTTTTCACGGAAAAAAATACTAGGTGGTTAGCAATAATAACAGTTTTACTAGGAATTATAAGTCTTATTGCTATACAATTTCATCCTACAATGATGATTTTTAGGAAAATTTTATTCACTATTTTATTAGGTTTATAATAAACATTATTGATTGTTTTATCATCAAAAATTTTATTAAAATTTATCCAGTTAAAATACAAATTACAAGAATATTTTCATACAATCAAGCATGTAAAAAATCAATGTGTAATAATTTCAATTTAAATGAATGGCGCTGAATTGCTTGAACTTTTACTTTGTATTTTTCATCTTTGATAACTAAAAACAAACATTCTTGATAAAATGATATTTGTTTTTGTAAATTAAAAATAGAATTATGATCTAATGTCAGTAAAATATTGGAGTTACCCACTCCATATAAAATACCTGGAAACTTATTATGAATACGTAATTTTCTGCTAAAACTTTTACCTGTTTCTTTTCTTAATTCTGCGTTAATTGTTAACATAATTAAACCTCTGTATAATAGTATATATAGTAAATTTACTACATTATATTTTTTGCGATCTTAACCAGGCAATTTCTTTTTCCCACAGTGTCGAATCAACTGTTTCTAAAATCATAGGAATATTATAAAAATTTTTATTTTTGATAATCCACTTAAAAGCTAATTCTCCTATCTCACCGATTCCTAAGTTCTCATGTCGATCAACTCGACTATTAAATATCTTCTTAGAATCATTTAAATGAATACCTTTTAAATATTTAAATCCTATCAAATCATTAAACTTTTTAAATGTCTTTTCACAATTATCTAAAGTACGTAAATCATATCCAGAAACAAATAAATGACATGTATCAATACAAACTCCTACCCTAGCTTTATCATCAACGTTTTTAATAATTTCAGATAGATGTTCAAAACAATACCCAACATTTGTTCCTTGTCCTGCAGTATTTTCTATTACTGCAATTATATTTTTTGTATTTTTTAAGGCTATATTAATGGATTCAGAAATTCTTAATAAACAATCGCTTTCAGTGATTTTATTTAAATGACTACCCGGATGAAAATTTAAAAATATTAAACCTAATTGACTACAGCGAATCATTTCATCTATAAAAGCATTACGAGATTTTTCTAATAAATAATCAATAGGATGACCTAAATTAATTAAATAACTGCTATGAGGTAAAATTTGTTGAGGTGTAAATTTATACTTAATACAAGATTGTTTAAAATTATATATTTTTTTTTCAGTTAATGGAGGGGTGGTCCATTGCCGTTGATTTCGAGTAAAAAAAGAAAAAGCTGTTGCTCTTATTTTAAAAGCACGAAGAACAGCTTTTTCTAAACCGCCTGAAGAACTAATATGCGCACCAATATATTTCATTTTTTATTTTTTCCTATTGCAATATTTGCTATTAGAATATTTTTTTAAAATATTTCAATAAATTTAAATAAAAAAACTAAAAAAAAGAACTATATAACGAGCATATATAAAAAATAATAAGTTTTTGTATTTAAATAACATGATACTGAGAAAGTTTCTCTTAATCAATAAAAATAAGCGGATATATTCGATTGATTATCGAATATTCTTTTTTTTAAAAAATTCATCACGAATATTTTTATCAGATTTAAATAAACCTTCCAAAGAAGAAGTTATAGTACTACTATTTACATCACAAACTCCACGTGCTTTTACACAAAAATGTTCCATGTTAATAATAACTGCAACATTACTTGTTTCTAATAAAGTTTGCAATACAATTAGTATTTGTTTGGTTAAACGTTCTTGTATTTGAGGTCTTTTAGCATAAAATTGTACGATTCTATTTATTTTAGATAAACCAATAATTTTATTTTTAGGGATATATGCAATAGTAGCTTGTCCATTAATTGTAATAAAATGATGTTCACAAGTACTTATTAATACTATATTTTTAATTATAATCATTTCATTAACATTCATTTTATTATCTATAAATGTAATCTTTGGAAAATTTTTATAATTTAATCCTGAAAAAATTTCATAAATATACATTTTTGACATACGAACTGGTGTATCTTTTAAACTATCATTTGTTAAATCTAAGTTAAGTAAAATCATAATTTGATATATATGTTCAGCAATTAATAATTCTCTTTCTTTTTCATTTATATCATTGTATTCTTTTAAAATAGAATTTTCTATTTTTTTTTCTAATAATGCATAATGTGCTAAATTAGCTTCTTTACTAAATTTTTTCATATTTATCTTACTTTTGATAATTATTATATTTTTATATCTATTTTTTAATTTTTTCAAATAATTTTAATATATAAAAAATTATTAATATAAAACAACAATTAATACAAAAAATACATATGTTTATTATTACATACAATCATAAAAAAAATAAAATATATCTTCTATATATCCTTTCTGGATGAAACATGAAAAACAATCATAATACTTTTTATAATCTAATTACAAGTTTGCAAGAATACTGGATAAAACAGGGATGTAATATTTTCCAACCATTAGATTTACCAATGGGTGCTGGTACTTTTCATAATATAACTTTTTTAGGTACTATTGGACCTGAGCCAATAAGAGCAGCATATGTACAATCGTGTCGTCGTCCTACAGATGGAAGATATGCAGAAAACCCTAATCGCTTACAACATTATTTTCAATTTCAAGTGATTATAAAACCTCCTCCACACGATATCCAAAAAATATATCTAAACTCACTAAATATATTAAATATAGATGAAAAAATACATGATATACGTTTTGTAGAAGATAATTGGGAGAATCCTACATTAGGCGCTTGGGGTATTGGTTGGGAAGTCTGGTTAAATGGAATGGAAATTACTCAATTCACTTATTTTCAACAAGTAGGAGGATTAGAATGTAATCCTGTTACTATTGAAATAACATATGGATTAGAAAGAATTGCTATGCACATGCAAAAAAAAACAAATATATACGATCTTGTTTGGAATATTAATAAAAAGGAAAAAATAACTTATGGAGATATTTTTAAACAAAATGAAATAGAACAATCAAGATATAATTTTCAGCATTCTAATATCGATTTTTTATTCAGTGCTTTTCAAAAATATGAATCAGAAGCACAAAATTTAATAAATATAACACCACCGCTATTATTAGTTTCGTATGAAAAAACATTGCAAGCAAATCATATATTTAATTTATTAGATGCAAGAAAAGCTGTCTCTTCAAACGAACGTCAAAGTTATATTTTACGTATTCGTAAATTAACTACACAAATTGCTCAAAAATATTTTGTTATTCGAAAACAATTAGATTTCCCTCTATGTCATAAAAAAAGAGATAAAAATGACTAAAAAAATACTATTAATAGAGATCGGAACCGAAGAATTACCTGCTAAACTACTAAGCAGTATATCTTTGTCTTTTTATAAAAATCTTAATGAAGAATTAAAACTTTACACTATTGTATATAAAAAGATTGAATACTTTTCTACTCCTAGAAGACTTGCATTAAAAATTATAGACATAGATACAACTGATAAAACAATAGAAATAAATAAAAAAGGTCCATCTATAATAGATGCTTATGATAAAGATGGCGCACCAACAAACGCAGCAAATCGTTGGGCAAAATATTGTGGCATTAATATTAATGAAGCTACACGTATAAAAACTAAACAAGGCGAATGGTTATTTTGCCAAAAAAAAATAAAACAAAAAAAAATAGAAATATTACTGCCTAAAATAATTGACATAGCATTAAAAAAAATTATCATACAGAAATCTATGAGATGGAATGTAACAAATGAAAAGTTTTTTCGTCCTATTCGTAATATTGTAATATTATTAGATCGCAAAGTAATAAAAGGCAAAATATTTGATGTCTTTTCTAATAATTTTCTCCAAAATCATATTTCTTGTCAAGAAAAAATAGAAATTAAAGATGCGAAAGAATACCCTTTAATTCTATTTCAAAGAAATAATATTATAGCTGATTATGCAATACGAAAAAAAACAATTATAAATCAGATCAATAAAATATCAGAAAAAATAAATGGATATATAAAAACTAGTAATAATTTAATTGAAGAAATAACTTCTTTAGTAGAGTCTCCTACAGCACTGTTAGGTACATTTAAAAAAAATTTTCTTAAAATACCTAAAAAAATATTAGTTCATGTTATAGAAAGTCAACAAAAATGTTTTCCAATATATAATGTGAAAAACGAACTTTTCCCTAATTTTATTTTTATTTCTAATATTGATTCAAAAAAACCTAATAAAATTATTTTAGGAAATGAAAAAGTTATGGATGCACGACTTTCAGATGCTGCTTTCTTTTTACAAAATGATAGAAAAATAAAATTAGAAGACTATCTAATGTCTCTTAAAAAAGTTTTATTCCAAAATAACTTAGGTACATTATATGACAAAACATTGCGTCTTCAAATTCTCATTCAATGGATATCAAAATATAGTTGTATTAACATACAAGATGCAATCAGAGCAGCACAGTTATCTAAATGCGATTTAGTAACAAGTATGGTATGCGAATTTCCAGCATTACAAGGTACTGTGGGAATGTATTATTCTTTATCTGATAAAGAAAAAAAAGATGTCTCTCAAGCTATTCAAGAACAATATTCTCCATCTTTTTCAGGTGATAAACTACCATCTACAATGATAGGATGTTCTCTAGCAATTGCTGATAAAATGGATACTTTATCTGGCATGTTTTGTATTGGTAATATTCCTACTTCAGCAAAAGATCCATTTGCATTGAGACGTTTAGCTATAGGCATACTTCGTATTATCATAATAAAAAATATACCATTAGATCTAAAATGTTTAATTAATAAAAGTCTTAGTCTTTATAATATCAAATACGTTAATGACGTAATCATATATAATAAAATTATAAAATTTTTTATGAATAGACTGGTATATTGGTATGAAGAAAATAGTTATGATATAAAAGTTATTCAATCAGTATTATCATCTCAATTAACAGAACCGAGAGATATTCATAAAAAAATACAAGCTATTTCTTTTTTTCAAAATTTAGAATATTCAAAATCAATTATACAATCTATTAAAAGAATATCTAATATTTTAAAGAAAGAAAAAGAAAAAATTACAGGACATGTTGATATTCAATTAATTCAAGAAAAAGAAGAAATAGTGTTATTTAGTACAATAAAAAAATTTCATACTGATACAAAAAAATTATTTCAAGAAAAAAAATATAAAGAAATTCTATTGAAAACAAAAGTTCTTGAAAAACCTATATATAACTTTTTTGATAAAGTGAAAATACATCATTCTAATATTAAAATACGCATAAATAGATTGATTTTATTAAAAAAAATAGAAAGTATTTTTACTAAAATAACTAATTTTTCTTATTTATATTAGAATAATCATTTATGATAATAAAGATTTTAAAGTTCCTTTAGGTAAAGAAGAGGCTATAAAATCTTGCTTTATAAATACTTCCATATTTTCATTCAATTGAAGTACAATATATCCATTTTTCGTAATTTTTATTACCCGACCCAACAAACCACTCGTTGTTATAACCTCGTCTCCTTTAACTAAAGAAGATATTAGTTTTTTATGTTCTTTATCTTTCTTTTGTTGAGGACGAAACAGCATAAAATAAAAAATTAACAAAAATATTACTAACATAAATATAAGAGAATATGAATTACCTTCTGATGATTCATTTACTACTGCGTTAGCATTTTGAATAAAAAAACTCATGTCTCATCTCCTGTATATTTTAAATATTATTTTTTTTCTGATGATAAAAATTGAAAAGAAATTCATTGAACTTATTCAATTTTATTGAAGTTCTTATATTAAACATTAATGTCTGATAATAATGTAAATTATGTATTGTATTCAAACGAGCTCCCAACATCTCGTTACAAGAATCTAAATGATGTAAATAAGACCTTGTATAATTCTTACAAGTATAACAAGTACAAGTATCATCTAATACAGATAAATCTTCTTTATATTTTTTATTTCTAATCTTAATTATACCGTTTGTAACGAATAGATATCCATTTCTAGCATTACGAGTAGGAATAACGCAATCAAACATATCTATACCACGACTAACTCCTTCCACTAAATCTTCTGGTTTTCCTACTCCCATTAAATATCTGGGTTTATGTTTTGGCATTTGAGGACAAATATAATCTAATAATTCATACAATTCTTTTTTTGATTCTCCAACAGCTAAACCACCTAATGCATATCCATCAAAATCTATTTTAATTAACTCTTTTAATGAAATATCACGCAAAGATCGATATATACCGCCATGAATAATACCAAATAATAAATTTTTATTTTTATGAATGTCAAAGTATAAACGACTTTTTTCAGCCCAAGATAAAGATCTTTCCATGGCATTTTTTGTTTGTTCCCAATTACGTGTGTATGCAATACATTGATCAAAAATCATAACAATATTAGAACCTAAATTAAACTGAATTTTCATGGATATTTCTGGAGTTAGAAAAAAATTTTTACCATTGATATGATTTTTAAAAATAACTCCTTCTTTATCAACTTTACAAAATTTTGACAGACTAAAAACTTGAAATCCTCCAGAATCAGTAAGGATAGGTCCTGACCAATTCATAAAATCATGTAGCGTACCGTGTAATTTTATTATTTCTTGACCCGGTCTTAAATTTAAATGAAACGCATTAGATAAAATAATTTTACTGCCTGTATTTTTAATTTCTTCTGTACTGAGACTTTTGACACTACCATAAGTACCAACTGGCATAAAAATAGGTGTTTCTATTATATCTTTATTAAAACTAAATGCACCATATCTAGCATTACCATCTTGATGAAAAATTTTAAAATCCATTTTATCTCCAGAGTATTTATAAAATTTTTTTGAAATATATCAAGTTAAATTTTTTCATATTTAGCAAATTTGTTATATGTAACATACATCGCATCACCATAACTTAAAAAACGATATTTATTTTTTATAGCTTCAGAATAAGCATTCATAGTATTTTTATAACCTAAAAAAGAAGCTACTAACATAATCAATGTAGATTCAGGAACATGAAAATTAGTAATTAATGCATCAACAATATTATGTTTGTAACCAGGATATATAAAAATATTTGTATTTTCTATAAAATCTTTGGTTTCATTCCACGAATCAGAATGATATGCACTCTCTAAAGCACGAAGTGTACTTGTACCTACAGCAATAATACGGCCTCCTTTTTTTTTGCAACATTTAATTTTTTTAATTAATTCAGCAGACACTTCAACTAATTCAGAATGCATAATATGTTTTTTAATATTAACTGTTCTAACAGGTTCAAATGTACCAGACCCTATATGAAGTGTAATATAATTTATATCTATCCCTTTTTTATTCAGACAATCTAATAAAGGAAAATCAAAATGCAATCCGGCAGTAGGAGCAGCAATAGAACCTATTCTTTTTTTATATACAGTTTGATATAAATCTAAATCTAATTTCGAATCTAATCTTTTAATATAAGGAGGCAATGGTATTTGCCCAATATTATTAATAATTTCTGTAGCTGAATAAATATTATTGTGAAATAAAATTTTAAAAAAAGGGTTTTTATAACTAATTACAGAACTTCTAATTTTATTATTTTTTCCAAAAAAAATATTAGTTCCAATGTGAATAGTTTTAGAATTTTTAATTTTGACTAAAATTGTATTAAAATCTAATATTCTTTCAACTAAAATTTCAACTTTTCCTCCAGTTTCTTTATAACCAAAACATCTAGCTGGAATAACTTGACTATTATTTAAAACAATTAAATCGTTAGAATTAATCTCATTAACAATATCAAAAAAATATTTATGAAATATTTTCCCACTTGTTCCATTTATAACCATTAAACGACATTGACTACGAATAATAGAAGGGTAAAAAGATATAAGTGATTTAGGTAAAATAAAAGAAAAATTAGAAATTTTCATATCTTACTTCTTTTAAAAAAATAAAAATAATTTTATTAATTTTTAATCAATATTATGGTTTTTTATTAGATGAATAATTTTCAATTCTATTTTTAAGTTTTTGACCAGCTTTAAAAGTAACTACTCGTCTCGCTGTAATCAGTACAATTTCTCCTGTACGAGGATTTCTACCAGGACGCTCTTTTTTATCTTTTAGTTCAAAATTACCAAATCCAGATAATTTAACATCTTCTCCTTTTTCTAAAGATTTTCTTACTTCTTCGAAAAAAAAATCTACAAACTTTTTTGAGTCTTTTTTAGTCAGTTGTAATTTTTCAAATAGATTTTCTGAAATTTCAGCTTTTGTAAGCACCATCCATTTATTTCCTTAAGATAACTTGAAATGTTTTTTTTAATGCTCCTATGCAATCATTCATCATTAGATTAATTTCATTGTCTTGAAAAGTTCTTTTTTTATTTTGAAAAATAAAACTGATACCTAAACTTTTTTTCTCATTAGAAAACTCTTGACAAGAATATACATCAAAAAGATTGATTTCTACTATTTCATTAATAAAAAAATTTTTACAAGTATTTATAATATCAGATACAGCAAGATCTGATGAGACCAATATTGCAATATCTCTTCTACTAGTAGGAAATTTTGAAATTTCTTGAACTTTTAACGGTTTTTTAACATCTAAAAGATTATTTAATAATATTTCAAATAAAAAAGTAGCACTATTTACGTTTAATTTTTCTTCTAATCTGGGATCGATAGCACCAATAGCACCGATAAAATTATTTCTAAAGTATATACCAGCACTTTGTTCTGGATGTAGTCCATTAATATTTTTAGATCTAAATTCTATATCTTCTAGCCCGCATATTGATTCTAGTATGCATTCTAAATCACCTTTTAAATCGTAAAAATCTACTTTTCTTATTTTAGAATACCAATTTTCTTTTAAATGATTTCCACTAATAACAGCTGACAAAAACATTTCTTGTTTGATACCAAGATTTTGTTCTTTATCTAGTGAAAAACAAAGACCACTTTCAAAAAAACGAATAGAATCTTGCTGACGATTGGTATTGTAAGAAACTGTTTTCAGTAAACCAGGCCATAAAGATAAACGCATAGATGACATATCTTGAGAAATAGGATTAGATAATACTAGTTTTTTTTTATTTGGAAAAATCAAATCTTGAACTTGAGGATTAACAAAACCATACGTTATAACTTCATAATAACCTTTATTAACTAATATAATATCAGATTTATCTATTAATAAATTTATTGATTCATTTTTTTTTGTAATATATAAAGATTCTTTTAAAGGATTTAAAACAACACTATTATAACCATAAATCCTAAGTATATCACTTATTATATCTTCTTCAATCAGTATATCGAATCGCCAGCTAGGAGGAATTACATCCCAATATTTTTTTTCTTGAGAAACTAATTTATATTCTAAATTAGATAAAATATCTGAAACTACAACTGTATTAAAAAAGACACCGACAATTTTATTTAATTTTTCATGATGCAATCTTATTGATTTTTTAATCGGTAATGAACGTAAAGAATTTAGATTATTTTTTTTATTAATCGATCCAGCTTTTCCACCACATATCTGTATGATTAAATCTGTTGCGTATTCAAGAGCATATTTTTGTAGAAAAGGATCAATACCATAATTATGATATTCTAATATCTTATTAGAACTAATTTTCTTCATCATGTGAAAGATTATTTCTTTTTTCACAATACATGCACTTAAAAATATGTTTTTAGTGTTTTTATTTACATCTACTAAAAAAGAATTTATATTCCCGGGCATAGATAATATTTTATTAGTATCAGAAAATACTAATATATTTTCATTTAAACTTATTTGAATGTTATCTTTCAAAAATATTTTTTCTTCAGACTTTGCCATACGTATAATAATGTGACTATTAATATGATCTGAATCTAATGCATTTAATGGTTGTCCTAATTCAATTAAAACATAATTAATAATATCTGTAATAATATTTCCTGATAAGCAATCAGATAAAAATAATTTTTTTTTCATCCAGAAAGGAGTATCAACATTAACATTAATGTTTTCTATAATTCTACCTATATAATTAATCGATTCTTTTTCAGTATTAATAACAATATCAATCTTTTTCTGACTCATTATTGGAATTAATTTATTTTTTAAAGATACTCTTTTCAAATTATTTATTGCTGTAATATTACGTGCTATTCCTAAAATACTTAAACCATCTGGACGATTTGATGTAGTTGAAACTTTAATAATATTATCTTTTAATAATAAATGATCCTTAATATTAATACCGATAGGTGTTTCTTTAGAAAATTCAATAATTTGGTCTGTTTCAAATAAACCTAATTCAAAAAAAGAACATAGCATACCTTCTGATAATTCACCTCTAACTATTTTTTTATCAATTTTTATATTTTTAGGTAAAATAGCACCAATCGTTGCGACTGCAACTTTAATATTATTACGGCAGTTAGGTGCTCCACATAGAATACTTAATATTTTTTTATTACCTATATCGACTTTTACTATTTTGATCTTATTAAATTCAGGATGTAAAATACATTCAACTATTTGTCCTACTACAACACCATTAAACATAGGTTCAAATTTCGTAATGGATTCTACTTCTATACCAGAATTAGAAATTTGATCATATAAAACAAAACTATCTAATTTAAATTTTATCCATTCACGTAGCCATTTTTCACTAAATTTCATTTTATCTCACTAATTGTATTTAAATTGTTTTAAAAATTTTATATCATTTTCAAAAAAAGATCGAAGATCCGAAATACCATAACGTATCATTGCTAGTCTTTCAATACCTATTCCAAAAGCACAAGCAGAATATAAGGTAGAATCAATATTAACATTTTTTAAAACTTTAGGATGTACCATTCCACATCCTAATATTTCTAATGCTTCACTATGATCATTAATAATATCTACTTCTGCAGAAAGAACAGTAAAAGGAAAATATGATGGACGAAATTTAATAGAAATATTTTTACCAAAAAAATTATATAAAAAATTATATATCATCCATTTTAAATTAGAAAAATTAATATTTCTATCAACTATTAAACCTTCAATCTGATGAAACATAGGTGTATGTGTAATATCATAATCATTACGATATACTTTTCCAGGAAAAATAAATCTCATAGGAGGTTTTTCTTTTTTCATAATACGAATTTGCATACTAGAAGTTTGAGTTCTGAGCAAACGATTATTATCAAACCAAAAAGTATCATGACTATCTCTTGCTGGATGATTTTTAGGAATATTTAATGCATCAAAATTATGGTATTCATCTTCTATTTCAGGACTATTAATGGCTTGGAAACCCAACTTTGAAAAAAAAATTTTTATATCATTAATAGTATGTGTAATAGGATGTAAGACGCCATATTCAGTACGACGACCCGGAAGAGAAATATCTATTTTTTCTGCTTTAATTCGTTTATTTAAGAGTACTTTATTTAATATTTTATTTTTTTCATCAATTTTGTAAAAAATATCTTTTTTTATCTCATTAATGATCATACTGTATTTTTTTTTTTCTTGAAAAGAACAATCTTTTATACTTCTCATATAAGTATTGAAAATACTTTTTTTACCTAAATATTTAATTCTAATTTGTTCTAATTCTTTTATTTTATTTGCGTTTTTTATATCTATCTTAATATTATTAAATAATTCATTTAAAGTTAACATTGTATCGACTTATTATACGTTTTTTATTTTTTAACATATATTTAACATACTAAAAAAGCTTCCATAAAGGAAGCTCATTTTTTAAAAAAATATGCAGTTTAAAAATTTATCAGAATAAGTAAAGAATATTTTATTATATTTTTTATATAAAAAATATGAATTAAAATAATAATCAATAGTGGAGGGGATATTACATTTCCCCTCTTTAGTATGACTGTATTATATAATTTATAATAAAGCTTCTTTTGCTTTTTCAACTAATACATTAAATGAAAAAATATCGAATATCGCAAGATCAGATAATATTTTACGATCAATATTAATTGAAGCTTTTTTCAAACCAAATATAAAATTACTATAAGACATTTGACTTTGACGAACAGCAGCATTAATACGAGAAATCCATAATTGTCTAAACTGTCTTTTTCTTTGACGTCTATCACGATAAGCATACTGACCAGCTTTAATTACTGCCTGACACGCAACTCTATAAACACGAGAACGAGCTCCGTAGTAACCTTTGGCTTGTTTTAAAATTTTTTTGTGACGAGCATGAGCTATTACGCCACGTTTTACACGAGCCATTGATGCTCTCCTATTTGTAAAATCTTAATAAAACAAGTCTAATTTACGCATACGGTAAAAAAGATTTAACTCTATCTATATCTCCTTTAGACACTAAAATCTTAGAACGAAGATGACGTTTTTTACTCGTTGTTTTTTTAGTTAAAATATGACGTAAGTTTGCTTGTTTACGTTTAAAATTTCCAGACGCAGTTTTCTTAAACCGTTTAGCCGCGCTTTTTAAAGTTTTAATTTTTGGCATAAAATATTTCATTTAAATTATAAAAAGAAAAATATAAGCAGTTATTACATTATCAATCATATATTTATTTCTAAAAATATAGACTGAAAAATACTATTTTTTCTTTGGTGATAAAGTCATGATCATTTGACGTCCTTCAATTTTAGATGGAAATGATTCAACTATTGCTAATTCTATTAAGTCATTTTTAACTCTATTTAAGACATCAACACCTATTTTTTGATGGGCCATTTCTCGACCACGAAATCGTAAAGTAATTTTAACTTTATCACCATCCTCCAAAAATCGTATTAAATTACGTAATTTAACTTGATAATCACCTTCATCTGTCCCTGGTCGAAATTTTATTTCTTTTATTTGAATGACTTTCTGTTTTTTTTTCTGTTCCTTGGAAGATTTACTCTTTTCATAAAGAAATTTTCCATAGTCCATGATACGACATACCGGAGGTTCAGCATTCGGACTAATTTCTACTAAATCTAATCCGAGTTCTTCAGATTTTTCTAATGCTTCTCTTAAATTAACTATACCAATTTGATCGCCTTCAACACCTGTAAGACGAATTTTAACAGCACGTATTTCGCTATTAATTCGATTAGGACGTATCAATTGAATTCGTTTTCCACCTTTAATACTTTATTCCTCCATTAGATAAAAGTTACGAGTAATAATTTCTTGCTGTAACTTTTTAATAAAAATATGAGTGTCAACCATTCCAAAATTATAACCATTTCGGTTTCTAACAGAAACTTTTTTAAATTTAATTTCTTTTTCGCCACATATTAATATATATGGAATTCGATTTAATGTATGTTCTCGAATTTTAAAACCTATTTTTTCATTTCTTAAATCAGATTGAACACGAATATTATTATCAGAAAATTTTTTAACTAGTTTTTTTACATAATCTATACTAGTATCAGAAATACTAATAATTACTACTTGTATGGGAGATAACCATGTTGGTAAATTACCAGAACATTCTTCAATTAGTATACCAATAAAACGTTCTATTGAACCTAATATAGCTCTATGAATAATCACTGGTGCCTTACGTTCATTATTTTCATCAATATAAAACGAATTCAAACGTACTGCTAAATAAAAATCAAGTTGAATAGTACCACATTGCCAGTTTCTATCTAAAGAATCTTGCAAGATAAATTCAATTTTAGGACCATAAAAAGCACCTTCACCTAATTGATATTCAAATGATAAATGATTTTCTATCAGCATATCAGATAAATCTTTTTCTGATTGATCCCACATTAGATCAGTACCAATACGTTTTTCTGGACGAGTAGAAAGCTTAACTAATATTTTTTTAAAATTGAATATACTATACAAATCATATATCATTTTAATACAATCATTAATTTCAGTACGTACTTGTTCTTTTGTACAGAATATATGAGCATCATCTTGAGTAAAATTGCGTACTCGCATAAGACCATGTAAAGAACCAGAAGGTTCATTACGATGACAACTTCCAAATTCTGCCATACGAACAGGTAAATCTCGATAAGATTTTAATTTATTATTAAAAATTTGAACATGTCCGGGACAGTTCATTGGTTTAATACAATATTCTCGATTCTCTGATAATGTTGTAAAAATTGCATTTTTATAATTTTTCCAATGTCCACTTTTTTTCCAAATGAACTTATCTATTAATAAAGGTGTTTTAACTTCTTTATATTTATATTGATTTAATTTTTCTCGAACAAAATTTTGCAGTTCATTAAAAACAATCCAACCATTGTTATGCCAAAAAATCATACCTGGAGATTCTTCTTGCATATGATATAATTGAAGAAATTTTCCAATTTTTCTATGATCTCTCTTTTCTAATTCATTTAAATAATTTAAATGTTTATCTAATTCTTTTTGAGTAGACCAAGCAGTACCATAAATACGCTGTAACATCTTATTTTTTTTATTACCTGCCCAATAAACACCTCCGATTTTTTGTAATTTAAAATATTTACAAAATTTTATATTAAAGACTTGTATTCCGATATCAATATCGACATGATTTTCATGATAATATAAAGAAACACTATTCTGAGATTTAATCATTTTATTGATTAAAGATATTTTATATTCTTCAAAACTTTTTTTAAATATTTCGATTGCTTGAGAGCAAGAAACTACTTTGTGAACAATATCATATTCTTTCTGTATGAGAATATTCATGGTATTTTCTAATAATACGAGATCTGGTTGTGAAATTTTATTTTCTAAATCTATATCACAATAGAATCCGTTTTCAATACGATTAGTTTCAGCAATTTTAGCAAGTGGCCATATATTTTTTATAGCATAACTTAAAAGTTGTATACAAGAATATCGAATAGTATTTAATGCTTTATGATCTTTTCTGTTAATAAATTCTATAGTAGAATCTTTTGTGATGACAGTATGTAAATTTGAAAAATTATTATTAACAGAAATTGCAATAAGAGACTTTTTTAAACTAGGTTTTTTATTTTCAATAATCTCTATCAATGGAATAGAATACTCGTACACCTGCTGACTTCCATCACAAAATCTTATTACAGGCATGCTTAAATCCTTAATTTAAAATATTAATTGTTTATTTTCTATAAAAAACAAATATGAAATTTTCTTTTATATATGACATAATAGAAACTATTTATATAAAATTTTTAAACTTAACAAAAAGATGCTAGCCAATTTTTTTGACTAGCATGTAAATTAAAAACGAGTGTCTACGGCATCTGCTAATTGTTGAATGATTAAAGTACTATCTTTCCAATTTAAACAAGCATCAGTGATTGATTTACCGTATATTAATGGCTGATTATTAATTACTTTTTGAAAACCTTCTTCTAAAAAGCTTTCGATCATAACACCAAATATAGCTTTAGAACCATTAGAAATTTGACTAGCAACAGATTTAGCAACATTTTTTTGACGAAGATGTTCTTTTAAACAATTACCATGACTAAAGTCAATCATTAAATGCTCTACTAAATTGAATTCACGTAAATGTTTTACTGCAGAATCAATATCATCAGCATGATAATTAGGAGAACGACCACCTCGCATAATTATATGACCATAAGGATTACCACTAGTATGATTAATAGTCATTTGGCCATTTTTATTAGGAGCTAAGAATAAATGTCGTACCTTTGCTGCACGAATAGCATCAATGGCAATTCTTATGTTTCCATCGGTACCGTTTTTAAAACCTACTGGACAAGAAAGAGCGGAAGCCATTTCTCGATGAATTTGACTTTCAGTAGTTCTAGCTCCAATAGCTCCCCAACTAATCAAATCTGCTATAAATTGTCCTATAACCATATCAAGAAATTCTGTTGCTGCAGGCATTCCTAATGCATTAATATCTAGTAATAATTTACGAGCAACAGCTAATCCATGATTAACTCGAAAACTACCATTTAAATCTGGATCTGAAATTAATCCTTTCCAACCAACAACTGTTCTTGGTTTTTCAAAATATGTACGCATTATAATTTCAAGACGATCTTTATATTTTACGCGTAATTCATATAATCTATGTGCATATTCTACTGCAGCAATAGGATCATGAACTGAACATGGTCCTATGACAACAAGTAATCTTAAATCTTCTCCAGTCATAATACGAGCGATATTTTGTCTTGTTGTGATAACATTATCCATAATATCTGAAGTAATAGAATATTGCTTCGCTAATTCAAATGGAGTGATTAATGGATCAATTCGTATTGTACGTAGTTCATCTGTTTTTTTCATTTTGTTCTCTAAATGAATTTTTTATTCTGGAAAGAATGGCAAGATGTGATAATAATTATGAAAAACTAACTACTCATAAGGGCATCTCTAATAATTTTGTAAAATACTTAATACTTATATAGAAAAAATTTCATAATATTGAAAATAAATATGATCGAAATTTCAAAAATAAAATAACATGATAATTAAATTTTTCAAAAAAAATATTATATTTTTTCTTAACTCTTGAATCAATCTAATTAAATAATAATTTATACTATGATATTTAGATTATGTTCTATTAAAAATATTTATTTTACTCATTATATTATGAATAACTATTTTAATGACGTATTTTTTAAAAAAGATGCAATAGAAATACCGTACATCCAAGATATTATTAAACGATAAAATATTACTAATACTACTGGACCAATAAATAAACCAATTATTCCAAAAGCTAATAAACCACCAATAACTCCAGACAAAATTAGTAAAATAGGCAAGTCGGCTCCCATTCGTATAAAAAATGGTCTAAGTATATGATCAAGTATAAAGACAAGACAACTCCATATTAACAATATGGTTCCCCAAGTTGTATTATTATTCCAATAAAGCCATATAATTGATGGTATTAAAACAGGCAAAGGTCCTAACTGAACTAAACAAGAAAAAACAATAATTATCATTAATAATGCCCAATAAGGAACACCAGAAATTAATAATCCTATGCCAGATAATATTGCTTGAATTAAAGCTGTTACTGCTACACCTAATGCTACAGCTCTAACAGCTTGAACTGCTAGAAAAATTATAGCATCTCCATTCTTGGAACTAAGTCGACACGCAAAATGACGAATAGCATCGCTTACTTTTTCACCATTCCAGTATAATAAAACACTAAATAAAAGCATTAGTATTAAATGGACAATGAAAAGTCCGCAATTCTTAGCTTGAAGCATAATAAATTCAGTTGTGCGTCCCATATAAGGTCGCACTTCTCGAATTAATTCACCCCCATCACCAGATAGTAGCTCTTGATAACTAGTAAATATTTTTTTACCAATAAGAGGAATATCTTGCAGCCAAATTAATTCTGGAAATTCTAAATTATTTGAACTCAACCAATGAATAAGAGGTATGCTTGTTGCGATTAAACTATTGACTAAAAAAAATACTGGAATAATAAATAAAAGAAGCAAAACGATAATCATGATTGCTACTGCAAGAGAGCGTTTGCCTCCTAAAAATTTTTGTATTTTTAACATTAGAGGCCAAGTGGCAATAACAATCATACTAGCCCAAGAAAATCCTAATATAAATGGATGTATAACCAAAAAACTTATAACACCCATGGAAATAATAAATATCAGTGATAAAATAGACTGAGATAAATCCATTTTTTCTTTTGGATTTTGCATATAATTGTTTTACCTCAATTTTTTTCTAAAACAAAAAATTTTTTATTTTTTTGAATACAAAGTAATTATAACATTAAAATTTGCAAAAATAATTAATAAAAAAATAATATTCTTTAAAATAAATGGATATATTAAAATATAATCATATATTTTAAATAAAATTATTTTTAATTGATATATACATTTTTAAAAAGAGAATATTATGAATAAATATAAAATTAATACTTATGCTCCAAATAAAAATACATGGAAAAGCATTACAATAACTGAAAATGCTATCAAACAAATTTTGTTTTTAATTAATTCACATTCTGATAATAAAGGAATAAGATTAGGTATAAAAAAATCAGGATGTGCAGGATTTCGATACACTATGAAATTAATTAAAAATTCAGAATTAAATAAAGAAAAAGATACAAAAGAAGTTATGTTTTTTTATAAAAACATTCTGATATATATTTCTTCTAAAGAAATACCATTTTTAGAAGGAATAAAAATAGATTTTGTACAAAACAATATTAATAAAGTATTTAAGTTTCATAATAGTAAATTAGAAAAATTTTGTGGTTGTGGTGAAAGTTTTGCTCTTGAATAAAATTTAATCACCAACAAAGTAAACAATGATTTTTTTTACCTCTAGATAATAAAGTAAATTTTCCAAATAATTTATCATATTCATTAAATATACGATTTTCATTTATTCTTTTAGTATTAATAGATATAGAGTTAGAAATTATCATATTTTGAGCTTGTGTACGAGACCTAGCTAATGAAGATAAGACTAATGCTTCTTGTAAATCTTTTATTTTATCTATATTAATCGAAGGAATACCATCTTGTTGTAATTGTTTTAAATCAGACTCTTGAATATCAATAATATTTTTAAAAAAAAGAAATTCTGTGATTCTTTCAACTGCTAATAATTGTTTCTCTCCGTGTACAAAACGAGTAATATTTTTAGCAAGAAAAGATTTATCATTTATAATATTATTATTAATATGTTTTTTTTGTTCTCTATCGTTGATTTCTAATATATCTACAAAAGTAAAAATTTTTAAAAAATAGTACACATTACTATCTTCTATATTCATCCAAAATTGATAAAATTTATAAGGACTAGTTTTATCAGCGTCCAACCAAACAGTACCCAATTCTGTTTTTCCAAATTTGATTCCATTAGACTGGATCAGAAGAGGTACTGTTAAACCATAGACTTCTTGTTTAGATTTACGATGTATTAAATTCAGTCCTGAAGATATATTACCCCATTGATCTGATCCTCCAATTTGCAGTTGAACTTGATACTGTTTATGTAAAATAAAAAAATCATATGCTTGTAATAAATTATAAGAAAATTCTGTAAACGAAATTCCTTGATCTGATCTTTGAATACGCTGTTTTACTGCCGAACGATTAATCATTGTATTAATTGAGAAATATTTACCGATATCTCGTAAAAATGATAAGATGTTAATCTTATTAAACCAAGATTTATTATTTAATATTAAAGCACTATTTTCTAGACCATTAAAATCTAAAAAGTAAGAGATTTGTTTTCTAATCTTTTCTGTCCATATATTGACAGTGTAGTTTGAATGAAACACTCTTTCTTTTTCTTTAAAACTAGGATCGCCAATTAAGCTAGTAGCTCCACCGATTAAAACTATAGGTTTATGTCCTGCTATTTGAAATCTTTTCAAAGTAATTAAGGGTAAAAGATGACCTATATGTAAACTTTCTTCAGTAGGATCAAAACCACAATAAAGTGAAATAGAATGTTTTTGAATGAGTTTATTTAAATTATCTTTATTGGAAATATGAGATATTAGATCTCTATTCTCTAGTTCATTAATTAAGTTAAATTCACTCATTAAAAACCTCATGTTTAATATTTTATATTTAAAAAATCTATTTTTTATAATTTTAATTATTTACTTAATCTCTATTTTAAAATATTTTATTCTAATTTTATTAGAACAGCAACGAGTAAAATATAAAATTATTTTTTAATCATATATTTTATATCATTTTAATTAGGTTCTATATCTATAATGCATCTTACTTTTTTTGCAATATCAAAAAAATTCATTATATTCATGCATTCGTGGAATAAATTATTAAAATATAGACGTGAAGAACAGTGGATTAATAATTGATGAACATATTTTTTTTTATTTTTAAGAAAAAAACAAGGATAAGGACTCATACACCATAAAAAACCATGATATTCCTTAGATTTTTTTTCTAAAATTTTACGAAATAAATTTAAAAAAATAATATTTTTTTTAGAATCTAAACTTTCAGAATAAATAATACTTTGTATACTCCAAGGTGGTAATAAAAATTTTTTTCTAGTCGATAATATTTTTTTTACAAAAGAAAAATATCCATTATTATATAATTCTGTTAAATTAAAATGATTATAAAATGACGTTTGTACTAATATTTTCAATAATTTTTTACCCTTTTTCGTTAATTTTTTCAAATTCATATAAAATTGAGCAAAATATTCTATAGAGCGAAAATTAAAAGAAAGAAAATAATTATCAATACATATCAAACCAATCAATTTGACACAAGGAAAATAATAATTATAAACAATATCTTCTGTTGTAAAAATAACAAACGGAGTAGTAACTGAAAAATTAAAAGATTTTTTATTTAAAAAGTTTTCATTAATTTTTTTTTTATCTAATAAAAAAAACAATGGTTTTTTAGGAAAAAAACTTTGTATACTATTTTTTATTTCTTCTATTCTGATATTTTTTATTATTAAAGATAAATTTTTACAATTATAACAAAATATAGGTTTTTTTATTTTAATCAAACAAAATCTGCAAAATAGCATATTATGGTATTGATTCACTTCAAAATAATCATTGCAATTACTACATTTGTTGATATATCCACATATATTACAGACAAGTATTAAAAAAAATAAATTAAATTTATTAAAAATTAATAACACCTGTCTTTCTTTAAAATTTTTATTAATTTCATTTATCAGTGTTAAAGACAAACCAAATTTTATTCTTTCTTTTTTTAAATCAACAATATCATTATTAAATTTTAAAAGACTATAATCTTGTTTTATTTTTATGTAAAAACATTTTTTTAAAAAAATATTATGCAATGTTTTTAAAGAAGGAGTATCAGAGTCCAAAATTATAGGTATATTTTCTCTATATGCTCTTAATATTCCTATGTCTCTAAAATTATATCTACATGTTTTTCTATTCTTATAATTCAAATTATGTTCTTCGAAAATAATAATTATACCTAATTTTAAAAAAGGTAAAAATACACTTTTATTTGAACCAATTATAATTAAGTTTTCACCATTTTGTATCTTCATCCAACTATTCAAGTATTGAATATTACTTAATTCTGAATGAATTATATTAATAGAAATATTAAAAAATTTTTTTAAAAAAACTGAAATGACGTTAATATCTTTAATATAGGGAACTAAAATCAAAACTTGCTTATTTTTTAGTAGCACTGATCTAATCAATTTCAAATAAAATTTCACTTTTGTATATAAATTAACTTTAGTTAACAACCACGATGCAAATTTTCTTCTTATTAAAATATTATTAATATGAAATAAAATATTTTTATTTACAAAAAAATTTTTTTCGTTGTCACATATATATTTATATTCAAGTGAAGGTTTAGAATATTTTTTTATTTTACATAATTCTTGTTCTTCCAGCTTTTTTAAAATAAATTCAGACAAATTATATTTTTTTAATTCGGAAGTTAAAATGTTATTTTTTTTTAAAAACATTAGAGTTTTAAATTGTTTCTGTTTTTTTATAAAGTTTTTTAGATCTATTTCTTGTCCTTTTTTTGTTATAGTCCATTGATAAATATATTGATTTTTTATTATATGATTATTACGTAATAATTTTGGTAAAATAGAAAAAAATATGCTTCCAATAGGACAATAATAATTTTTACTAATCCATTGAAGAAGATCTAATAAAACATTAGTATATAGTGATTTAGTATCAATTAATGATTTTACATATTTTAGATTTAAATTTTTTGTATTCGTGTTTGTATAAAAAGAAATAATAATACCAATTATATCTTTAGAACGAAAAGGAACTACTATTCGACTACCAATAACAGGAGGACACATTTTATCAGACATAAAATATTCAAAACATTGTCTAATTGGTAAAGGTAAAACAACTTTTACAATAATCACTTATATACCTATAAAAAAATTAACTATTTCAAAGTTTTTTTATTAAATTCACATAATCTAACTATTAAACACATATTGCATTTAATTTTACGTGCAGTACAAATATAACGACCATGAAAAACAAACCATAAATGCATTTTAGATTTAAAAATAGTAGGAACTACTTTTATTAATTTATTCTCAACTTCTTTTGTATTTTTACCTTTAGCAAAATTAGTACGATTAGAAACTCTAAAAACATGAGTATCCACGGCAATAGTATCTTTTTTAAATAAAGTATTTAAAATAATATTAGCTGTTTTTCTTCCCACACCAGGTAAAGACTCTAATTCAATACGATCTTTAGGAATTTTTCCATTATATTTATATATTATTAAAAAAGAAGTACGTATAATATTTAATGCTTTAGAATTATATAACCCAATATTTCTAATATATTTTTTAAGACATTCGATCCCTAGACATAAAATGCTTTGTGGAGTATTTGCAATTTTAAATAATATTTTAGTAGTTTTATTAACTATTTTGTCAGTAGACTTTGCTGATAATATCACTGATAATAATAATTCAAAATCGGAAGAAAAAATTAATTCTATTTTCGGATTTGGATTATTATCATAAAACAATGATAATATTTTATAACGTTTTTCTTTGTTCATATTTAATTTTTTTATTTATACAAGAACATTTTAAACTAGTTAAAACAGTATTTTTCTTATTATTTCGATCTATAAAGTTCTTAATAGCAATTATACAACCTAATATAAAAAAACCACCTGGTGGTAAAACAGCTAAAATTATTGTCGAATTTTTATCTAATAAAGTAATAAAAAAAGAACTATCTATAGAAGATATAATTTTATTAGCTCCAAAAAATAAAGTTCCATTACCTAATATTTCTCTTATAGAACCTATTATAAACATAGAAATAGTTGAGCCTAGTCCAATTAAAATTCCATCTAAAAAAGAAAAAAATATTGAACTCTTATAAGCAACAAGATCTGCTCGACCTACAATAATACAGTTCGTAACTATAAGAGGAATGAAAATACCCAATGACTGATATAAATTATATTGATAAGCATGAATTAACATTTCAACACATGTCACAACAGAAGAAACAATCATCATATAAATAGGTATTCTTATATTTCTAGGTATAAATTTTTTAAAAACAGAAATAATAGTATTAGTAATAGTCAAGACAAAAGTAGTAGTGATACCTAAACCTATAGCATTAATAGCATTAGTTGTCATAGCTAAAACTGGGCATAGCCCTAATAATTGCACTAAAGAAGAATTTCTTTTCCATAATCTATTGATAAAAAAATCTTTAACATTCATAAATATCTTGATTTAACAAATTTAATATTAACGGTATAGTTTTAATAAAAACAACTGTTCTTTTGACAGCATTAGTCACTGATTGTGGTGTTATTGTAGCGCCAGTAAATTGTTCAATTCTGCCTCCATATTTTTTTAATGAAAAATTTTTATCTTCTAAAGAAAATACGTACATATCAGTAAATTTTTTAATCCAATTAGAAATAGACAACTCAATTTTATCTCCAATACCTGGAGTTTCTTTATGAGATAAAACTCTAACACCAATGATTTTGCCATCGAAATATGCAGCCACTAACATATTAATAGAACCAGCATAACCATCAGGAGCAGTAGTTTCTACAATTGCTGCTTGTGCTTGATTATTTTTAAACAATAACCACAAATTACGTTTTTTATTATCCCCTAAAGATTGATTTTTTATTGTGTATAATTTTTTTGTAAATTGATTATATATTTTTAGAGGCATTACTTGTTTTAATAAAACATTTTTTTCTTGTTCTTTTTGATAAATTATTTTATTTTTAGTTATAGTATTTATAAAGACTGTAGTGGCTACAGAGATAGTAGAAAATAAACTTATTAAAAAAGCATGTTTTAATATTTTCTTTCTTATATTCATATATTACTATGACCATATCCAGATGTTTTTATATAATAATCTATTAATGGTACGATCATATTAGACAGTAAAACCGCAAAAGCAATTCCATCAGGATAATCGCTGTAATAACGAATAATCCAAACTAAGAAAGCAGTTGTCATACCAAAGATTATCTTTCCTATATTAGTACATGCAGTAGTAACTGGATCTGTAGAAATAAAAAAAGCACATACCATTGTTCCTCCAGAACAAAAATGAAGTAATGGTGACGCAAGTAAATCTTTTAAAAAAAAATAATTAATACTAGATAAAAAACCTAAAAAAATCAAAAAACTTATTGGGATCCGCCAACAAATAATTTTTTTAAATAATAAAAAAATACCACCTAAAAAAAAACTAATATTGATATACTTCCAGCTATTGCTGATAGAAATAGTGTTTTGATCAAATACAGATTTTTCTGAGTTATAATTATTTTGCGAATGCAATTGTATTTTTAAATTATCTAAAGGAGTAGCTTCTGTAAAAATATCAGTAGAAACATTTGAATTTATATTATCATTAATAATATTATCTGATTTAGAAAAAATAATATTAAATGATTTTTGAATATCTTTTAATAAAGATACATTTAAATGATTTTCATGCCAATTGTGCATATAAAGAGGAAAAGATATTAACAATACCGTATAACCAACCATAGCTGGATTAAATATATTTTGACCAATGCCACCATATACATGTTTACCAACCAGAACAGAAAAAAATACACCAATCATAGTTATCCACCAAGGTAATAAAGAAGGAATACTAACTCCAAATAAAATTGCAGTTAGAAGTACTGAATTATCTTGTAGATGTATTTTTATATTTTTTGAACGAATCTTTAAAATAATAATTTCTAATAATATCGCAATTATTATAGAAAAAAAAATCTGTATTAAGGTACCACTACCAAAAAAATAACATTTAGTAAAAATACCTGGAATACAAGCTATAATAACTAAAAACATTATTTTTCTAACACTATAAACAGGATATATGGAAGGAAAGTTCATTTTTTCTTATTTTCATTGATTAATATAAAGTTGGATTTTAAAAAAATTATTTTTTATTTTTCATTCGTTCTATTGCGTCCTGAACTTGTTTTTTTCTTATATTTTTTTTAATATCATCTGATTTTTCATATTTACTTATAATTCTTTCGATACTATTCTTATTAAATTTATTGACGAATCTTTGAGTATTTAACAATCTTGCTTCTCTTTTTTTGAAACGGAAAAACGATATTTTTTTTAAGTGATTTTCTAATTCAATATTTTTTATGATATTTTTTTCCATTTTAAAATAATTAACTAAGGGGATAGAACTTGGACAAACTTTTTCACATGCTTTACATTCTATACAATCTAATATATCATATCTTTTGCTTTTTTCATGATGACCATTTTTACTGTATAAATAAAGTTGTTGAGGAAGTAAATTTACTGGACATACAGTAGAACAATAGCCGCATCTTATACAACCCTGCTCAATAATACTCTTGTTTTGTTTTTTCTTAAATTGAATTGAAATACAATTAGTATTTTTTAATATAGAATAATTCAAATCGTTAACTTTTTTACCCATAAATGGACCTCCTAAATATACAGTAGTATCTAGAGGTATCTTATATTTTTGATTATTTAAAAAATATTTTATTGGAGTTCCAATTCTAGTCCAAAAATTTCCAGATAAAAAATGTTTACTACCTAAAATAGTAATAATACGTTCAGTTAATGGTTCTCCATTCAAAATAGCTCTTTTTATAGCATATATTGTTGCAACATTAAAAACAAGATATCCTATATCTATAGAATGTTTGCCATGAGGAATCTCTTTTCCTGTTAAAGATTTGATCAGTACTTTACTACTGCCTCCAGGATATTTATTTTTAATAATACAAATTTTAAATGATAATCTATTTTCAATATATTTATAAATTTTTGAAATTGCTTCGATTTTATCCTCTTGAATAGCTATTAAAACTTTTTTAATATTAGAGATCCAAGATATAATTTCACATCCTTTTAAAATTTCATCTATATAATTATTTATTAAGCAATTATCTGATGTTATATATGGTTCACTTTCTACTGCATTAACAATTAAAGTATGCACTTTGTTAACACTTAACATTAATTTTTTTGCAGATGAAAACTGACCACCACCAAGGCCAACAATACCAGATTTATGAATTATTTGAATTAATTCTTTAGAATTATATTTTTTATAATTTTTAATAGGTTGTAATCTGATCCACTGATCTAAATAATCAGATAAAATCACAATTTTTATATTTTTTTTATGTGGATCCAAAGGATCTGTGTAAAAAGAAATTTCTTCTATCTGACCGGAAGTAGGTGCATGTATAGGAACATTAATCTGGTCGTCCAAAATCAACGGTTGTCCACGAAGTACTTTTTGATTAATTTTAACACATATTTTTTTATTACAAATATTCCCATCAATAAATACTAAAAATTTATCAGATAATGGTAAAGTTTTGAATAAATAATTATCAAATTTATTTTTTTCAGATAAACATTTAATACCTCCCTTAAAATTATATTTTTTTTTATGTTAAAAAAATTCATAATTATATTATTCCATAATCTCAGGAAAAAAAATTTTTTAAAAAATTGGTTCCATTTTATTAACATGATATTTTCAAAAATCTCTTTTTTTTATTTGAATGCAATTAGTTGGACAGTGATCTAAACAAACATTACAACCAGTACAAAATTTTTGTAAAACTGTATGCATAAAACTAGGAGAACCAATTATTGCATCGACTGGACAAAAAATAGCACATTTTGAGCATCCGACACAGTTCTTTTCATCTATCCATACAGTAGTATTAAATGTTTTCTTGTGCTCAACAATAAAATTGTATACAGGTGTTTCTATATTTAATACTTCAGATATTTTTGATATAAGGTCAGTTCCACCTGGAATGCATTTATCAATTTTTTCAGAATTATAAACTACTGATTCAGCATAAGGATAGCATCCAGCATAACCACATTGTGCGCATTGACTTTGAGGTAATAACTCGTTAATAATTTCTACAGCAGGATCTTTTTTTACATGAAATGTATAAGTAGCAAAACCTAATATAATTCCCAAAAAAAAAGATAATATACTAAAAATAATAATTGTAAGCATAATTAAAATTTTACTAAACCTTGAAATCCCATAAATGCAATAGACATGATGCTAGCTGTAATTAAAATAACAGGAGCACCCTGAAAAGGTAGAGGAACATCAGATAATACTATACGTTCACGTATGCAAGAAAAAATAATCATGACTAAAGTGAATCCAAAAGATGCACTAATACCGTATAATACGGAATCTAAAAAAGTATGATTTGCATACAAACTAAATAATGGAATAGCTAAAACTGTACAATTAGTGGTGATTAAAGGAAGAAAAATTCCAAGTAGACGATATAAAATAGGGCTAGTACTACTTAAGACTATTTCTAAAAACTGAACACTCACTGAAATTATTAACATATAAGCTATAATTCTTAAATAAACTAAATCTAAAGGTAATAAAATAAAAAAATTGACTAACCAGAGTAACACTGTAGACAATAAAATTACAAAAGTAGTTGCAAAACTCATTCCAATAGATGTTTCAATTTTACTTGATGCTCCTAAAAAAGGACATAAACCAAGAAATTTTACTAAAATAAAATTTTCAATTAATATATTAGAAACAAAAAATAAAAAATAGTGTTGCATTTACAAACCTTATTATTAATATAAAGTATATTAGTAAAATTTTTATATAATTAATCTTAAATAATTTCGGATTTTAAATCAAAATTTTTATATTTTTTATTTATTAAGCGTTCTGTAGTATCTACAATTGTTTGTGTATAAAAATCAATTTCTAGATTCATTAAATCCCCATTTTTTTTATATTTGATTGTAGTAGATAATAATGTATGTGGTATAATATTTACACAAAATTCATTCTTTATAATATCTGAAATAGTTAGACTAACTCCGTCCAGACATACAAATCCTTTATAAAAAATATATTTCATTAAATTTACATTTCTAACTTTTAACCACAAGGTACAATTATCATTATTTTTTAATATTTTAGAAATCTCAGTTGTGTCTATAATATGACCAGAAATTATATGACCTCCAATTTCATCTCCATATTTTACTGATCTTTCAATATTAATATAATCTCCAATATTTAATATTCCTAAATTAGTATTTTTCAAAGTTTCTTCTACTGCATCACATACTATGAAATCATTATCAATACATTTTACGGTCAAACAACATCCATTATGAGCAACTGAAGCACCAATTTTTAAATCTTGGGATAAAATAGATGGTAGTTTTACCATATAAATATTACTTTTTTTTTTCTTCTCTATAAACACTATATTACCAATTCCATGTACAATACCTGTAAACATAATATTTCCTTAAAATAACGCAATGAAATTAATTTAATATAAATAAATATATATTACTAATAAAATTATTTGGATATTATATAATAATAATATATAATTGAAATTATAAAAAGATGAACATTAAAAATCTTTATTTTTATTAATTACGTTCGTAGCTCAATTGGTTAGAGCACTACCATGACATGGTAGAAGTTAGTGGTTCAAGTCCACTCGAACGTATAGAAAATTCAAAAACAACTGTTATAGGCGATTTTTTTTGATTGAAAAAATTATTAATCAATATAAAAAAAAAACATTTCTAATAGCTTATAGTGGTGGATTAGATTCCACAGTACTTCTTTATCAGTTGTTACAAATAAAAAAAAAAACACCTCACCTTCAAATACGTGCTATTCATATCAATCATAATATTAATACTCTGTCAAAGAAATGGGCAGAACATTGCAAAAAAATTTGTAAAATACATCAAATACCATTAATTATTGAAAATATTAATATTGATTTAAATAAAAAAAACATTGAAGAAAGATTAAGAATTGAACGTTATAATATTCTTTATCATTATTTACTTCAGGATGAAATACTACTTACTGGTCATCATATGAATGATCAATGTGAAACCTTTATTTTATCTTTAAAGAGAGGTAGTGGTCCTACTGGACTTTCTGCAATGTCTTTAGAAACTTCATTTGGCTATAAAATAATAGTTAGACCTTTTCTTCATATCACAAAAAAAGAATTAAAATTATGGGCATATCATAAAAAATTAAATTGGATTGAAGACTTTAGTAATTTAAATATTAATTATGATCGTAATTTTATAAGACATAAAATTATTCCTATACTAGAAAAAAGATGGCCTTTTTTTTTAAAAAACTGTTACCGTACAATTAATATTTGTCAAGAAGAAAAAAAAATTCTCAGAAATCTACTTAATGAAAAAATTCATTCTTTCATACAATATGATGATTCATTAAACATTAGTAGTTTTAAAAATTTACAAAAAGAATTGGCTACAGCACTGATCAGACATTGGATTTCATTAAAAAAAATAAAACTGCCATCATATAGAAATATTCAATGTATTTATGATCAAATGATTTTTAGTAGAAAAGATGCAAATCCTAAAATAATTTTAAAAAAACATGAAATCAGACGCTATAGACAATCTCTTTATTTAATAAAAACAACATTAAGCTTAAAAAGAACTTTATTATTTTGGCATAATATTGATATTCAGTTTACTTTACCTAATAATCTAGGAAATTTAGTGCAGCATAAAAACGGAATGACTCTTCCTGCACCTAAAGATAATGAATTAATTAATATTCGATTTCAATATGAAGGAAATATATTAATTTTAGGTAGAAACAAAAAACGAAAAATAAAAAAAATTTGGCAAGAAAAAAATATTCCTCCTTGGTTACGTAGTCAAATTCCACTTTTATTTTATAATAATATCTTTGTTAGTGCTTTAGGAGTCTTTGTTGTCAATATAAAAAATCCAAATAAAAAAACTTGGACTATAGCATGGCAGGATAACTTAAAATCGAATCATGATCGTTTATTTTTATTTTCTTAAAATATTTATTTTAATGAAATTAAAATTTTTCTAGATTCCATAAATTATAAAAAATATGTTTTATCTGTATAGATTCATTAATTGAGAAATTTTTTCAAAACTAATACGTGTATATAATGGTTTGAATTTATTTATTTTATGAGATAATAATGGTTTTTTTATACTTTGCCAAACCAAATTAGAAATTAAAAATAGTTCTGTTTTATTTGCTAAATCAGGTAATATTGGTTTTAAAAAAATCATAACTATTCTAAATAAATTAATACCCATAGTACAAATTTTTTGTAATTTATTCATATTTTCTTCTTTAACTTCAATTTTCCATGGTTTTTTCTCATTAATATATTGATTAGCTATATCTATTAATCTCATAGATTCTCTGATAACAGTACTAAATTCACGGTTTTCGAAGCAATCTTCAATTTTACTACTACTATTAATAAAATATTGATATAATTTATCGTCACTTAATTCATTAGATAAATATCCATTAAAATATTTATTAATAAAATAAGCATTTCTTGAAGCTAAATTTACGAGTTTATTTACAATATCACTATTTATTTTAGTGATAAAATGTTCTAAATCCATTTCAATATCATTAATATTATTAGATAATTTACTAGCATAATAATAACGCAAACTATCCGAATCAAAGCATTTCAACCAATCATTAGCTGTAATTAACATTCCACGTGATTTTGATAATTTTAATCCGTTCATTGTAAGATAGCCATGAACAAATATACCGTTCGGTTTTCTTAAATAAACAGCTTCTAGTATCGCAGGCCAAAATAAAGTATGAAAGTATATAATATCTTTTCCGATAAAATGATATAATTCATAATTAGATTTTTTATGCCAAAGACTATTAAAATTTAATTTTTTATTCTTAAGACAAAGATTTTTAAAAGCACTTATATAACCAATAGGTGCATCTAACCATACATAAAAATATTTATTAGGAAAACCAGGAATCTTAAATCCAAAATATGGTGCATCTCTAGAAATCCCCCATGGTTTTAAACCTTTTTGAAACCATTCCTTTGTTTTTTTAATAACTGAATTTTCTAATACACCAGAATGTATCCATTTTTTTAAAAAATCACTTAAAAGAGGTAAATTAAAATATAAATGTTCTGTATCTTTTAAAATAGGTTTAGTTCCTGAGATCACAGATATTGGATTAATTAAATCTATAGGATCATAAGTTGAACTACATATTTCACAATTATCGCCATATTGATCTCGTGATTTACAAAGTGGACACGTACCTTTTATAAATCTATCAGGAAGAAAAATATTTTTTATATTATCATAAAATTGAGAAATAATTTTTTTTTGAATTAAACCGTTAGTATTTAAAGATGAAAATATTTTTCTTAGTAGATATAAGTTTTCTATACTATGTGTAGAATAATAATTATCATAAGAAATTTTGAAATTAATAAAATCTCTTTGATGTTCTCTTCTAATATTTTTAATTAGTTGATTCGAAGATATCCCTAAATTTTCAGATTTTAACATGATAGCAGTACCGTGTGCGTCATCTGCAGAAACGAACCAAACTTCATGCCCTCGCATTCTTTGATAACGAACCCAAATATCTGCCTGAATATGCTCAAGCATATGACCAATATGAATAGGACCATTTGCATAAGGCAAAGCACAAGTTACTAAAATTTTTCTTAATACAGTACTTAACATAATATTATATTTCTTTAAATAAGTAATATGATATACAAAATAAAACTAATCGTAAACTATTCCTTTTTTAAATAAAAAAAATATTCTATTCTTCATCAATACGACTAGGAACAACTCCATTTTGGCTTTTATATTTAGCTTCATAACGAGAATAATAAGGACGTAAAACTGATTGAGAAAGAAGTTCAAAACTAAGTGCCGCAATTCTCATTTTAGGACGTAATACTAAAGTTAATTTTCCCGCATTAAAAATTTCTAAAACAATATTTCCTCTCCATCCTGGATCAATTCGATGTGCTGTAGCATGAATCATTAAGCCTAAACGAGCTAAAGAAGATCGACCATCTAACCAACCTACTAAATTATTAGGAATAATAATATTTTCAAAAGTAGAAGATAAAACTAAAGAACCTGGTTGTAAAAATAATGGTTTTTCCTTAGAAAATAATCTTTCAGTACTCATAACTTCAGATAATGCTAAAGCTGTATTTTTTTTTGAATCACTTAAATCAATATGCGATCTAACATGATCATAAAAAAAACGAAATTTATTACTAAGATGTATATCAACAGTAATTCCATTAATTAATTCTTTTTTTGGATAGGGTTCAATAATTAATTCTTTTCTTGTTAACCATTCTTCAATATCTTTATCACATAAACGCATTTTTATTCCCGTTATATAATAGATATATTTTTTAAAATTATCCACTATAAAAATATAATAAATATATTAGAAAATTGATAGATTATAATAGCAGAGATATTTTTTAAAATCGTCTGCTATTTATTTTTTTAATAATCGAGCGATATAAATGAGATTATAAGTATAATAACGATATGAATTATTTCAATATCATTAAGATTACTGTCATTTTTTAATAGCCCAATTAGTATGAAAATAACCTTCTTCATCAATTCTTTGATAAGTATGTGAACCAAAATAATCTCTTTGAGCTTGGATAAGATTAGCTGGTAAATTTAAGCTACGATAAGTATCATAATAAGATATAGCTGAAGAAAAAGTAGGAATAGGAATTCCATATTTTATTGCATAAATAACAATTTTACGTAGTGATTTTTCATATTTATTAGCTATTTTTGAAAAATAAGGTGTTAATAATAAATTAACTATATCTTTATTATTAGAATATTCTTCTGTTATTTTTTGTAAAAAATTAGCTCGGATAATACAACCAGATCTAAAAATTTTAGCAATTTCACCATATTTTAAATTCCAAGAATATTTTTCTGAAGCTTTTTTTAATTGGGAAAAACCTTGTGCGTAAGAAATTATTTTCCCTAAATATAAAGCACGTCTAATTTCTTCAGTAAAATTATCTTTATCTTTAATTAACTCTTCTATTATAGGTCCTTTTAATATTTTCGATGCTACTGTTCGTTGTTTTTTAAGAGAAGATAAATAACGTGAAAAAACAGATTCAGTTATTAACGAAAGAGGTTCTCGAAGTTCTAAAGCATTTTGACTTATCCATTTACCAGTACCTTTGTCTTCTGCAACATCTAAAATGAAATCTATTAAATATTTGTTATTTCTATCTTTTTCAAGAAAAATATCTTTTGTTATCTCAATTAAATAACTATTTAATTCACCTTTATTCCATTTAGAAAATATATCTGATAATTCTTTATTGTTCATACGTAATAAATATTTTAATAAAAAATATGCTTCTGAAATTAATTGCATGTCACCATATTCAATACCATTATGAACCATTTTAACATAATGCCCTGCTCCATTTGGACCAATATAACTTACACATGGATCATCTTGAAACTTGGCTGATATTTTTTTCAACATTGGAAAAACAAGTTCATATGCTTCTTTTTGACCGCCAGGCATAATTGAGGGACCATGTAATGCTCCTAATTCACCCCCAGACACTCCCATTCCAATAAAATTAATTCCGTATTGAGATAATTCATCATTTCGTCGAATAGTATCTTTATAAAAAGTATTTCCTGCATCAATTAATATGTCTTCTTTTTCTAAATAAGGTATAATTGATTTAATAGTATCATCAGTTGCTTGACCTGATTTCACCATCAATAAAATACATCTAGGTTTAATTAATGAGTTAACAAAATCTTTTATAGTAAAATATGGAAAAATATTTTTTCCTTTATTTTGATTAATTACATCTTTTGTTATAGAAGATGTTCTATTAAATATAGACACAGTATAATTTCTACTTTCAATGTTTAATGCTAAATTTCGCCCCATTACTGCCATTCCCACAACACCAATTTGTTGTTTTGACATTTTTCTCTCCAACTAAAAAATATACTAAAAACATTTCTAAATTAATATTCTTTATTTACTCTCTTACACAATAAATGATATTATGACTATTTTCAATTTTTCATTTAGCAAAATAAAATTTAAAAAATAGTTTTTCTATCAATTTAAATACAGATAAATGTTTTTTATATTTGTGTTTGACATTTAAATAAAAAAAATTTACTTGTATGTTAATCTAATAAATTTTTTTAAAAAATAAAGATGATTGATTATAAGATATATGTGTTTAATATTATTGAATTTTTTTTGAAATTGAAACACTATAAATTTATTCTTTGAATAACGAGTGTCTTATTTAATTAAAATAATAATTAAATTAATTGAGAGTCAGTTGATAATTTTTTAATATTTCTTTTTTGCAAATTATCAAGAATAATATTTAAATTTAAATTTTGATCATGTAATAAAACAATAAAATGATAAAGTAAATCTGAAGATTCATTAATTATTTCTAATTTCTCTTTTTTCATCACTGCTAAAATTGTTTCTATAGCTTCTTCACCTACTTTTTGTGCTATTCGACTAGTTCCTGATTTATATAATTCAGATGTATAAGAATTATTTTTATATATTTTTTTTCTCTTTTTTATAATATTTTCTAATTCAACAAGAAAAGTCATATTAGATTTCTTTAAAAGAAAACAACTTGAATTCCCTAAATGACAGGTTTTTCCTAATGGTTCAACTAAAATTAATAATGTATCATAATCACAGTCTGTAGTTATTTCAATTACTTTTAAATAATTTCCTGATTCTTCTCCTTTAGTCCATAAACGTTTTTTAGTACGAGAATAAAATGTAACTAAACCATTTTTTTGAGTTTTTAATAATGCTTCTTTATTCATATACCCATGCATCAAAATTTTATTTGAAAAAAAATTTTGTATTATTACTGGTATCATACCATCAGTTTTAAGCCAATTTAGATTTAATAAATCTTGTGATGTTAACACGTTCTGATCTCCATTCCTTTTTGAATTAAAAAATCTTTTAATTTTTTGATATTTACTAAATTTTTATGAAAAACAGAAGCAGCTAAAACACCATCTACATTAGATTTATAGAATGCATCATAAAAATGTTTTATTTTTCCAGCACCTCCTGAAGCAATTAATGGAACTTTACAAATATCTCTTATTTGACTCAGTTGTATAAGATCATAACCTTTTTGTAATCCATCTTGATTCATCATATTTAAAACAATTTCACCTGCTCCTTTTTCTTGAACCTTTTTAATCCATTCAAATGTTTTCCAGTTAGTCTGATAGGTTTTATTAACATCTCCTGTATATTGTTGTACCATATAGCATTTTTTTTCTTCATCAAACCAAGAATCAATTCCTACTACCATACATTGAACACCAAAACGTTCTGAAATTTTAGTGATTAAATTCGGATTTATTAAAGCTGAAGAATTAATTGATATTTTATCTGCACCACTAGATAAAATATTTTTTGCGTCTTCTACACTTTTAATTCCTCCAGCAACACAAAAAGGAATATTTATCACTTTAGCAACTTTTTCTATCCAGTTTCGATTAACTAATGTATTTTTTGTGGCAGCAGTAATATCATAAAAAACTAATTCATCTATGCCATCATCTGCATAACGTTGAGCAAGAGGGATTATATTACCCATGATTTGATGATTTTTAAATTGAACGCCTTTTACTACTACACCGTCACTAACATCTAAACATGCTATGATCCGTTTTGCCAACATTTTAAGGCCTCTTCTATTCTAAATTTTTTCTCCAGTAAACTGCGACCAATAATCACACTTGTAATTTTAGTTTTTCTTAAAGAAATAATATCTTGCAATGTTCCTATGCCTCCAGAGGCTTGAAATTTTATATGTTGAAAAGAATTCGAAATTTCTTTGTATAATTCAATGTTAGGACCTAGCAATGTTCCATCTTTAGATATATCAGTACATAATACATGTTTTAATCCATATGGTGAGAAATATTCAATAATTTGTTCTAAAGTAATCTTTGATTTTTCTCGCCAACCGTTAATACATATTACTTTATTATTATAGCTGTCAATATTTACATCTAATGCTAAAACAATTGCATCTGACCCATATATTTTAAGCCATTTTTTTACTTCAACTTTATTATTTATAATAGAAGATCCAATAACTATCCTTTTAGCTCCTAAATCTAAAAACATATTAATATCTTCTACACTTCTTATACCACCTCCTATTTGCAATGGAATAGTAGTATAAGATAATATATTTTTAAATAATTTTAATTGTCTATTTTTACTATTTCTAGCTCCGTCTAAATCTACTAAGTGAATAATTTTAACTCCTTTTAATTTATATTCTTCTAAATAACGTTTTAGATTTACATCATATTTTTTTTTATTAGAATAATCACCTTGATACAAACGCACTGCTTGACCATTAATAAAATCAAACGCAGGTATAATCATTAAATTACATCTCCAAAAAATTTTTTAACAATTGAGATCCTACATGACCAGACTTTTCCGGATGAAATTGGACACCAAAAAAATTATTTTTTTGTATCACTGAACTAAAATTTATACCATAATCTGTAGTAGATAATGTATATTGATTAATAGGTACAATATAACTGTGGACAAAATAAAATCTAGAATTATTTGATATTTTTTCAAATAAAGGATGAAATGTATCAAATGCAATTTGATTCCATCCAATATGTGGTAGCGGTAAGTTATTAGTTTTTAAACGTAGGACAGCTGTTGGAATTATACCAATAGTTTTAACTCCCTGACATTCTTCACTAAAATTACAAAGAAGTTGCATTCCTAAACATATTCCTAAAATTGGTTTCTTAAAGTCTCTAATAATATTAATTAGTTTTTTTTCAGATAATACTTTCATAACTGCAGAAGCAGTACCGACTCCAGGTAAAAAAATTTTTTTAGACTTTGATAGTATAGAAGGTTGAGAAGTTATTATAGAATTATAACCTAATCTTTTAATTGCTACTTGAATCGAAGTTAAATTAGCACAGCCAGTATCTACTATTACTATATCCATTATAAAATCCCTTTAGAAGTAGGTAACATATTTCCTTCAATTTTAATAGCTTGACGTAATGCACGCCCAAAAACTTTAAATATACTTTCAGCACAATGATGATCATTTGTACCTTCTGAAAATAAATGCAATGTTATTTTCATAGAATAACAAAGAGAATAAAAAAAATGTTCTATCATATTCGTACTAAGATCACCAACCATTTTATGCTTGAAATTTGCTTGAAATTTTAAATATGGACGATTAGATATATCTATAATGCAATTTGCTCTACTCTCATCCATAGGCAGATAGAAACCAAATCTAGACAAACCTTTTTTTTGACCTAAAGACTCTAATAAAGCTTCTCCTAATACAATTCCTATATCTTCTACTGTATGATGATCATCAATATGCAGATCACCTTTAGCTACAATATGCATACAAATGCCACTATGAATTGATAATTGTTCTAACATATGATCAAAAAATTTTATACCAGTGTTAATTTTACTATGTTCTTCTAAATCTAACCATACTTGCACATTTATTTTAGTTTCTTTTGTTTCTCTAAAAATTTCTGAATATCGATTTTTTTTAATTATTTCTTTTTCTATATGAATCCAATTAAATGTATTTTCTTTATATTTGATACCTGTTACTTGAATTTTTTTAGCCATTTCTAAATCTGTATCTCTATCCCCAATAACATAACTATGTTTGAGATCGATTTTATTCAACCATGGTTCTATCATTTTTGTCTTTGGTTTGCGACATTCACAATTATCTTCCAAAAAATGAGGGCAAATTAATACATCTTCAAATATTATGCCCTCGTTACGGAAAATATTTAACATAAAAGAATGAGGTATATTAAAATTTACCCAAGGAAATTTTTCACTACCTAGTCCATCTTGATTTGTAATCATAATTAATTTATAGTTCAATTGTATTAATTTAAACAATGAAGAAATTACATTTTTTTTGAAAACTAGTTTAGTAATTTCATCCACTTGACAATCTTTAATAGGTTCGTCTATTAATGTGCCGTCACGATCAATAAATAATATTTTTTCTTTCATTAATACCTCTTTTTTAAAAATGAAATTTTTTAGAAAAAAATTGAATCTCTTCAATCAAACGCTCACATTCCATACGTGTTCCTATAGATATTCTCAAACACTGATTCAAATTAATTTTATCACTTTGATTTCTTACAATAATACCTTGCTCCCATAAAGTACAAAATACTTTTTCAAACATAAAAAATTGTACCAATATATAATTAGCACTACTATCAAAAATTTTTTTTACACAACTTATCTTCTTTAATTTATTAACTAACCAAGTACGATTGGCGTTTAGATCTGACACTCTACTTTTCATAGTTTTAATAGCATCTTTTTCTAAAGCTTGAATAGCTATATCAGAAACAGGTACAGGAATGGGATAAGGGCTAATTACTTTGTTTAAAATATCAATAACATCTTTTCTTGCTAAAGTAAAACCACATCTTATTCCTGCTAAAGCAAAAGCTTTTGATAATGTTCTCAAAATAATTAAATTAGGATAATCTTTTAAATAGAAAGACATACTTTCTTGAGGAAAAAATTCAATATAAGCTTCGTCTATAATAATTAAAGCAGTACCTAAAGTTATTTTTAACAAAAATAAAAGATCTTTTTTAAAAACAACGTTACCGGTGGGATTGTTAGGATTGCAAATATATATTAACTTTACTTTATCTAAATTCAATTTAATATTTAATATATCTAATTGCCAACTATTTTTAATAGTAGGAACTTCTTTTACTTCCACTCCATATATTTTTGCATTTATGCGATACATATCATAAGTAGGAGGACAATAAATAATTGCATCTTTTCCTGGTTCACAAAAAGCTTTAATTAATAATTCGATCCCTTCATCTGCACCTCTTGTAACTAAAATTTGATCATTACATAAATTAGAATAATTTGCATAAGCAGATATTAAATTAAGTGGCTGACATTCTGGATAACGATTAAATGATTTTTTTTTTAATTTAAAAAGAACAGATATTGGTGATTCATTTGCATTTAACCATATGTCACCATGTTCTCCTCCTATGCGTCTTGCAGATTGATAGGGTTTTAATTTTTGTATATTAATCCTAGCTAATTTAAGCATATTATCTATCATATTTTCTCCTTTAAAAAATCTATTCGAACTTTTACAGCATTTTTATGGCCTTCTAGTTTTTCTGAAGAAGATAAAATTTGAACAGTATTAGATAGTTCTATTAATCCCTTTGAACTAAGTTCTTGAATAAGTATACGTTTTTGAAAATCAGATAATCCTAAAGCAGAATGAGTAGTTGATTTTCCGTATGTTGGTAAAACATGATTTGTTCCAGACGCATAATCACCTACAGATTCAGGAGACCATGGACCTAAAAAAACAGAACTAGCATTAAAAATATGATCTAGTATTTTCCTAGGTGATTCTGTTTGAATAATTAAATGCTCGGGTGCATATTTATTTGATATTTGAACACATTGCAATACATTTTTAGCAACAATAATAGCGCTATTTTTTAATGACATTAATAGCTCTTGTAATCTAGGTATTTTTTTTAACTGTTCATTAACAGAAATAATAACTCTTTGTGCTAAATCTTCAGATGGTGTTAATAAAATTACTTGAGAAGATACACCATGCTCCGCTTGTGATAATAGATCTGCCGCAATAAAATCTGGATTAGCAAGGTGATCTGCAATTACTAATAATTCTGAAGGTCCTGCTAACATATCTATTGCTGGTCCACCAAAAAGAGAACTAACTTGTAGTTTTGCTTCTGTTACATAAGCATTTCCTGGTCCAAAAATTTTATCTACTTTAGAAATAGTTTGTGTACCAAAAGCAAGTGCTGCTACAGCTTGAGCACCTCCAATTTGAAAAATTTTTTTAACACCACAAATATGAGCTGTATAAAGTACTTCATTGCTAATAGGAGGTGGAGAACAAAGAACAATTTCTTTACAACCAGCAATTTTAGCTGGTATAGCAAGCATTAAAACAGTTGAAAACAAAGGTGCTGTTCCACCAGGAATATAAATTCCTATAGAATTTAAAGGCAAATGAATTTGCTGACAACGCACTCCAATTTGAGTTTCAAGATCTATTTTATATGGTATCTGAGCCTGATGAAAACTTGTAATATTTTTTTTTGCAACTAAAATGGCATCTTTTAATTCTTGACTAATACTATTAGAAGCATCAAAAATTTTTTTTTCAAGTACTTGAAATTGATTTATTTTGTATTTATCAAATATAAAAGTATATTTCTTTAGAGCTTCATCACCTATTTTTTTAACCTCTTCTATAATATCTTGAACAATCTTTTTGATCTTATTATCTTTTGATACAGGTCTTAATAATATTTTTTTTTGAGTATTAGAATCTAATTTATTCCAATATATAATTTTTTTAAAAAATTCCACTATTTTTTACTCCATCATCTTTTCAATCGGTAATACTAAAATTGAACTAGCTCCTAAAGATTTTAATTTTTCCATTGTTTCCCAAAATAGTGTTTCACTGCTTACCATATGCATTGCTACGCGATTATTATCACCGGCTAATTTTAAAACAGTTGGTCTTTCCGCTCCACGTAATAAAGATATTACTTCTTCTAATTTATTTACAGGAGCATGCAACATAATGTATTTAGATTCACGCGCTTTAATTACACCTTTAATGCGTGTCATCAATTTATTAATAACTTCTTTCTTTATATCATTAATATCTCCACTCTTGCAAATAAGACATGCATGCGAACGATATACTACCTGTACTTCACGTAAACCGTTTGCTTCTAATGTTGCTCCCGTTGAAACCAAATCACAAATAGCATCAGCTAAACCTGCTCTTGGTGCAACTTCTACTGAACCATTTAACATACATGATTTAAATGAAACATTTTTTTTATCTAGGTATTTTTTTAGCAAATGAGGATATGAAGTAGCAATTCTAATATTTCTGAAACATCTTATATCAGAATATACAGTACTAACTGGTAAAGCTAAAGATAACCTACAAATCCCAAAATCAAGTCGTCTTAAAGTGACATAAGAATATTCTGATTTTTGAGATATGCGATTTAATAATTCTTCTTCAAGAACATTTTCTCCGACGATTCCAAGATCTACTACACCATCCATTACTAATCCAGGAATATCATCGTCACGTACTAACATCACATCAATAGGCATATTTTCAGCAAAAGCTATTAATTTTTGCTGTTTTAAATTAATCTTAATTCCACAAGATGTCAGTAATTTTATAGAATCACTGCTTAAACGACCAGTTTTTTGCATCGCTATACGTACACGATTATTATCAAACATATTTCAAATTCCTTAAAAATTTTTCATATATTATGAAAAATAAAAAAACCCAAAAAATACGGGTTTTTAAAAAAAATTTTTCTATTTTAATTAGAAAACTTATTATATAACATATGAACTATCAATGATGTTATCGTAAAATTTAAATATAATAAATAAAAATTATTCATAAAATTCTTGATAAATACTAAAAAATATGCTTCATCAAATTTACAATAATAAAATCATTAATTTTATTAAAGTAATAAAAGCATCTTTACTTGAAATATTTATGTTTTTAAAATTAAGAGTTAATTTCAATGATGGCTATAATTGCAGCATCGCTTCCAAAAAATTTAGGAGCTTCATGAAAAGCTATGATATCTGGATGTTGAGATAACCAAAAAGGTGTCTGTTGTTTTAAAATATGTTTACCATATCCATGCATGATATGTGCACAAAAAAATTTTTCTTTTTGACATGTTGTAATTAACTCACCTAATGCTTTTTGTGCTTCATATTGTGTTAATCCATGTAAATCAAGAGAAATATCTGGATTATATTTTCCTTTTTTTAAATTTTTTAAAATATTATACGAATTTTTATGACGAACATAAGAAACTGGATCATCTTTAAATAAATCTTTTTTATTTCTACAAGAAAAATAATGACTATGAGCATCTTGTTCAAAAACTATACGCTTATATACTATGTTAGTATTATCTTTTTTATCAATTCTAGAATGGAAAATAGTATCTTGCACTATTTCGCGAGTACCATTTAACCATTGACGAAATAAAATACTAGAATTAATAGTACATCCGCTATTTTTATTCATAGTTATTTTTACCAATAAAATTAATAAATGTAAAACATACATTTTTTGATTTAAATTTTTTATTATTTTTTTCTAATAATTATATAATTTAGTTTTTATAAAAACAACAAATAAAAAATGATAAATGAGTAAATTTTTATAGATTAATTTTTATTAAAATTCTATTTATTTTAATTTTTAAAAAATAAAAAAGCATTTTTGTGTATTTATTCTGTATAGTTATATTATTTCACTTTGATAAGATAGAAGAATATAAATGTCTGGAAATACAATTGGTAAAATATTCTGTGTAACTACTTTTGGTGAATCACACGGTAAAGCATTAGGATGTATAATTGATGGAACACCACCAGGTCTACAAATTTCTAAAGAAGACATACAATACGATTTAAATCGTAGACGACCGGGAACTTCTCGTTACACAACTCCACGTCGTGAATTAGATGAAATTAATATACTTTCTGGAGTTTTCAATGGTGTTACAACGGGGACAAGTATTGGTTTAATAATTCATAATAGCGATCAACGTTCAGAAGACTATAGCGTCATAAAAAATTTATTTAGACCAGGCCATGCTGACTACACTTATGAAAAAAAATATGGAATTAGAGATTATCGTGGAGGAGGAAGATCTTCCGCTCGAGAAACCACTATGCGGGTTGCTGCAGGTGCAATTGCAAAAAAATATCTTAATCAAACATATGGTATAACCGTACGAGCATATTTATCATCTATTGGTAATATAGAATGTTTATTTCAATCTTGGGAAGAAGTAGAAAAAAATCCTTTTTTCTGTCCTAATTCTAAACAAGTTCCAGAACTTGAAAATATGATGAAAGTTTTAAAAAAAACAGGAGATTCTATTGGAGCTAAAATAACTATTATAGCTGAAAATGTCCCTATAGGATTAGGAGAACCAGTTTTTGATCGCCTTGATGCTGACTTAGCACATGCTATAATGAGTATCAATGCAGTAAAAGGAATTGAAATTGGCGATGGATTTTTAGTAGTCAATCAAAAAGGAAGCGAACATCGTGATGAAATGACATCAAAGGGATTCTTAAGTAATCATTGTGGAGGTATTTTAGGTGGTATTAGTAATGGTGAAAAAATTATTTTACAAGCAGCATTTAAACCAACATCAAGTATTAAGAAAGAAGGTAAAACAATAAATGATAAAAACGAAACTGCACCAATTATTGTCAGAGGTCGACATGATCCATGTGTAGGATTACGTGCTGTACCGATAACTGAAGCAATGGTTGCTATTATATTAATGGATCACCTATTAAGATTTCGAGCTCAATGTGGTAAAAAATAGTTGTTTTTAAAATATTTTTAATAATAGTAATGCTACTAAATTATATATTATTTAGTAGCTTCTTGAATAAAAAAATTTCTGATATAAAATTAGTGTGATGCAAAACATAATATTTTAATAATATATTTATCATTTATGAATAAATTGATTTTTAATTTTTTCTCTAAAGATAAAATTCTCTCAATGTGATTAAAAACTAATAATCAAAATTTATATATTTTTATTATTACAAAACTCTATATTATCTCTCATATTATAAACATTATTATACGCATAATAAAAAAAACAGTTTTTTACGATAAAAATATGCTAATTTTATAATAAAATTAGGGACTAAAAATAAGACGACAATAGTTCTATTTATAAATATGTTCATTATATAATGTATTCTTTATAAGAATAAATGAGATCAGAAATTTTATTTATTTTTTTACAAATTCATCAAATATATTTTTTATAATATAAAGTTATTCATAATGTATGATAGATATTATATCCTATAATACTTTTATATTTAAAATGAAATAATTTTTTAAAATATTACATTCATAATTTTGATATACTTTATTGTAGATATATATCAAAACATACCATAAAGTAATTTTTATGGAGGCAAACTAATGTTCACAGGAAGTATCGTTGCACTAATCACACCCATGGACGAAAAAGGTCAGATTTGTCGTACCAGTTTAAAAAAATTGATCAATTACCATATTTGCAATGAAACTAGAGCTATTGTTTCCATTGGAACAACCGGAGAATCTGCAACACTAAGTCAAGAAGAACATATAAATATTGTTATGATGACCTTGGAATTAGCTGACCAACGTATTCCAATTATTGCAGGAACAGGCGCAAATGCTACAACAGAAGCTATATCTTTAACAAAGAGATTTGAAAAATCTGGAATTTCAGGATGTTTAACAGTTACTCCATATTATAATAAACCAACACAAGAAGGATTATATCAACACTTTAAAGCTATTTCAGAAAATACTGAATTACCACAGATTTTATATAATGTTCCTAGTCGTACTGGATGTGATTTACTTCCAGAAACAGTAGCTAAACTATCTAAATTTCAAAATATTATAGGAATAAAAGAAGCAACTGGTGATTTATCTAGAATCAATAAAATCAAAGAACTAGTCAAAAAAAATTTTCTATTAATTAGCGGAGATGATGCAACAGCATTAGATTTTATGCAATTAGGTGGTCAAGGTGTTATTTCAGTAACAGCTAATATTGCTGCAAAAGAAATGATGCAAATCTGTTCCTATGCATTAAAAGGAGACTTTATAAATGCTAGAACTATAAATAAACGTTTGATGTTATTACATGAAGCATTGTTTATAGAACCTAATCCTATTCCAGTTAAATGGTTAGCCAAAAAAATTGGATTAATAAAAAATGATACACTTAGATTACCGTTAACTCCAATTTTAAATTCCACACGCTTACAACTTGAAAAAGCACTTCAATATGCTAATCTACAAAAATTATAAAACATATAAAAAAAAATTTTTAAAGTTATCATTATAACATTTCAAATTATTAATTTTTTTCTAATAACATCTTGTACCTTAGAAGATTTTAAAAAAAACAAGTTTTTTTTATTTGATGAAAAAGAAAATCAATTTAAAACATTAATAGTTCCAAAAGGTATTACTATCCCTGATCAAGACAAAAAATATAATATTCCCTATACAAAACAAGATTTACAAAGAGAAAATTATAATATATTTCCTCCTATATAAATAATTTTTAAAGAATAATAAAAAATATTGAATAATATTTTTCTATTAAATAAAGCATGATTAATGGTTATTAAGGCAGATTATCTTTATGATAATCTGCATTCATTATCATAACTACTGTCTAATTAAATTTTTAAAAAATTAAACGAATAGTTTTTTCATAACATCTTCATAAATAAGAGTTAATAATTGTAAATCAGCTATCTTTACACATTCATTCACTTTATGAATAGTACGATTAATTAATCCTAATTCTACTATTTCAGAACCCATCAATGAAATAAATCGACCATCAGAAGTGCCACCTGAAGTAGACAAAATAGGTTTTATTTTATTAAAATGTACAATCGACTTTATAACTGTATCTAATAATACACCTGTTTTAGTAATAAACGGTTGACCTGAAAGATACCATTTTATAGAATAATTTATATTATTTTGATTCAATATTTTTTGAATTTTAGATTTAATCTCTATGTCAGACACTTCAGTACTGAACCGAATATTAAATTGAACAAATAAAGACCCCGGAATAATATTATTAGTTCCATCTCCTGCATGAATATTAGCAATATTAATAGTAGTTGGAGAAAAAAAATCATTTCCATGATCGAAACTAATAGATAATATCTTTAAAATAATAGGCAAGCCTTTATGTATAGGATTATCAGCTAACTCAGGATACGCAATATGACCTTGTACGCCGTGGATAGTTAAGTTAGCTGTGATAGAACCACGTCGACCATTCTTAATAACATCACCAACTTTGGTATTGCTAGATGGTTCTCCTATTAAACAATAATCAATTGTATAATTTTTAGACATTAAATACTCTACTACTTTCACAGTTCCATCAATAGCATTAGATTCTTCATCTGAAGTAATAAGAAAAGATAAACGTCCTACATGAAATGGGTATTTTTTAACAAATCTCTCAACTGCTACAATCATGGCAGCTAAGGCACCTTTCATATCTGAGGATCCTCGACCAAATAAAAATCCATTATTAATTATCGGTTCAAAAGGATCAGTATTCCAATCTTTTTTTAAACCAGGCGATACTACATCTGTATGCCCTGCAAATGTTAATGTCTTTCCAGTATTACCTCTTACAGCCCAAAAATTTTTTGTATCATTTATATTGATAATTTTAACTTTAAATCCAATTTTATTTAAACGTTCTATAATAATATCCTGACAACCTAAATCTTGCGGACTAATAGAAGGAATTCGAATGAGTTTTTGTGCTAATTTTGTTATTGAACAAATCATTTCTTTTCCTAATTTATTTTAATTTTATATATTTCACTTTTTTAAAAAAAATAAATGGGGCTTTTATAAAAAGCCCCATAACTATTCAAAAAATCATAATACTTAAGACTTTAGTAAATTTAAAGATCTACTTACTATATTGTCAATAGTAAAACCAAATTTTTCAAATAAATCTTCTGCTGGAGCTGATTCTCCAAAAGTTTTCATTCCAATAATTAAACCATTAATTCCCACATATTTATACCAGAAATCTTCTATACTAGCTTCAACAACAACTCTTTTAGTTACATAAGATGGTAATAGAAATTCTTTATAAGAATCGTCTTGTTGATCATAAACATTAGTAGAAGGCATTGAAATAACACGTACAGAATAACCTAAAGAAGCAATTTTTTTTGCAGCTAATAAAGTAATATTTAACTCTGAACCAGTTGATATAAAAATAATATCAAGTGTTTTTTTAGAATCATATAATATATATGCTCCATAATAAATTTCATCTAATTGTTTAGGTTCTCTGTCAAATTGAAATAGATTTTGGCGTGATAAAATCAATGCAGTTGGTCCGGATTTCTTTTCAATTGCATATTTCCAAGCCACTGCTGTTTCTACTTGATCACTAGGTCTCCATACATCTATATTTGGAGTCATACGTAAACTAGATAGTTGTTCTATTGGTTGATGCGTCGGACCATCTTCTCCTAATCCAATCGAATCATGCGTATATACAAAAATATGCTTAGTATTCATTAAAGCAGACATACGAACTGCATTACGTGCGTATTCAACAAAAATTAAGAATGTAGCAGTATATGGAATGAAACCTCCATGATGAGAAATACCATTTGCTATAGCTGTCATTCCAAATTCACGTACTCCATAATGAATATAATTTCCAGATGAATTATCAGTAATAGAAGAAGAATGAGAACATTTAGTTAAATTACTAGGTGATAAATCTGCTGATCCACCTATTAATTCAGGCAATATCTTACTAAATTCTTCTAATGAATTTTGTGAAGCTTGACGACTAGCAATATTTTTTGGGTTATCTTGTAAAAAATTAATATAATTATTTGTTTTTTCATGCCAATTAATAGGTAATTCTTTATTGATTCGTCTTAAATATTCAATTGATAAATCAGGATATTCAGATTGATATGAAGAAAATTTTTTATTCCATTTTTTTTCAAGTTCTAAACCTTTTTTTCTAAAATCCCATTTCTCATAAATTTTAGTTGGTATTTGAAAAGCAGGATATTTCCAATCTAATTTTTGTCTTGTTAAATTAATCTCTTTTTCTCCTAAAGGGGCACCATGTGATTCTGCAGTTCCTGACTTATTAGGAGAACCAAAACCAATAATAGTATTACAAATAATAATTGAAGGTTTATCTGTTATCAATTTTGCTTCTTCTATATTTTTTCTTATAGATTCTGCGTCATGACCATTAACATTATCTAATACGTGCCAATTATAAGATTTAAAACGTTGTACTGTATCATCTGTAAACCAATTAGATGTTTCTCCATCTATTGAAATACCATTTTTATCATAAAATATAATTAATTTACCGAGTTTTAAAGTTCCAGCTAAAGAACATACTTCATGAGAAATACCTTCCATCAAGCAACCATCGCCTACAAAAGCCCAAGTGTAATGATCAACTATATTATAGTTTGGTCGATTAAAATATGCACTTAAGGTTTTTTCTGCAACAGCCATACCAACAGCATTTGCTAATCCTTGTCCTAGTGGGCCAGTAGTTGTTTCAACACCAGGTGTTTCACCTGTTTCAGGATGTCCAGGAGTTTTTGAGTTGAGTTGTCTAAAATTTTTTAATTCTTGAATTGATAGATTATATCCGGTAAGATGTAATAAACTATACAACAACATAGAACCATGTCCATTAGAGAGTATAAAACGGTCACGGTTATTCCAATTAGGATTTTTTGGATTGTGTTGTAAAAAATCTCGCCACAAAACTTCAGCAATATCTGCCATTCCCATAGGCATACCAGGATGTCCAGATTTTGCATTCTGAACAGCATCTATACTTAACATTCTAATTGCATTAGCTAATTCTCTTCGTGAACACATATTTTTTCCTTGTAATTAAAATATAATTTTAAATTTATTTTTAAAAAATTATATTTTTTTTGAAAGTATTTTTTCTAAAGCCAACTGATCTTTTGCAAAATTTCTTATACCTTCTGATAATTTTTGAACAGCCATTACATCTTGATTATGGTCCCATCTAAATTCTTCTTCAGAAAGTTCTGAAGGAGGAGTTGAAAAAATACTAGGAGGAATAAGTTTTCTATCTACTATCTCATCATTAGATTCTAATTCTTTTAATAAAACAGGTGAAATAGTCAATCGATCACATCCAGACAAATTTAATATTTGTTGAATATTACGAAAGCTTGCTCCCATAATTATAGTTTTATAATTATGTTTTTTATAATAATCATATATTTTATAAACAGATTTAACACCAGGATCTCTTTCATTAGAAGAATTTGATATTAATTTTTGAGAAATATACCAATCATAAATGCGTCCAACAAAAGGTGAAATTAAAAATACATCTGATTCTGCACAAGCACGTGCTTGAGCAAAAGAAAATAAAAGAGTTAAATTACACAAAATATTATCTTTTTTAAGTTCTTCTGCTGCTTTTATGCATTCCCATGTAGCAGCTAATTTAATTAAAACTCTCTTTCTAGAAATTCCTTGTTCTTCATATAAATTAATTATTTTTTTTGCTTTTAAAATAGATTGTTCTTTACTAAATGATAAACGAGCATCAACTTCACTAGAAATATAACCTGGTATATATTTTAAAATTTCTACTCCAAGATCAACTAATATTTTATCACTAGCGTTAACAATCTGATCCCTATATAAACCACCTTTCTTTTTTGCATATTCTACTGCTTGATTAATAAAACATTCATTGAAACTATGATTTACTGCCTGTAAAATTAAGGACGGATTAGTCGTAGCATCTTCTGGCTTATACTTACAGATAGATTCAATATTACTAGTATCTGCAACAATAGTTGTAAATCTTTTTAATGAATTTAATTGATTCATATTTTATTCTCTTTATTTTCAATATAAAAATATTAATACTTTTGAAGTATTAACGATACATTAGTACCACCGAATCCAAAACTATTAGACATCGCTGTATTGATTGGAGTATTTATAGTTTTTTGAATAATATTCATATCTGCTGCATTAGGTTCTAATATTTGAATATTAATTGTTGGAGCGATGAAATTATATTTTAACATGAGTAATGTATAAATAATTTCATGTACTCCTGATGCGCCTAATGCATGACCTGTTATTGATTTTGTTGCTGAAATCATTGGTTTTTTTTCATTATGAAATACTTCTTTGATAGCTTGTAACTCTATTAAATCACCCATTTGAGTAGACGTACCATGTACATTAATATAATCAATAGATGTATTTTTTTCTTTTCTTGCTAAGTTCATACAACGAACTGCACCTTTTTCTGAAGGTAAAACCATATTTTCACCATCAGATGCTGTTCCGTATCCGATAATTTCAGCGTAAATACGCGCCGAACGAGATAAAGCAAAATTTAATTCTTCAAGAACTAATATACCTGCACCACCAGAAATAACAAAACCATCACGATTAATATCGTATACTCTTGATGCTGTTCTAGGAGTATTATTAAAATTAGAAGAAAGTACTCTCATGGTATCGAATGCACTAGCTAATTCTAAACTAATTTCATCACCTCCACCTGCAAAAATAAGATCTTGTTTACCAAATTTAATTAATTCAAATGCATTCCCAATACAATGAGCAGAAGTAGCACAAGCTGAACTTATTGAATAATTTACACCATGAATTTTAAATAAAGTAGATAAGCATGCTGATATTCCAGAAGGCATAGTTTTTATTGCAAAATAAGGATTCATAGAATTAAAAACACTCGTACTTCTTTTTTTAGATTTTACGCTAGATTGGTATACTTGATGTTTTAAAAAACTACATCCAGAACCAGCAATTAATCCTACACGAGGATTATTTTGATATTCTTTAGTTTTTATAGAAGCGTCTTTAATAGCTTGAATCATAGATAAAAATGAATAAATAGAAGCATCATTCATAAAACGAGTTATCTTATGAGTTAAAATATTTTTGTTTATTAACTTAATACTTCCATGAATTTGACTGTGTAAGCCTAACGCTTTCATTTCTTCTGAAAACACAATACCTGAAGTTCCATTATATAAAGAATTTAATACTTCTTTTTTATTGTTTCCAATGCTAGAAATAATACCTAAACCGGTAATAACTACTCGTCTCACTTATAATCCTTACAACTATAAAAAATTATGTATATAATTTAAATTTAATTTCATGAGAAAATAAATTTTTTATGATTATCACCTATATAAAAATATTTTATGGATAAAAAAATGCATACATTTTATAATGGTATTCTTTATATTGTACCAACTCCTATTGGTAATTTATCAGATATTACTCATAGAGCATTAGAAGTCTTAAAAAATGTTAATTTAATTGCAGCAGAAAATATTAGACATACTAATATTTTACTACAACATTTTAATATTAAAAACAATCTAACATCGATGAATAAAGATAATGAAAAAATAAAAAGTGATATTTTAATTAAAGAACTCCAAATAGGAAAAAAAATTGCTTTAGTTTCTAATGCAGGTACCCCAATCATCAATGATCCTGGCAGTATTTTAATCAAAAAATGTCATTTGTATAATATTAAAATTATTCCTCTTCCTGGAGCTTGTGCTGCTATTACAGCACTAAGTGCTTCTGGAATCACTAACAATCGTTTTTGCTATGAGGGTTTTCTTCCTACTAAAAAAACATTAAGATGCAATTTACTTCAATCTTTAAAAAAAGAAACACGCACCATTATTTTTTATGAAACTAAACATAGAATACTTGAAAGTATACAAGACATAATAGAACAAATAGATAAAAATAGACATATAGTAATAGCAAGAGAAATTACAAAAAAATGGGAATCCATTTTTGGAGCAACAGCAACTTTAATGTTTGAATGGCTTAAAAAAGATAAATATCGTTATAAAGGGGAAATGGTAATTATTATGGATGGCTTTAAAAAATTAAATACAACTGTTTTCTCAAAGAAAACATTAGATACTTTATTGATATTAAGAAATTTTTTTTCACTAAAACAATCAGTTTCAATTACTTCTAAAATACATAATGTTAGTAAGAACAATTTATATCAATATGCATTAAAAAATAAAAATGACAAAATTATTTAAATAATGTATTATTTATTTTTGAAGTTGACTAAACAGTCGCTGTTTAATTTTTTAAAAAAATTAAAAAGAGGAAAGTCCGGGCTCCATAGAGCAGGGTGCCAGATAACACCTGGAAAGCGTAAGCTTATGACTAGTGCAACAGAAAAAAAACCACCTATTTCTTTTTATAGTACTTAATGTAATTGAAATACGGCCAGGGTGAAAAGGTGTGGTAAGAGCACACCGCATAATTGGTAACAATTCATGGCATGGTAAACTTCCACCCGGAGCAAAGCCAAATATAGGAAAATTTTTTTGTATTGCTCGTACTATGTAAACCTGGGTAGGCTGCTTGAATTAGTAAGTGATTGCTAATCTAGATGAATGACTGTTTTAAACAGAACCCGGCTTATAGGTCAACTTCAATTAATAAAATTTTGTTAAAAAATTAATAATTTTACCGTAAAGGTAATAAATTTATTACCTTTAATAAATTCAGTAAAATTTTATCAAAAATAAAATATCAATTACCGGAAACTTGTATTTCAGATAATAGAACAGACCCACATTGTATATTATTACGTATATCCACATCATTACTAATATTAATAATATTATTCCACATACTTCTTAAATTTCCAGATATAGTTATTTCATGAACAGGATAGGCTATTTTACCATTTTGAATCCAAAATCCTATTGCTCCACGTGAATAATTTCCACTTACAATATCAACACCTTGACCCATTAATTCAGTTATTAATAAACCTTGATGCATTTTTTTCAATAGTTCTTCAAAAGATATATTGTTACTAGAAACTAACCAATTATGAATACCTCCAGAATTTCCTGTACTAGATAATTGAAGTTTACGACTATTATAACTATTTAAAAGCCAAGTTTGTAATATTCCATTTTGAATAATATATTTATTCTTTGTCTCTACTCCTTCACTATCAAAAGGTTTACTTCCTAATCCCTTTTTTAAATGAGGATTTTCTTCAATATTCAACCATTCAGGAAAAATTTTTTTCTTGAGATCATCGATTAAAAATGTAGATTTTTGATAAACATTATCTCCACTAATAGCACTCACTAGATGAGAAAAAAACATATGAGATATTTCTGATGAAAAAATAACAGGTGATTTCATAGTATGTATCTTACGTGCACCTAATCTAGATAAAACACGCGCAGCAGTTTTTTTACCTAATGTTTCTGATTTTTCTAAATCATCTATGTTTCTTGCAATAGAATAATTAAAATCTCTTTGCATCGAATGTTTATCTCTCGCAATCATACAATTATAGATAGAATAACGAGTAGATGTATATTTTCCCAACATGCCTAAACTATTTCCAAAAACATTTATAGTGATGTGACTATTAAAAAAACTACCTTCACTATTCACAATTCTTTTATCAAATTTAAAAGCTGCTTTTTCCGAAATTGTAGCTAATTTGATTGCATTTTCTACATTAAAAACCCAAGGATGAAATAAATCAAGATCTATAGTACGGTAGCACAATAATTTTATGTCCGGTAAACCGGAAAAAAAATCAGAAGAAGAATGTTTAGAAATGTCAAAAGCTATATTGAACATTTTTTTAATGCCATTTAAACTAAAATCTTTAGATGATACACTACCTTTAGAAAATTTGTTATATACTGTTAGAAAGAGCCCACCATCAGTATTAAATTCAACGTTTTCAACAATACTATTTCTAATATTAACACTGATACCTATTGTTTTTTTTACGGAAACCTCTATAGAGGTTGTTTTATTTTTAGCAAAATTTAATGTTTCTTTTACTGTATTTAAAAGAAAAGATTCTTCTTTCTCTATATCTTTAGCGAATTGCATATATAAATCCTTACAAAGATGTTTTTATATTTTTATAATATATTAAATAAAAAAAAATTAAAATAAATTACTTTATGCATAAAAAATAGATATAATTCTATTTTGAAATTAAAATTTATTTCATCAATGATGTTAATTCATTCATACTTAAAAAAATAATTTATATAATATAAAATTATATTAATTACGTAAATACTCATTATTAAGGACTTAATCTATATGAACTTAGACAAAATTATTGCAGGGGATAATATACCAAATGATATATACGTCATCATAGAAATTCCATCAAACTCATCTCCTATCAAATATGAAATGGATAAAAAATCTGGCATGCTATTTGTAGATCGTTTTATATCAACTCCAATGTTTTATCCTTGTAACTATGGATATATAAATCAAACATTGTCTTCAGATGGTGATCCTTTAGATGCATTAGTACCTTCTTATTATCCTATACAATCGAATTGTGTTATTCATTGTAAACCTATTGGAATGTTAAAAATGCATGACGAATCAGGAGAAGATGCTAAAATAATAGCAGTACCAAATAGTAAAATTTGTAAAGAATATGAAACAATAAATGATATATCAGATCTATCAACATTATTAAAAAAACAGATTTCACATTTCTTTCAAAATTACAAAAAATTAGAAAAAGAAAAATGGGTTAAAATTATAGGTTGGGGAAATCAAACTGATGCTAAATTAGAAATTAGTACTTCATATAATCGAGCAAAAAAAATACATGGTACTTAAAAAATATTTTATTTTTTAAATATAATTAAATCATAAAATTTTTTTCGTTAATTTTAAAATAAAAAAAAGAAAATTTTATATATCCTATTAAATCATATTTTTTAAGAAAATAATGTAAATTTAATTTAGAAGAAAATTGGAATTTTATTTTAGAAAAAGAAACTATTTCTACTTTTTTACTTTTAAATAAAAGATTCCATTGTATATGATTAGAATTACTTAATAATTTATTAAATGTAAATAATAAGTCACCTTTCTCCATTATAATTTCTTGATTAATTTTTATATGATCTAGCTTACCTAAGAAATAAGGAAAAAATAAACTTATATACCTTAATATATTATCACTCTTAATTAAAATGTTTTTAAAATTAACATTAGCTAATACTTGAGGACAATATAAAGATCCAAAAAATTTAATTTGACTATTAAATCTACCTTTTACTTGTTTAAACTTTGTAGTAAAAAGATTAATAAAAGAAAGAGGAAAATTAGATATTACAAATTTACCTTCTAATTTCTTTTGATTATAAAGGTCTAAAACATTTAACTGACCAGAAATATCTTGTTTTTCTAGAGAAGTAATAGATTTTTTTATGATCCATTTACTTTTTAAATCATTATGTATTAAATTTAAAGATAAATGTAAATAATCTATATTTTCATAAAATGTTAGTTCTTTATTTTTTCTTTCTAATTTAATATTCTGACTATTTAATAATATATTTCCATATGAAATATTTTTTCCTAATATCCATTTTAATTTTGTTTGAATAAATAGTTCACTTGTAAAATTTATAAAAGGTTTATTAAGTATATTTAAAAAAGATTTTTTTGTCTTGTATATCAAAGATGAAAAAAAATTTTCTACTTTTATTTTTTTTGTATAAAAATTATTTATTATACTATGTGAATTATAGAAATAAGAAAAAGGAACTTTTTTAGTAATGAATTTCCCCCAAAAAGTTTTAATATAAATTTTTTTTAAAAAACCATACCAGTGTCCTGTTTTATCATCAATGATACTATTCAACATGATATTCATATATAAAATAGGACTTTTAAATAAAAAGCAAAATTTTTGATTTTTATTATTCCAATTAGCGTAAATATGTAAGGAATTTATATAAAATTGAAAAAATTGAGCTTTCTTAATATCTAATAAAAAATTCCCTAAAAATTTATTTTTTATATTCATGTTAGAAAGTATTTTTATACTTTTTAAATATAAGTTATCTTTCCAATTTAAATTATTTACTGAAATTTGATTCATTATGACAGGATGCATATAATTTCCATATACATGTAATACAGATTCAATTTTACCTTTCAAATTAGGAAAAAAATAATCTAAATTATTAGCTAGAATAGATGAATAAATATTATTCTTTTTCCCTATGAAACCTTTTAAATATAGCTTATTTTTTCCTGCTAATAAATTTATTCCAGAAGTTTCTAAAACATTAAGATTTCTATAACATAGAGAACCTAATATAGATAATTTTTTTTGCATAAGCTTAGTATCTATACTTATTTTAGGAGCACATAAATTATATGTATTATTTATCGTTTTACCTATGATATTTGTTTTTCCTATTAATTCTAAAATATATGGATTATGTATAATATTTTTCGCTAATTCATTTTTTTTTTTATTAAAAATAGTACTTTTAAGAAGAGAAAAATTAATTTTTTTCAAAAAAATATTTTTTAAATTACCATTTCCATTAATATCAATAAAAATTGATGGCATATCACATATTTTAAAAATTTGTTGAAAAGATAAAGAATAGTTATCTATTTCTCCTGTTAAAATAGCTTTAAATTTTTTTATTTCTAGTGTTATATTTTTTTTTATAGAAAAAAATAAATTTTTACTAGTAAAATATATTTGAAACGGATGATTTAAATCATCTAAAAATATTTCACCATGTATATTAATTTTATATAAATTATTAAAAATTAACTGAAACATAAATTTATTATTTAGAAAAGATTTAAATGAAAAATTAATAACTTTTTTATAAAATTTAGGTATTAATATTTTATTTTTTATATTACATATAATAGTATCGTGACTAAAAATAATTTTCCCATAAGATTTAATACTTATAATATTATTATAAATTTTTATTTTTTTTATTTTTAAAATATTATCTTCTATTTTAGCTCGTAATTCTGCTGAAAAAAAATTAGATATTTTATGATCTATTAAATTTACGTTTTTACATTTTACAGAGATAAAATTAATATTAAATGGAATAAAAATGTTTGATTGAGTTGATAAAAAATGTAAAAAATTATTGATTTTATTTTTTTTATAAAGATAATCAAAATTTGATAAATTATTTTTTAAAAGATTTTCTTTTAGTGTGATATTCGATGATACTACATGAATAGTATCAATATTAGTGGGGAAAAAAGTAATATTATTATTAATTAATTTTACACCACCAAAAAAATTTGATAAGAGTATGTTTATGTTAGATGTTTTAATCAAAATTTTATCAGAATGTATTTTTTGAAAAATTACAGGATATTTAATAAATATATTTTGTTTTATAGTATCAAAAGATAATTTTTGTATTATAGAATGAGTAGATATATTTTCTTTTTTAAATAAAATCATTAAATTATTTGTCTCAATTTCCTTAAAAATTGTTGACACATTAAATAATGAAGGAATATCTAATATTATATGTATACTGTTAGCTTGAATAGAGACTTTGGAATTATTATAATTAATATTTTTTAATGTAAAATTACGCCAATTCCCTGATATTTCTTCTACTTTAAATCCTAAAAAAAGTCGATTAGTAAAGTTAAAAAATAATTTGAATCCCGTATTACTTTCTATAAATACAAAAAATATAATAATAACACTAGAAAAAAAAATCAAAGACTTAGATAAGTATCTCTGATATATACTCATAAAAATTGTCCTGATCTAATATTAGATTATCAAGTTAAAAAGTACTTTATGATAAATGAACTAATATTCAATATACATTATATAAAAATGATACTTTTTTATCTCTTTAAATAGTATATATGAATTATTATTATGAAAATTAATAATTAATTTTATCAAATTAGCAAATATCAAACAGCTATTATAGTTTTTTATAATATGTTAAAATATTTTTTATATAAAAATCATCTTGGTATTATTTGTTAATTTAAATATATTTAATTTTTTAATTAAGAGAGATAAAATTATGTCACGTATATGTCAAGTTACTGGAAAAAAAAGAATGATTGGTAATAATCGATCTCATGCTATGAATGCAACTAAACGACAATTTTTAACGAATATTCAATATCATCGATTTTGGCTTTCTGATGAAAAAAGATTTATTAAATTACGTATTTCAGCTAATGGCATGCGTTGTATTGATAAACATGGTATTGAAAAAATATTAAAAAAAATAAATAAAAAAAATAAATAAAAAAAATAAAGGTTAATTTATGGCCAAAAAAACTCGTGAAAAAATAAAAATGGTTTCATCTGCAGGAACTGGGCACTATTATACTACAACTAAAAATAAAAGAAAGACACCTGATAAGTTAAAATTTAAAAAATATGATCCTGTTCTTCGGAAACATATTTTATATCATGAAGCAAAAATAAAATAAAAATTATTAATTTTTATTTTAAAGGTCTTTTTCTAAATAAACTAAAGTATAATTTTTTTCAAAATTATACTTTATTCATAAAGATTATTTTTTTTATTCCAAAATATATAGATAATCAACTATTTATAATATATCAAAATTAATATCAAGCTAGATTTATTTTTTATACAATTTTAAAAATATTAGATATAAAAAAAATCAATTCGTATAATAATGTTTTAAAAAAAGGTAACATAAAAGATATTAAAGAGTATAATACTAATATTCCTATTAGTAAATTTAGTGGAAAACCAATAGAAAAAATAGATATCTGAGGAGATAGTCGATTTAGCAAACTCATTATAAAACCGATTGTTAATAAAACGATCATTACTGGCAAAATGAATAAAATACTATTTAAAAAAATATGACTAGAAAAACTTAATAAAGACAAAAAAACATTCTTATTTAAAAAATAGCTGTCAATAGGCATACTGTCAAAACTATTGATTAAAATAGAAATCAAATAAAGATGAGTATTAAATACTAAGAAAAAAAACAAAACGAAAATATTTAATAAACGAGATATTATAGAAGTACCCATACGACTATTATTAAAAAAAGTTGCAAATGATAATCCCATCTGTAAACCTACGATTTCTCCAGATAAATTAACTGTAACAAATAAGAATTGTGCAGTAAAACCTAAAACAATTCCAATTAATATTTGCTGAAATAATACTAATATTCCAAAATAAGAAAATAAAATAGTATGAACTTCAGGTAAAAATGGAAATATTAACCAACTTATTATACCAGATAAAAATATTTTATTTTTTCTATTTATAAGTTTATCGTTAAAAATTGGTGCAGTAGAAAAAAAAGATAAAATTCGCACCATAGGCCAAAAAAAATTACTAATTAACGTTATGAATTCAAGGCTACTAAATGTTAACATTATTTAATAATCAGTGGTATATTGTAAAATAAATTATGCATATAATCTAGCATAACACCTAACATCCAAGGTCCAAGTACTGCCATTACACCTAACACAGAAATAATTTTAGGGATAAAAGATAAAGTTTGTTCATTAACTTGTGTAGCTGCTTGTAACACACTAATAATTAAACCACTAACTAAAGCTGCTAGTAGTAATGGTGATGCAAGAATTAATGCAACTTTCATAGCATTCTGGAATAATTCCATTACATATTCGGATGTCATCAACATCTCCATTATTTAAAATTAACTTGAAATTATTTATAATATATAAAAATATTTATGAAGACATTATGTATTAAAACTTTGTGCTAATGAAGTGATTAATAATTGCCATCCATCTACTAATACAAAAAGCATCAATTTAAAAGGTAAAGAAATTGTTGCAGGTGGCACCATCATCATACCCAGAGCCATCAATACACTAGCTATAACTAAATCAATAATTAAAAAAGGTATAAAAATAGTAAAACCAATTTGAAAAGCAGTTTTTAATTCACTAGTAATAAATGCAGGTAATAAAATTCGCATTGGTATTTCATTTTTATTTTCATAAGAAGCAATATGTGCTAATTTTGAAAATAATTCTAAATCAGGTATACGTGTTTGATTTAACATAAATTCTTTTAAAGGAGCTGAACCTTTAATAATAGCATCTTCCATATTTATTTTTTCTTGACTAAATGGTATATAGGTATCTTTATAAATTTTATCGAATGTTGGAGACATAATAAAAAAAGTTAAAAACAACGCTAAACCAAGTAATATTTGATTGGGAGGAGCATAAGGAGTACCTAATGCGTTCCGTAATAAACCAAAAACAATAATAATTCTTGTAAAACTAGTCATCATTAAAAGAAAAGCTGGAAGAAAAGTTAATGATGTCAATAAAACTAATGTTTGAACTGGTATAGACCAAGTTTGTCCTCCATCATCTAAAATATGACTTGTTACACCAGGTATTTCCGCATGTACTGTAGGACAAAAGAACAAAAAAACTAAAAATGGAAGAATTCGATAAAACATTTTTTTTTTCCAGGAAATTTTAAAAAAATTTTGTAAAGAATAATTACATATATTTTTTTTTAACAAAGCATCATCTGTATGATGTACTGATGTATCTTTTAAAATAGATGATAATCTATATAAATAAGTAATATTTCTTGTTGTGACACCTAATACTAATTTTACTTTTTGTATTTCTATTAAAACAACAGATTCATTTGGTCCAACAGACAGTCTATCTAAAACTTTCATACAAGAAAGTATGTTATTAACTTTAAAAAAAGAAATTTTTTTTAAAATCCAACTTAACACTAATATTAGTAATATTATTTGAGATAACGAACTTATTATTTGAAAAAATTTTTCATTATCAAATATGGATATAAAAGTACTTGATAATGATTGAAAAGATGTATTTTTTTCCATAAATTTTATATTTAAACTTAAACGTTTATAATTTTTTTAAAATTATTTTTAATATCAATAATTCGAAGACCATATTTATCATCTAAGAAAACTATTTCACCAGATGCAATTAAATGACCATTTATGAAAACATCTAACGGTTCTTTTATTAATTTATCTAAAATCAACATACTTCCTTTTGAAAAACCAAGAAAATCTTTAATTTTTATTTTTGCTTTTCCTAGTTCGACAGTAACATTTAAAACTGTATCAAGTAAAATATTTTTATTATCTAAATTATTTTCAGATTCATATGATATATTTTCATCTTTAGATATCTTTTTATCAGAATTAATTAATGATTTATTATCAGATCGTTTTTCTATATGGTTCATTAAATGGTTTTCCTTATCTTGATTAGACTCTAAATTTTTATTAATAAATTCGTCTATAAAAATAATCGATTGTTCATTAAATCTTTTGTAATTACCATAAAATACAGATTTGTTTCCTATAAACGCAATAATTTTATCAGGTTTTTCCATTAATAAAATACTTCCTATTGATAAATTATAAAATTCATTATAAGAAATAGAAATATTTATGATTCTCGCTATAATATCTAGTTTAATATCATACATATCTGAAAATGAAATCGTACTTAAAATGTTGCTTTCTACATTTTTATCTTTTTTAGTATTTGTTGAAATAGCTGTTTTTCTATTTAACTGTTTAATTGTAGATAAAGAGCTTAAAATACTAAAGAACATTTTAGTATTATTAACCTTAAAATTAAAAGAAGTGATTACAAGTAATTCATTTAAATTATAATTAAATGCTTTTAAATCTGTGAACACTTGAGTATTAATAAATTTTATTTTCCGAGAAAAAAATTTTTCATAAGTATAGGAAAAACGTTCTGTAATAAATGTAATAATTTTTTTGTTAAGAGAAAATTCAGAAGATGTAATATCTTCTATATTTCTTATTTTATCTATATAATGACTATGACCTCCAAATAAAAGATCTATCATAACAGATAAAAATCTTGAAGAAAAAATTACAAAAAATTTATTATTCTCAGGAGATGTTTCTAATAAATTCAGACAACTAAAATTTTTTATATTATTTTCGTTATAAAATTCTATATTTATATTATAAGACACTAATTCTATCTTGTTTTTTAAAAAATTAGAAAAATCTATTATAATTTTTTTTATAAAATAGTTTGTAATATCTTCTAATACTTGAATTTCATTTTCTCCAAAAAAATTATTTATTTTTTTTTCTCTCTGATAAATTTTTTTAGGTTCATGATGTAGATTGTTACTTTTGCCCATTTATATACCTCACAGGTAAAAGTTATTGTAAGATAAGATAAAAAAATTATTTTTTTATTTATACTCGCATAATTTAATATTTTTTAAAATATATATTAATATTGTTTATTAAACATATACGTCAATCAATTTATATTTTGATATATCTCTATTTTTTTTATATATATTTAATGTTTTATTACATACATCTGAATTTAAAATGTTTTTGTAAAAAAATTTAGAATTCTTTACTTCTTTATTTTTTAAAGAACTAGAAATTTTTGCTTCACGTAATTTAATACCATTTTTCCTAAGTGAATCTCTTAAAAAAGGCACATAATTATCTAAAGACATTCTAACTTCGTTGTGATTAGAAATAAAATTTAACGTCGCCTCATCATCTTTCATAATAATTTTTATATATATTAATCCTAAATTTTCTGGTTTTAAATATATTTCTGCTTGATTATCTTTGTTGGAAATGGAGAGAAGTATTTTTTGACTAACTGATTTTTTCCATTCCATAGAATTTTCCGAATGACAAAAAAATGACGGTTCTGTATTTAATTGAAGAGTTTTTTTTTGATTAGTATCTTTTATCAAGTTTGTATTTCGTAAAAAATTATCAATTTGATTTATATTTTTAGATAAAAACAAACTATTTTTATAATTTTTAAAATCTGTCAACAAGATTATATTTTTTTGATTTTTAATACCGTTTATATGATCTTGGTCTATCTTTCGAAAATTTACTTGCTCATGATTATACGAATGGTTTAATTTGATTAAGTCTAATTTTTTTTTTATATTTATATTATTTGATTTGTTATTCTGAACATATAAATTTTTATTTTTTTTAAACTCATTAAACAACAGTTTTATATCTAATGTTTGAAATATTTTTTTATTTTTTTTAAATGAATCTGTTTTTATTCTTTTTGAAAAATCAGGATGATCTAATAAAATATTTTCATACTTATCTTTTTTTTTTTATTATTCTGAATTCTACTATCATTAAAATGATTAATTTTTGCATCTTTATTTGTGTTATTGAAAATGTTTAATAAATTATTAATTACAAAATTAGTACATATAATATTTTTATCATCATTTTTTTTTTCTTCTGTTATAACATTAACAAATTCTATTTTTTTAGTTAATGCGGTTTTTTTTAATTCATTAAAAATAGATTGATATAAGTATAGTTCGTCTATAATATTAGAAGAATGATGATCTTGATTATGAAAAAAACTAGGTTTTAATTTTATATTATGAATCATTTCTAACATTATGATTTTTATCCTTTTGTTGAAAATTTTAACTGAACGTGATAATCATTAATTATTTGTTCTTTTATTTTTTTTATTTTTAATATTTTCTTTTTATTAATACTATTTAAATGATTCCAAATTTTTATTTTTTTTTGACTTTTAGACCAACTACTCATTTTTTTTTCAATTAATTTTTTATTTTCTTCCAGCATAATTCTATGATTATGAATAATTATACCTAATACAGAAATAAAATTATTATAATTTTTCCATTGATATACAAAAATTCCTAATAATAATTGATTTTTTATTTTCGTTATATATTCTTTTTCATATTCAACTAATAATTTTAATTGTTCATCATTTTCTTTTTTTTTCAAAAACATACTCTGAATATCAATTATTATTTTTTCTGATTTTTTTCTTTCTATTTTCTCTAAAATCAAAAAACAAATTTTTTTACTTTTCATGAATTTAATATATCCAATTTCTTTTAATATTAAAGAAATATTTTATTTAAATCTTGACAAGAAATAGAATAGTTAATTTTTTCTGATGTTTCTTGCTTTAAAAAATTCTCTAATTTTGGCCAAAGTTTAATAGCATTATCTAATATTAAATCTGTTCCCACAATATAGGCGCCTACTTTAATTAAGTCTCGATTTCTTTGATAAGAAGAAACTAATTTTTTAAAATAAACAGCTTGTTGATACTGTTTAGAATCTGTAATTTCTGGCATAACACGACTAATTGAAGATTCTATATCAATAGCAGGATAATGACCCAAATCAGCATAATATTGAGATAAAATAATATGTCCATCTAATATAGAACGTGCTACATATGATACTGGATCTTGTTCTTCATCACCTTCAGTTAAAACTGTATAAAAAGCAGTAATGGAACCTTTATTATTTATATTTCCTACACGTTCTACTAAATTAGGAATTTTTGAAAATATAGAAGATGGATAACCTTTGGAAACTGGTAACTCTCCTAAAGATAAAGAAACTTCTCGTTCTGCCATTGCATAACGAGTCAAAGAATCCATTATTAATAATACATGTTTGTTTTTCTTACAAAAATATTCTGCTATGCTAGTAGCATAGGAAGCTGCTTGTATACGCATTAAAGGTGATACATCTGCAGGAGCAGCAACTACTATTGATCTTGACAATCCTTCTGAACCTAATATTTTTTCTATAAAATCTTTTACTTCTCGTCCTCTTTCACCAATAAGAGCTATAACAATCACATCAGCTTGAGTATATTTTGCCATCATGCCAAGCAAAATACTTTTACCAATACCTGAACTAGAAAAAATTCCTATTCTTTGACCTCGTCCAATAGTTAAGAGTGCATTAATAGAGCGTATACCAATATCTAATACTTCTGTAATAGGTTTTCTATGTAATGGATTAATATTATATTGTTTTTTTTGTATACGATAATATTTATCTTGTAATGGAGGAAGCTTATCTAATGGATTCCCCTTTCCATCTACTACTCGTCCTAATAATGATATATCTAATGGTATTTTTTTTACTAAACCATTCATATTTTGACTATTCTTTAAAAAAACACACGATCCAGGGAAAATACCGTGATGTTCTTCAAAAGATAGTAATAATGTTTTTTCACCGGAAAAACCTATTACTTCAGCATCAATATTAAAGACTTTACCATTAATAATTCTCTCAATAGAACATTCTGTACCAATAGGAATTTTTAATCCAACAACTTCTAAAACTAAACCATTAATACCAACAAGACGACCATAATAAATAACATCAGGAAGTTTTTTAACTCTATTTTCAAAAGAAGAAAGATTCTTCAAAAATTGAGTAAATTTTAAATTCATTAATATTATTCCTCTAAGTCAATAAGACGACATAATTCTTGCCATCTTGCATCTACGGTAGCATCTATATTACTACTTGCTGACTTAATTCTAAAACTATTTAGTTCTAAACTATCATCACATACTAATTTCCATTGATAGGTATTTAAAAAGTTTTCAAATGTTTTTTCTATTAAATCTTTATTGTTCGGATGAATAAAAAGATGTGGTTTTTTTAAAAAAATACCATCTTTTTGAATAATTTTTTTTATATGTTTAATTAAAAATGACTCATTCGCATCAGTTTTTTTTCCGATTACATAAGATGTAACTATTAATACTATTTTTAATAAACGAGAAGAAAGTGTATTTTGAAAGATAGAAAAAGATTTTTCAAAATCTAACAAAAAACTATTTAATTTTTTTTTCAATATAATATTATCTTGTGAAGCTTCTAAAAAACCTTTTTTGAAACCTATTTTGTATTCTTTTGTTGTTGTTAAATCTATTATTTCTGATTTTTGATAAGTTTGAGAATCGTCTTTTTTTCCTTTATTATTTTGGTCTATAAAAAAATCTTCTTGAGTCAATTGAGAAGAAAAATATAAAAATTTCTTATTTTTTTCTTTATTTTTAAAAGATATTTTTTTAGGATACCATCGTGTCCATTTTTTTTCTAATGTCAAATTAGGCATAATATTCTCTTAAATTTTTTAATGAAAAAGATTTTTTCTCTGCCATATTTTTAATCATTATTAAAATTAATTTTTGTTCGTTTTTTATAGCAACATTAGAAATATAAGATTTTTTTTCTAAACTTAGCAATAATTCATTTGATTCTATTTTAGTCATATTTTTAAAAAATTTTTCTCTTACAGAAGCACTTGTATCTTGAAGTGCAATATATAATTTTTCTTTTTCAATATTTTTAATCACTAATTGAATATAATTATCATCTAAATCTACTATGTTTTCAAATGAAAACATTTCTTTAAGAATCTTATTCGCTAATTCTTCATTAAACATACTAATTTTTTTTATTGTTTCTTTTTCATCTTGAATTTTCATTGAATTTAAAATTTTAGCTGCGGTTTTTATACCTCCTTTTTCCGATAAAATTAATTTCTTATTTTTTAATAAAGTATCAATGAATTTAGTTAACTCTACTAAAGAAGACTCTTCAATACCTTGAAATTCCGTAATTCTTAATATAATTTCAGCACGTTTTTTGTTGCTAAGGAACGACAAAACCTTAGCGGCATGATTTTGATCTAGATAAATAAGTATAGTTGTAATAATTTGAGAGTGTTCATTATTTAATAAAAAAGCAATTTGCTTGGGTTTCATATAATTTAGTTTGTCAATACATATTTTTGCGTTACGAATTTCTAGTGCTTCCTGTAACAAAGAATTACCTTTTTTTTCTCCTAAAGCTTTTGTTAACATATCCATAAGATAATTATCACTATTATTACAGTTAAAAGCATTGTTTTTCACTGCAAGATCATAACATTCATGAAGTGTTTCGTTTAATTTTTTAGTTGACACTCTTTTCATATTTAACATAGTTGTGATCAGCTCTTGTACTTCAAAAGGAGTTAAATTTTTTAATATCTCTCCTGCTTGATCAGATCCTATTGACATTAATAATAGTGCACTTTTTTCAGTACCATTTAAAATCATATTTTATCACTCATCCATTTACGAATAATTAACGCTATAGTACGCGGATTTTGATTAGATATATTGCAAATTTGATGAATTAATGTATCTGTATTGAAATTATTTTTAATATTTTCTTGAAAAGTATTTTTTTCTATATTTTCATATTTTTCTGTATACTTTTTTTCATTATTTATTCTATTGTTTGTAACATTATTTCTTGAAACAGGACAAATGTATTTTTTTAATAAAAGACATAGAAATAAAGCAGAAAGAAACCAAGGTGTTAAACTAAATAATATATATGAAAATTGCAATGGACTCGGATGTTTTAGTGGAATAGGCATTTTTTCTTGATGTTTAGCAAATAATGCATTAACGACATGAACACTATCTCCTCGAGATTTAGAATATCCTATTGTTTCACGTATTAAATGTTCAATATTCTTTATTTTATCTGTCGCAAAAGGAATAGATTTTCCATTTTTATCTTTAGTGAAATTTATAATAACTGCAGCAGATAATCTTTTAATTTCTCCTACATTCATTTTAGTATGTGAAATACTATGATTTAACTCATAATTTATCGTATTATCACGATTAATATTAGAATTTATAGGATTATCAAAATTATTTACTTTTGTATTATTTTTGACAAAATTAAATCCATTATTCATTGTGTTAGTATATTTATTTTTCAGACTATCAGAAGGTGTATTATTGGATAAAGATGTCACTATCTCTTTTTTTTGCACTTGATCATGAATACTTTTTTGATAGGATCTTATTGCTTGATTTTTATGATTAGTATTCGGTAAATATTTTTCTTGTGTTTCTTCTTGAGAATTAAAATCAATCTGAGCAGTTACTTGAGCATGTACATTCCCAATACCAACTAATGGTTCTAAAATTTCTTTTATTCTATTACTATAACGAGATTCAATATCTTCAGAATATTTAAATTGTACATTATTAACTTTTTGATATTCTAAAAAAGGCTGATTTAATAATTGTCCAAATTGATCTACAATTGTAATATTTTGAGATGAAAGATTCGATACACTACTCGAAAGAATATGTAATATTGAATTAATTTGTTCTGAATTTAATACTTGTCCGGGCTGTAGTTCCAAAACAACTGAAGCCGAAGATTTTTTTTTATCTTGTAAGAACAATGATGATTTAGGAAATACTAGATGTATTCTCGCATTTTTAATAATATTAATTCTTTGTATGGTTCGAGCGAGTTCTCCTTCTAAAGCACGTTGGTAATTTATTTGTTCGTTAAACTGACTAATTCCAAATTTCTCTTTATCTAATAGTTCGAAACCAACTCCTCCACCTCTAGGAAGATTTTTTTCTGCTAAACGTAAGCGAATATCATAAACTTTATTTTTCGGAACAGATATTTGACCTGACACATCAGTAAACTGATAAGGAATTTTCATTTGATTTAACTGATTAATAATAGCTCCACCATCTTCATTAGATAAATGATTATATAAAACTTGATACTCGGGAGATTTAATCCATATTGAAACAGAGACAGCGGTAATAACTGAAGCTGTTAATAAAATAATTAAAACACGAGAATTTTTTAAAAAACGAGAAAAAAAATTATTAAATTTTTTTTTCTCTTCTAAAACTGAATCTTCTATAGCACTGAAATTCATGAAATCTTCCTGTCTGATAGTTAATTCTAACTAAAATTTAGCGATTATTAAATAATTTCACTAATATAGTATGAAATAAAAAAATTTCCTGTTAAATTATTTTTAATTAAATTATTATGAATAATATATTAAAAAATATGTATTTTAATATAATATAAAAATATTTATCTTTATTTATTGTTTATCAAAAATCTTTATTTATTGTTTATCAAAAAACAATAAGATAGTCATTTAAAAAATAAAAAATTTATATAAGAGGAAAATTATGTTTATTAAAAATATTAATTATCACAACATTCACACAAAAATTAATTTTTTAAATAAAAATATAAATACAGAAAATAATATAGAATCAAATCATTTTATCGACTATATAAAAACGGCATTAGGAGAAATTAGCAATATTCAAAACAATGCAAAAAAAGATTCTGAAAAATTTACATTAAATCAATCAGGAATCTCTTTGAATGATGTAATGATAAATTTAGAAAAGTCTACTCTTTCTATGCAAATGGCCATTCAAGTAAGAAATAAAATTATTTCTGCTTATCAAGAAATAATGAATCAACAAATTTAATTCTAAAAATACTGTGCTGAATAAAATACAGCACGGTACTATAATTTTAAAATGAATTTAAAGGACTTAGTAGTAATATTTCATGTTATTTTGAGTATTTTTTAATTTAATCTTCATCATGCCGATAAGAATGAGTTTTTTGGAGTTAAGCGGACTCGAACCGCTGACATCTTGCATGCCATGCAAGCACTCTACCAACTGAGCTATAACCCCAAAAATATTACAATATAAAAACACATGAATTCTGTCAATTTATTTCTTTAAAAAATTAAATTTAATTATTTATGTTTGTCAAATATATAAAGTATTAATATAATTAATTGCTTTTTTTATTCTCAATAAAGTTTTTTTTTGACCAACTAAATCAATCACAGAACTGATACTCGGCGAGTAAATATTACCTGTGATTACAATACGTAAAATCATGTTTATTTCTTTTGTATTAATTTGATTTTTTTTTGATAAGTTATTAATAACTTCAGATATCACTAAATGATTCCAAACCAATATTTTTTCTAATTTGTTATATATCTTTTCTAAAATCTGACAATTATTACATGTCAAATATTTCTCTACTAATTTTTGATCAGAAAAATCAAATTCTTCATAAAAATAACGAGAAAATTCTGTCATTTCTTTTAATGTGTGACAACGACTTCTTAATAATTTTACTAATAATTCTAAACTAGGACCATTATGAATATCAATTTTTTCTCTTTCCATATAATCTTTAAGAAGGCTAGAAATATGTTGTACTGATAGATTATTAATATAATACTTATTAATCCATAAAAGCTTTTTTATATTTACAATACTAGAAGATTTGCTAATAAAATTTAAATTAAATAACTTTTTCATTTCTAATAGACTAAAAATTTCTTTATCACCATGTGACCAACCTAATCGGACTATATAGTTTAATAATGCTTCTGGTAGAAATCCTTTTTTATAATACTCAATGATATTTAATGCATTTTTTCTCTTAGAAATTTTATTGCCTTCTTCATCTAAAATCATTGATAAATGAGCATAAATAGGTATTTGCGCGCCTAAAGACTTTAAAATATTAATTTGACGTGGCGTATTATTAATATGATCTTCTCCACGAATTACATGAGTAATCTTCATATCTAAATCGTCTATAACCACACAAAAATTATAAGTTGGGATTCCGTTTGACCGTTGAATAATAAGATCGTCTAATTCTGAATTATCAAAAATAATATCTCCTCTAATTTTGTCGTTAAATATTACTTTTCCAGTAGTTGGATTTTTAAATCGTATTACGTAATCTTTATTATGAAGATGATTAATTTTTAAATTTCTACAAGTACCAGGATATCGAGGTTTTAAACCTTTTTGAATTTGATTAGTTCTAATTTCTTCTAATTCTTGAGATGAACAAAAACATTTATATGCATTTTTTTTTTCTAAAAGAATGTTAATTACTTCTTTATAGCGATCTAATCTCTTAGTTTGAAAATAAGGTCCTTCATCCCAATTTAATCCTAACCATTCTAATCCCTGTAAAATAGAATCAATAGAAATTTTTTGAGAACGTTGAAGATCTGTATCTTCTATACGAAGAACAAATTCTCCATTATGATGCCTTGCAAATAACCAAGAGTATAAAGCAGTGCGAATGCTACCAATATGTAAATCCCCAGTGGGGCTAGGCGCAAAACGAGTTTTTATTTTCATGTATTCCTTTTAAAATTTTTTGTTAATAAAAATATTTTTAAAATATTCAGAACTAATTTCAAATAAAAAATATAGATGTTATTTTGATCATAATGATTAAATTTACAACAAACAAATATTATTTTTTAAAAAAAGATTGACTCTATTTCTTCTACCATTACAATAAGAATGACAGATAGTAATTTGAAGGGTGATTAGCTCAGTTGGTAGAGCTCCTCCTTTACACGGAGGAAGTCGGCGGTTCAAGTCCGTCATCACCCACCAAAACATATTATAAAAAGGGTCGTTAGCTCAGTCGGTAGAGCAGTTGACTTTTAATCAATTGGTCGCAGGTTCAAATCCTGCACGACCCAAAAAAAATTAAATTAAAGAAATTAATTCTTTTTCACTTATCAATTTTATATTTAACGATTTTGCTTTAAAAAATTTAGAACCAAATTTTTTACCATATATCAGTATGTCAGTATTTTTACAAATGGTACTAAAAACTTTTGCACCTAAATTAGTTAAAATTTTCTTAAGTTCTATTCTTGAATAAAAAGTAAAAACACCCGTTAATACAATTCTCTTATCAAAAAAATATGTTTTTTTATAACTTTTTATCAGAAATCTTGTATCATTCCAAAAAATACCTATTTTTTTTACTAGTTTAATAACCATTTCACGATTACATGTAATAGAGAGATAGTTTAATATATTAGTTGCAACTATCTTTCCAACTCCATGTATATTTTTTAATTCTGAAATATTAGTATTGAGTAATTGATCTAATGTGATAAAATAATTTGCAATTTTTTCGGAAGCAATTTCACCTACATTAGAAATACCTAACGCATAAATAAAACGTTTGAAAGTAGTTTTCTTACATTGATTAATCGAATCAATAACTTCTATACTTTTTTTATCTCCAATATTTCTCAAATTAATTAAATCATTAGATGTAAGATAAAAAAAATCTATTGGATTGTTAACATATCCTTTTTTAATGAGTGAATTAATAATTTTAGGTCCTAAACTTCTTACATTTAAAGCTTTCTTTGAAAAAAAATGACATAATGATTTTCTTTTTTGAGGATCGCATGTTAGTCCAGCATGACAACGAATTATTTTTTCTTCTTTATTTTCTAATAATTTTGTATGGCAAACAGGACATAATGTAGGAAATATAATTTTTGTTGCATTTTTCTCACGATAATCTGAAACAACACTTAATAATTTTGGTATAACATCTCCTGACCGACAAATTACAACATGATCATTAATATGTAAATCTAATCGTTCTATTTCACTTTTATTATGTAATGAAGCCTGCTTAATTGTCACACCAGATATATATACAGGTTCAAAATAAGCAACAGGTGTAATTATTCCTGTTCTACCCACCTGAAACTTTACATCGTTTAATCTTGTTATTCTTTCAGAAGAAAAAAACTTAAATGCTATAGCCCATCTTGGTGCTTTTGTATGCACACCCAGTTTATTTTGAAAATCTATTGAATTAACTTTAACAACAATTCCATCTATATCAAAATCAAGAAGATGTCGTTTTTGTTCAAATTCTTTATAAAAATGAAAAACTTCTTCATATTGTAGGCAATTTATCATATCTTGATTTACTGGTAATCCCCATGTATGACACTGTATTAATTGTTCATAATGCGTGGTGAATTTTATTTTTTTGCTAAAAAAATAACAACCATGACAAAAAAACATTAATTTTCTTTCAGCTGTTATTGTAGGATCAATATGACGTAATGAGCCTGCAGCTGCATTTCGAGGATTAGAAAAAGATTTATTGTTTTTTATTTTACATTGTTTGTTTAATGTTAAAAAATCAGATTTTAACATAAATACTTCACCTCGAACTTCTAATCTTTTAGGTATATCGAGTCCTGTTAATTTTAATGGAATTGATTTTATCATTCGCGCATTAGAAGTAATATTTTCTCCTTGATAACCATCTCCACGAGTTGCAGCTCGTACAAATATTCCTTTTTCATAAATGATACTAATAGCTATACCATCTATTTTCAATTCACAACATAAAGATATTAGAATATTATTAAAAGATTTTTTAATTCTTTTTTCAAATTCTAAATAACCTTTTAAAGTAAAGGTATTATCTAAGGATAACATAGGGAAAAAATGCGTAATTTTTTTGAATTTATTTGTTAAATTTGAACCTACTCTTTGTGTCGGTGAATCAGGAGTAATAAACTCTTTATTATCTAATTCTAAATTATATAACTGATCAAGTAAGTAATCATATTCTGCATCAGAAATAATTGATTTATCTAATTGATGATAAAAATATTCATATCTTAAAATTTTTTTGCGCAATTTATCAATTTTGTTTTTAATAGATGTCATAAATTTAATACATATATATATAATGGATTCAAAATTATCTCAAATTTTATAAATTAATAATATTAGTATTTTTTAATATTTTTTATTATATAATTTTACTTATAATAAAAAAATAGATTTTTTTAAAAATAAACAAAAGTATAATAAATATTTTAATTTTAAAAAAAATAACAGTATATTTCATATTGTAAAAGCTCTTAATTAAAATAAAAAAATTTTTCAAAAACAGGGATTAATATGAGTAAAATATATGAAGATAATTCTTTAACAATCGGAAACACACCACTAGTTCGTTTAAAAAATATAGGACATGGAAATATTTTAGTAAAAATAGAATCTAGAAATCCTAGCTTCAGTGTTAAATGTAGGATTGGTGCTAATATGATCTGGGATGCCGAAAAAAATGGAAGGCTTAGTAAAAATATAGAATTAATCGAGGCTACTAGCGGGAATACTGGAATAGCGCTTGCTTATGTTGCAGCTTCTCGAAACTATGATTTAACTCTTACTATGCCAGATACAATGTCTATTGAAAGAAAAAAACTGCTAAAATCTTTAGGAGCTAAATTAGTATTAACAGATGGAACATTAGGCATGAAAGGAGCCATATCTGAAGCTAATGAAATTATATCATGTAATCCTAAAAAATATCTTTTATTAAAACAATTTGAAAATCCAGCTAATCCTGAAATTCATGAAAAAACAACTGGTCCTGAAATATGGAATGATACTGATGGTAAAATAGATATTTTAATTTCTGCTGTAGGAACAGGAGGAACTATTACAGGTATTACTAGGTATATCAAACAAAGACAAGGCAAAAAAAAATTAATTAGTATTGCAGTTGAACCATCAGAATCACCTGTTATTACACAATTTTTATCAGGAAAAAAAATAACACCTGGACCACATAAAATTCAAGGTATAGGACCTGGATTTATTCCTAAAAATTTAGACTTAAAATTAATTGACCAAGTAATTACTGTTTCAAGTGAAGAGTCAATATTTACAGCTCAAAAACTAATGAAAAAAGAAGGAATATTAGCAGGAATTTCTTCAGGTGCAGCTTTATTTGCAGCTTTAAAAATACAGAAACAAAAAAAATTTTTAAATAAAACAATAGTTGTTATATTACCTTCTTCAGGAGAACGTTATTTAAGTACAGAACTATTTTCTACATTATTTGAAAATAAAGAAAAACATTAAAATGATACAATTTCTGCAATAAAAAAATCTTTTTATGTGATCTTTTTTATTTCAGAAGTTGTATTTCAATTATTTATAATAAAATTATAACTTGAAAAATCATTTTAATAAAACCGAATTTAAGGAAAAAAAATGTTTCAAAACCAAATAACAATAACAGCTCCACATGGATTACATACTCGTCCTGCAGCTCAATTTGTAAAAGAAGCAAAAAAATTTATTTCTGAAATTTATATTATTTACAATGATAAAACAGTAAATGCCAAAAGTTTATTCAAGATTCAAACACTAGGATTAATTAAAGGAAGTCTTATTACATTGTCTGCTGAAGGAGAAGATGAACAGCAAGCTATTGAGCATTTATCTAACATAATGACAGAACTAGAATAAATTATCATAAAAATAATTTATTAATTTTTCTAAAAATATCGGAGGTTATATAAAAATAACTTCCGAATTATTATATGAAAAAATGTATTTGCCTGACCCACCATATTGTCCTTCTCTGACATAGATAAACTTTATTATTAAAGGTAATGTTATGATTTCAGGCATTTTAGCATCACCGGGTATAGCTTTTGGCCGGGCTCTTTTATTAAAAGAAGAAGAAATTCTTATTAACCGCAAAATTATTCATATTGAAAATATTACAAAAGAAATAAAAATTTTTTTTGAAGGCAGAAAAAAATCAATAGAACAAATAAAACAAATTAAAATTAAAGCAAGAGAAACATTGGGAGAAGATAAAGAAAGCATCTTTGAAGGCCATATTATGCTTCTTGAAGATGAAGAGTTAGAACAGGAAATAATTTCTTTAATAAAAGAAAGACAAATATGCGCTGCAGAAGCCACTGAATTGATTATTGAAAGTCAAGCAAAAGCTTTAGAAAAACTCAAAGATGAGTACTTAAAAAACAGAGCTATTGACGTAAGAGATATTGGAAATCGTTTATTAAAAAACATACTTAATTTAAATATTATTGATTTAAACAATATAACAAGTGAAGTGATTTTAATTTCGAAAGATTTAACTCCTTCAGAAACAGCACAAATTAATCTAAAATATATTTTAGGATTTATTACTGATTTAGGAGGGAGGACATCACATACTTCGATTATGGCAAGATCATTAGAAATTCCAGCAATTGTAGGGACTAGTAACGTAACAAGTATGGTCAAAAATAATGATTATATTATTTTAGATGCTATTCATAATGAAATTTTTATCAATCCATCTAATGAATTAATTAATCAGAAAAAAGAAGTAAAAAATAAATATTCCGCAAAAAAAAATAAATTAATCAATTTAAAAAATTTACATGCTACTACTATTGATGGACATAATGTTAAAATTGGTTCTAATATTGGTAATATAGAAGATATTTATTCTGCTCAAAAAAACGGTGCCGAATGTATTGGTCTTTATCGAACAGAATTTTTATTTATGGGAAGAAACTCTTTACCTACTGAAAATGAACAATTCCAAGCATACAAAAAAGTTGCAGAATTAATGCAAAATAAATCTGTTATTATAAGAACCATGGATATTGGTGGTGATAAAGATCTTCCTTACATGAATTTACCAAAAGAAGATAACCCTTTTCTTGGTTGGCGTGCAATCAGAATTTCAATAGATCGGAAAGAAATATTATATGCTCAATTAAAAGCTATCCTTAGGGCTTCAGCTTTTGGCAAAATATACATTCTTTTCCCTATGATAATTTCTGTTGAAGAAATTAGAATGCTAAAATTAGAAATCAATAATATTCAAAAACAACTTAAAAATAATAATATATTATTTGATGAAAATATTAAAATTGGCATTATGATAGAAACACCTGCATCAGCTATAATCGCTGAATATTTAATAAAAGAAGTAGATTTTTTTAGTATTGGAACTAATGATTTAACACAATACACTTTAGCAGTTGATAGAGGAAATGATTTAATTTCACATCTTTACAATCCAATGCATCCATCTGTTTTAAAATTAATTAAAACAGTTATTGACGTAGCACATTTAAATGGAAAATGGACTGGTATGTGTGGAGAACTTGCAGGGGATGAACGTGCTACTGTTCTATTATTAGGTATGGGACTAGATGAATTTAGTATGAGTTCAATTAGCATTCCTAAAATAAAAGAAATAATTCGTAATACATCTTTTTCTAAAGCAAAAAAAATAGCACAAAAAGCATTAAAATTATCAACTACAAAAGAAATACTTCATTTAGTAAAAAATTTATGAAATATTAGGAGGTAAAAATACCGCAAATAAAATAAAAAACACTTAGGAGAAAAAATGAATTTCTTTTCTAATTTATTTAATAGTAAAAAATCTAATTTTTCTAAAAAAATAGAAATTGTTGCACCTTTATCTGGTGATATTGTTCATATTGAAGATGTGCCAGATCTAGTTTTTTCCAAAAAAATTGTAGGAGATGGAATAGCAATTAAACCAACAGGAAATAAAATATTAGCACCAGTGAACGGTACTATTGGTAAAATATTTGAAAGTCTACATGCTTTTTCAATTATTTCTGAAGATAATGTCGAATTATTTGTTCACTTTGGTATTGATACTGTGAAGTTAAAAGGTAAGGGTTTTACAAAAATAGCTAATGATAATCAAAACGTAAACATAGGAGATGAAATAATTTTATTTGATTTAGATTTTTTAACAGAAGCATCTAAATCTATTTTAACTCCTGTTGTAATATCTAATATAGAAAATTTTAAAAAAATAGAAAAATCATCTGGTAATACTGTTGCTGGAGAAACAACTATTATAACTCTATATAATTGATTTTCAATATAAAAACGGTGCTGTTATTTAGTACCGTTTTAATTTTATTCATATCAAATTCTAACACATAAATAAGAAAAAAATGATTGAATTCTATAAGATTATTACTTCGATTATTCTTGGAATCGTAGAAGGAATCACAGAATTTCTTCCTATTTCTTCTACAGGACATATAATTATCGCTTCACACTGGTTAGGAATACAAAATAATAATAACACAAAAATATTAGATATATTTATTCAATTAGGTTCTGTATTTGGAACATTATATTTTTTTCATAAAAAAATTATTAATATGCTAATATTAAAAATTAATATAAAAAATAAAAAAACAAATGTAATCCATGTTTTTTTTTCTATTGCACCTACTATCATTTTAGGATATATATTTTATAAAAGAATTAAAATATTATTTAATATTAATAGTGTTATGTATGCATTAATATTAGGTAGTTTGTTTTTTATAATTTCTGAAATATTTAAACCTAAAAAATATAAAATATCAAATCTTAATAAAATTAATTTATCACAATCCATTATTATTGGACTATTTCAAATTTTTTGTTTATGCCCTGGTTTTTCAAGATCTGGAATGACTATAGGAACTGGAATATTATTAGGAATCAAACGTTCGGTTGCCATAGAATTTTCTTTTATTATATCTATTCCTTTATTAATAGGAGCATCTTTATATGATTTAATCAATAATTTTCATAATATAAAAATATTAGATCTTCCCGTTTTTTTTATCGGATTTATAATATCTTTTACAATTTCTATAATATGTATAAAAAAATTATTAAAATTTATTGATAAAACATCACTAATATTTTTTGGAATATATCGCTTGATAATGGCTTTACTAATTTATTTTATAAATTAATTTAAATTTATAACTATAGAAAAATACTTTTTTTATAAAATTAAATATGAGATTTAAAATTTTTTAAACGCCATAGTTGAAGCTTTTTAATTCTAATGCGCATTAATTCATCTTTAATTTCATTTCCTTTAAAACCTTTATCTAAAATTAATTGAATAGAAACATTTTTTACAATAGAAAAACATTTTTTTAGAAAACAACCAGATTTAAAACTAATTAACTTAGTCGAAATTTGATTCAAAAAATTAAAGTCATTTAAAAACGCTAATTTTTTTATACGATCCGGTTTTCGCCAAGCATCAATTTTATAAAATAATCTGACAATATTTTTGGATGATTGAGATTGAATCGTTTTCAAAAAAATATAAAAACCCGTATTTAAAACTGCTATATCTCGAATAGAAGATGGAATATGAAAACTTTTACATAAACTCTGTACAATAGAAACAGAATTAGTATCATAAAATATTTTAGAAGGAAAAAAAAACAGTTGATTAATTGATAAAAATTGACAGAGATAAGCAAAGCGAATATCAACATTTTTTTCAAAATTTGATATTTTTGCTAATCCCATTAATATATTATCTTTATTACATATTTTTTTTAATAGGTTATTTTTTAAAAAAATATCTCTTTCATAAAAAAAATACATTTTTGGAAAAAACAGTTGGAGCGCCTTACAAGAATATAAAACCTGAAAATATACATGAGGATTATAAGTTTTAAATGCTTTTTCAGTTTCATTCCATATTCTATTTGCAGTTAAATATAATAATTCTTTTTTTCTTACTACAATAGACATTAATTCCATAGTTTCCTTGGCTATTTGAAATCCTAAATGTATTAAGGAAGCAGCAAATCTCGCTGTACGTAAAACTCGTAACGGATCTTCTATAAAGGCTTCAGAAACATGTCTTATTAAACGACATTGAATATCTTTTTTTCCTTTAAAAGGATCAATATGATTTCCGTCTTGATCTTCAGCAATAGCATTCATGGTTAAATCTCTTCTTATCAAATCATCTTCTAGAGTGACACTAGAATTAGAATCAGTATAAAATCCAGTATATCCTTTTCCAGATTTTCTTTCTTTTCTCGCAAGAGCATATTCTTCGTGCGTTTCTGGATGTAAAAAAACAGGAAAATCTTTTCCTACCGGCTGAAAGTTTTTTTCTAATAACATTTGTTTTGTCGCTCCTACTACTACCCAGTCCCTATCTTTAATAGGTAAGTTTAATAAAGAATCACGAACTGCTCCTCCTACTAAATATATTTTCATGCTATTTTCTTATATTTTAAAATAATATTATATTCTATTACATAAAATACTATTAAATAAATTATTTATTAATATAAATAATTAAATCTTGTAATTATTTTATAGATAAGATATATAAAAAAATACATTGTTCATGTTTTAAAATATATAATTATTTTTAATTTTACAAAATATATTAAATATTTAAAATTATGATTATTTAAAGAGAAAATATTATGAAAAAAAAATTTATTGATTTTAATAACTCACTTGTTCTTGTGGTTGGAGATCTTATATTAGATTGTTATTGGTATAGTAAAAATTATTCCATACTATCAGAAAAATCTATACCAATTGTCAAAATCAATAAAGTTAAAAAACAACCAGGTGGTGCTGCAAACGTAGCTAAAAATATTGCTGAAATTGGTGGATCTTCTAAAATAATTGGTTTTATTGGTGTAGATGATGAAGGATTAATATTAAAAAAACTTTTACATCACATTAGAATTGATTGTGATCTAATTCCTATAAAAAAAAATAAGACCATCACAAAAATTAGAATTTTATCGGAAAATAAACAATTGATTCGAATAGATTTTCAAGAAAAATATATCGCTAAACAAAATGATTTATTATATCAAAAAATAATTAATTCACTCCCATACTTTAAAATTTTAATTTTATCAGATTATGAAAAAGGAACTTTATTTCATATTAAAAAAATAATTAATTTAGCAAAAAAAATGTCAATCCCTATACTTGTGGATCCAAAAGGAATAGATTTTACAAAATATTCTGGAGCGAGTTTATTAACACCGAATCTTGCTGAATTTGAAAAAATAGTCGGAAAATGTTATAAAGAACAAGAAATTTTACAAAGAGGAATAAAATTATTATCTGAACTGAAACTATCAGCATTATTAATAACTCGTTCTCATCACGGAATGACTTTATTTCAAAATAAAAAAAAACCAATACATTTTCCTGCCATTTCAAAAACAGCATGTGATGTAACAGGTGCAGGAGATACAGTAATTGCTATAATTGCTGCTTCTTTAGCTAAAGGATATTCTTTAGAAGAAGCATGTTTTTACGCTAATATAGGAGCTAGTATAGTTATCAAAAAAATTGGAACTGAAACTTTAACAATTAACGAGTTAAATTTTAAACTATGCTTTAAATAAAAAATTTTTATAAAATTTAGTTTTTTCAAACTATTCAATAAATTCTTTTCTTGAAAAGAAAAACGTATGTCTAATTTAAAAGTACAATTTTGTACATTGCTCTTAAATTTATTTCAATATATAATATACTAAATAAATATTTTTATAAAAAATATTTTAAGGATTCGATATTAACTATAAATATCATTTATCTAAAAATTCTATTTTTCAATAATGTATTTTATTCAGAAGGTTTGTAGGAATGAATCAAACGCTCTTATACGAATTTGGAACACCTATAGAAAGAATTAAAAAAGCAATATTTGCTTTACAATCCGGTCAAGGTATTATCATCTTAGATGATGAAAAACGCGAAAATGAAGGAGATCTAGTTTTTGCATGTGAAAATATGACAGTAGAACAAATGGCTCTAACCATTCGATATGGTAGCGGCATCGTATGTCTCTGTATCACAGAATCTAGAAGAAAAAAACTTAATTTACCTATGATGGTAAAAAAAAATACTAGTAAATATCGTACAGGATTCACAGTCACAATCGAAGCTTCTAAAGGTGTATCTACTGGTGTATCAGCTCAGGACAGACTTACGACTATAAAAACAGCGATAGCTGATAATGCTAAACCTAGTGATTTAAATCGGCCAGGACATGTTTTTCCATTAAGAGCTGACAGTGGTGGAATTTTAGCAAGAGCCGGGCATACAGAAGCTGCTATCGAAATTGTTTCATTAGCAGGTTTTAAACCAGCCGGAGTAATATGTGAATTAACTAACAAAGATGGAACTATGGCTCGTACTAATGAAATAATAAAATTTTCTAAAAATAATAATATGCAAGTTTTAACTATACAAGACATCATTTTTTATGTTAAAAATACATAAAATAGTTATTAAAATTAATTTTTTTAAAAAAATAACTATAAATCACTAATAGACCACTTAGGTTTTACTAAAATTTCTAATTGAGAGTCTCTAGCTTCTAAATAACGTAAAAAACCAAGATATGCAATCATCGCGCCATTATCTGTACAAAATTTTACACTAGAATAAAATACTTTTCCATTAAAATACTTTTCCATCATTTGTTCTGATTTTTTTCGTAAAAGATAATTCGCACTCACACCACCTGCTATAATTAAACGTTTCCATTTTTTTTCTTTTAAAGCTTTTTTAGTTTTAATTAATAATATATCAATTACTGCATCTTCAAAAGCTCTTGCAATATTAGCTTTTTCTTGTATACTTTGACCACATTTATTAATAATTTGAGCTGTAAAAGTTTTTAATCCAGAAAAACTAAAGTTTAGACCTGGATGATTAATCATAGGTCGAGGAAAATAAAAATAATCTTTAATTCCTTGAGAAGCTAATTTAGATAATTGAACACCACCTGGATATGACAATCCTAATAGATTTGCAGTCTTGTCAAATGCTTCACCTGCTGCGTCATCTAGACAATTTCCGAGTATTTCATACTTACCTAATTCATAAGCAGCAATAATTTGAGTATGTTTTCCTGATACTAATAATGCAATAAATGGAAACTTAATTGATTTAAATTCTAACATAGGTGATAATAAATGTGCTTCCATATGATTTACTGGAAGAACTGGAATATTTAAAGATAAACCCAAAGAGCATGCAAATGTAGCACCTACTAATAAAGAACCTACTAGACCAGGTCCTGCAGTATATGCAATAAGATTAATATCTTCAATCATATTTTTTTTTCTAAATGTTTGTTTTAATAAAGAAATTATTGCTTTCATATGTTCACGAGATGCTAATTCAGGAACTATTCCTCCATATATATTATGCAATTTTTTTTGATTATATATTTTATTTATTAATAATCCTTTATCACTATCATAAAGGGCAATACCTGTATCATCACAAGAAGTTTCAATACCCAAGATCTTCATAATTATTTACACCTATATTCTAATTTTTTAAATTAATAAAGAGTTTCTGAAAAATCATAGTAAATGTAAAAAATTATACTTTATAATATCACATTGATTAATATAAGATCTATTATCCTAAAAAATATTTTAGAATTTTTTCTATTTAATAAAGATAACTTATTAAGGTAAATCTTAAATGCCAATAATAAAAGTCCGTGAAAATGAACCATTTGATGTAGCACTTCGCCGTTTTAAACGTTCTTGTGAAAAAGCTGGAATTCTAGCTGAAATTCGTCGAAGAGAATTTTATGAAAAACCAACTACTGAACGTAAACGAGCAAAAGCTTCTGCAGTTAAAAGACTTGCAAAAAAACTCACACGAGAAAATGCAAGACGAATACGTATGTACTAAATATATGAAAAAAATAAAAATATTAAAAACCGTTCTTTTTTAAGAACGGAAATGAATTCTATAATGTAAAATTATATGTCTGGAAAAATACCTAAATCTTTTATTACTGAACTACTATTTCGCACTAATATTGTAGAACTGATTAATACACGTATAAAATTAAAAAAATACGGCAAAAACTATCAAACTAACTGTCCCTTTCATCATGATAAAACTCCATCTTTTACTGTAAGTAATGAAAAACAATTTTACTATTGTTTTGGATGTAACGCACATGGAAATGCTATTGATTTTCTAATCAATTATGAACATTTAAGTTTTATAGAAAGTATCGAAGAACTTTCTATGATTCATGGTATGCAAATACCATTTGAAAATACAAAAAAAAACAATCATTATAATAAAAAACAAAATTTATATTTATTAATGGAAAAAATGTGTAAATTATATCAAAAAAATATAATTTTTACTAATTTAGCTCATCAATATCTAGCTAAAAGAGGGATTAATAAAAAAATGATTGATTTTTTTCTCATTGGATTTTCTAGTTTACAGTGGAAAAATTTTTACAAAAAACTAGATATAAGTAAAAAATTAGAACAAAAACTATTACATTACAATATAATTTCTATTAGCGAAAAAGGATATAAATATGATCGCTTTCAAGGACGTATAATATTTCCCATACAAGATCATCACGGTAGAATTGTAGGTTTTGGAAGTCGAGCAATAAATAATATCTTTCCCAAATATCTTAATTCACCTGAAACAGATATTTTTCATAAAGGAAAGCATATTTATGGATTATATCAGGTTAAAAAAAAATGTAATCAACCTAAATATTTATTAGTTGTTGAAGGTTATATTGATGTGATAACTTTAACACAATATAATATTAATTATGTAGTTTCTTCATTAGGAACAGCAACAACAAACGAACACATCCAAATTCTGTTTCAAAATACTGATGTCGTTATATACTGCTATGATGGTGATGATGCAGGAAAAAATGCAGCTTGGCGAATATTAAAAAAATCTTTACCACATATTACTGATAAAAAAACATTAAAATTTATATTATTACCTAATAATGAAGATCCTGATTCAATTATTAGAAAAGAAGGTACAGAAGCATTTCAAAAACGTATTGATAATGCAATTACTCTGCCAAAGTTTTTTTTCAGATGTCTTTTAAAAAATGTTAATTTATCATCTAATGATGATAAATTTTATTTAAGCTCACGTGCTCTACCATTAATAAATAATATTTCTAGTGATACAGTACGAATTTATTTACGTCAAATATTAGCTCGAATGATAGGAATTTTAGATGATCATCAATTTGAAAAATTTTTGTATGAAAAAGAAATCAAAAAGAATGAACAATCAAAACAATTCCAAATTAAAAGAACTTCTATGCGAACTCTTATCGCATTACTTATACAAAATCCAATCTTATCTAAAGTTGCACCTTCAGTAATAAAATTTAAAAACTTCAAGTTAAAAGGATTGCCTATTTTTTTAGAAATATTGCAGACATGTATTAATAATCCCAATATTAGTACAGGACAATTATTAGAATTATACAGAAATAGTAAAATTATCAATATTTTAAAAATTTTATCTAGTTGGGATCATATGATTGTTCAAGAAGAAATTCAAAATATGTTTTTAGATTTATTAATGAATATATATGATAGAATTCTTCAAGAAAGACAGGAGTACCTCATTTCAAAAGAGAGAAAAACAGGATTAACACTGACTGAAAAAAAAGAAATTTGGTCTATTAATAAAGCATTATCAAAAAATAAATAATTAATTCTATTAATAATTTAATTATGAAATATATATTTTAAAATTTAAAATAATTTTATTATTATTCATTATTGACAGTATAGTCAATTAATTTTATAAAATTAACAGAATTTGGATACCGCCTTATGGATCAACAAAATCCACAATCGCAACTGAAGCTACTTGTTACGCATGGTAAAGAACAAGGGTATTTAACCTATGCTGAAGTTAATGATCATTTACCAGAAGAAATTATTGATTCTGAACAAATTGATGATATTATTCAGATGATTAATGATATGGGAATCCCAGTAGTTGAAGAAGCACCTGATGCTGATGATTTAATTTTAAATGAAATAAATACAGATACGGATGAAGATGCAGTTGAAGCAGCAACACAAGTATTATCTAGTGTAGAATCAGAACTAGGAAGAACTACTGATCCTGTTCGTATGTACATGCGAGAAATGGGAACAGTAGAATTATTAACACGAGAAGGAGAAATTGATATAGCAAAACGTATTGAAGAAGGTATAAATCAAGTACAATGTTCAGTATCAGAATATCCAGAAGCTATTACTTATCTTTTAGAACAATACGATCGTATTAAAACTGGACAGATACGATTATCTGATATTATAACAGGTTTCGTCGATCCAAATGCAGAAGAAATTTTTTCTCCTACTGCTATTCATATAGGTTCAGAACTATTAGATGAGGAACAAAGTTCTGAAGAAGATGAAGAAAATAATCAAGATGATAACGAAGATGATCATAGTATTGATCCAGAACTAGCTAATGAAAAATTTTCTGAATTACGAATACAATACCACAATACAAATAATACTATTAAAAACAAAAAAAGAACACATAAAGATTCGTTATTAGAAATTTATCATCTTTCAGAAGTTTTTAAACAATTTAGATTAGTTCCAAAACAATTTGATCATTTGGTTAATAATATGCGTAATATGATGGAAAGAGTTAGAAAACAAGAAAAAATTATTATGAAATTATGTGTTGAAAAATGCAATATGCCTAAAGAAAATTTTATAAAAATTTTTTCAGGAAATGAAGTTAATAATAGTTGGTTTATAAAAGAACAAAATAAAAATCAACCATGGTCTAAAAATTTAATTAAAATAAAAGATTCTGTTTTAAGCAGTATGCAAAAACTTATTGAAATAGAAGAAGAAACCGGCTTAACCATTGAACAAGTAAAAGATATTAATAAAAGGATGTCTATTGGTGAAGCGAAAGCTAGACGTGCAAAAAAAGAGATGGTAGAAGCTAATTTAAGATTAGTGATTTCTATTGCAAAAAAATATACAAATAGAGGATTGCAATTTTTAGATTTAATTCAAGAAGGTAACATTGGTCTCATGAAAGCAGTAGATAAATTTGAATATCGTCGAGGTTATAAATTTTCTACATATGCTACTTGGTGGATTCGACAAGCAATTACTAGATCTATTGCTGATCAAGCACGTACTATTCGTATTCCAGTACATATGATTGAGACTATTAATAAATTGAATCGAATTTCTAGACAAATGTTACAAGAAATAGGTAGAGAACCTACTCCAGAAGAGCTATCTGAAAAAATGCTTATACCTGAAGATAAAATTAGGAAAGTATTAAAAATAGCTAAAGAACCAATATCTATGGAGACACCTGTTGGAGACGACGATGATTCACATTTAGGTGATTTTATTGAAGATACCACCTTAGAACTACCTCTAGATTCCGCTACATCTGAAAGTTTGAGATCAGCAACACATGACGTTTTATCAGGTCTAACTGCACGTGAAGCAAAAGTCCTTCGTATGCGTTTTGGAATTGATATGAATACTGATCATACTTTAGAAGAAGTTGGAAAACAATTTGATGTAACACGAGAAAGAATACGTCAAATAGAAGCAAAAGCACTTAGAAAACTACGTCATCCAAGTAGATCAGAAATATTGCGTAGTTTTTTAGATGATTAAATTGATTTAACATAAAATAAAACTTCTGTACTAGTATTTCTCAATGTTTTTTTAAAAACAGAAGTTTTTATTTTATAGAAGTAAAAAAATAAATTAAATTCCATCACCATACTGAAATCCATGAATATAGAATAAGTTATTTTTTTCTTCTTTAGAAGAAAACTTATTATTACCTATTGAGTTAACAATTCTTGCTGGTATTCCTACTACTGTTACATTCGAAGGAACATTCTTTACAACTATGGAACCAGCACCTATTTTTGCGCCAAAACCTACTTCAATATTCCCTAATATTTTTGCTCCAGCACCAATAACGACTTCTTTTCTAATAGTAGGATGTCTATTTTTACTATTGTTTTTACCAGTTCCACCCAAAGTAACAGAATGAAAAATTGAAACATTATCTTCTATAATTGCACTTTCCCCAATAACGATACCAGTAGCATGATCTAACATTACACCTGAACCAATACAGGCAGCCGGGTGAATATCAACTGAGAATACAGTAGATATCCTATTTTGTAAATATATAGATAATGATTTTTTTTTCGTATTCCAAAGATGATGACTCAATCTATAAGCTTCTAATGCATGAAAGCCTTTTAAATATAATAAAGGCGTCAAGTAATCTGTTACTACTGGATCTCTACTTAATATAGCATTGATATCTTTAACGATGAAATTTAATAGGGAAGAATTATGTATATATATATCATGAAAAATAATTTGCATTTTTTTTTCAGAAATACTAGATGTAGACAATTTATTTGCTAATATATAACTTAAAGAATCAAGCAAATTATTATGCTGAAGAACACTATTTTGATAAAAATCTGACAAAATTGGTTCTTTTTTTAATGAACAAGATACTTGATAAACTATTTTATTCCATATTTTTGATGATTCTGAAAAAGACATAGTTTTCTCCAAATAATATTTATGGTACTTCAAATGTAATTAAATATAATTTTTTATCTGGAATAAAAAATTAAAAGTATTGTTTTATTTTTTTACGCCTAGACACTATTTTTTTTAAATTTTATATGATTTTTATAAATATCATCAAAATTAATAGGCATAATATTCATCTGTGGAAAACTAGCATGAGATACTAAACCAGAGATACATTCACGGGCATAAGGAAATAAAATATTAGGACAATAAGAATATAAATAATAATTTATTTTTTTTTCATTATAATCTGAAATAAAAAAAATACCTGCTTGATCTACATCGCATAAAAATACTATTTTTTCTTTAATTTTTACAATAACTTTAATTTGTAAAATAATTTCAAAAATATTTTTTTCTATTTTTTTAGAAAAAGTATTCAAATTAAATTTTACAATAGGCTCCCATTTTAAGTGAAAAACATTGGGCGTATTTGGTGCTTCAAAAGAAACATCTTTTATATAAATACGTTGAATTTCAAAAAATTTTTTATTTATTTTTGTTTCTGACATAATATCTCTATAAGATTGATAAGAATATACGTGTTCATAAATGAAAAATAATACTAGACTATTGCTCATTTAAAATTATTTTTCTTTAGTCACTAATGGTAAATAATCTAAATTCCAATTATATATACCATTTTTTAGGACAAAAATATCGTTAAAACCAGATTTTATAAATTCTCTTATGTATTTGTTATATTCATTGACTTCATGAAATATTAAAATAATAGGAAATGATTTATCTAAATCTATTTCGTTAATATTTTTTAAAGATACTTTTTGTAATGGAATGTTGATAGAATGAACAATATGACCTTTTTCAAAAATTTTTGAAGAACGCGTATCAATTACAATCGCATTATTTTTATTTATTAATTTTATTGCTTGTATATTATTAATAAATTTAAAATTTAAAAAAAAATTTTTAACTATTAATAATATTACTATTATTAGTAAAAAAAACCATATACTGCTAAGTATAAGATTTTCACTAATAAAAAACACTATATCTTGCATAAATTATATATCCTATATATTTATACTTTAAATATATTTATTTTTGAACTCTTATGAACCTAGCATTTAAATAATTTTAAATGCCAGTTAATAACTATAAAAGCTGTAATTTTTTTAATGATATTTTTAAAGAATATTTAATCTTTTTTTAGCTTTAACAATTTCTTGATACACTTGAAATGGTGCTACACCACCTTGTGATAATCTTTTTTCTAAACAAGATTCTAAAGTAATGTTTTTATAAATATCTTCTTCAATAAGATTACTATAAGTTTGAAACGTAGATAACGTTAAATTATTTAAAGATTTATTTTCATTAATTGCATGTAATACTAATTGACCAGATATATTATGAGCTTCACGAAAAGTTAAACCTTTTTTTACTAAATAATCAGCAATTTCTGTTGCATTAGAATAACCTTCTTCTGCAGCTTTACGACAAGATTTATGTTTTATTTTTACGTTTTTTAAAACTAATATCGCAATATTTAAGCAATTATTCCATGTTTTTATAGAATCAAATAAGCCTTCTTTATCCTCTTGCATATCTTTGTTATAAGATAAAGGAAGAGATTTTAGTATAACTAAAATAGAATTTAAAGAACCATAAACACGACCACATTTACCACGAATAAGCTCTAATGCATCTGGATTCTTTTTTTGAGGCATTAAAGAGGATCCTGATGTAATGGCATCAGATAATTCAATAAAATTAGCTTCACCAGAATTAAAAAAAATTAAATCTTCAGAAAATCGTGATAAATGCATCATAGAAATAGCAGCAGTGGATAAAAGCTCAATAATATAATCACGATCAGAAACGCTATCTAATGCATTATTACTTGCTGATTTAAATCCCATAGATAAGGCAAGTTCTTCACGATTGATTTTCCATGCTGTTCCAGAAAGAGCACCAGAACCTAAAGGACTTATGTTTAAACGCTTTAAAACATCTTTTAAACGACTAACATCTCGCTTCAACATTTCTACATAAGCTAAACACCAATATGCAAAAGTAATTGGTTGTGCACGTTGTAAATGAGTATATCCTGGCATAATAACATTATAATTAGATTCTGCACTTAAAATAAAATTTTTTTGCAATTCAATTATTGTTTCTAACAAAATATAAATTTTTTTTCTACACCATAATTTTAAATCCGTAGTAATTTGATCATTACGACTGCGACCTGTGTGTAGTTTTTTTCCTAGTTTTCCAATTTTATTAATCAGATTAGACTCAACCCAACTATGAATATCTTCAGAATTACTTGTGAGAATACTTTGAGTATTATCTTGAACTTCTTTTAATAAGACAAGAAGTGCAGACTCTATTGTTTTTTGCTCTTCTTTAGTAAGAATATTACTTTTCATTAGCGCTTGAGACCAAGCAATAGAAGCGATTATATCTTCTTTTGCTAAAACATGATCAAACGATAAAGATGTATTAAATTTTTTAAATAATTTATGAGATTCATTAATGAATCGTCCACCCCAAAGAGCCATATTTTTTCTCTATAAAAAAACTATTTCAATTGATTTTTTGCTCGTATTCTTGAAGAAAGAGAAAATAACCGAATAAAACCATCAGCATCAGATTGTTTATAAACTTGATCTTTTCCAAAAGTAGCATATTCTTCAGAATACAAGGAATTCGGAGAATTTTTCTGAACAGCAGTAACACTACCTTTATATAATTTTAATACAACTTCTCCATTTACTTCAAAAGATAATGAATCTGCAGCAGCTTGTAAAGATTTTCGTATAGGAGAAAACCAACGGCCATCATACACGACTAAAGACATTTCTAAAGCAATTTTTTCTCTCCATTGAAAACTTTCACGATCTAATACTAATTGTTCAATAGCTTTAATAGCTGCTGTAATAATAGTACCACCAGGTGTTTCATAACAACCTCTAGACTTAATACCGATTAATCTATTTTCAATAATATCAATTCTACCAATACCATGTTTAGAACCTATTTCATTTAATTTTTCGACACATGTTAATGGACTTAATACTTGATCATTAATAGATACTACTGAACCTTCTTTTAATGTTAATGAAATATATTCAGGTTTTTCTGGAGCATTTTCAGGGTCTACTGTCCAATTCCAACAATCTTCATTTGACGGATTCCAAGGATTTTCTAGTATTCCTCCTTCTGTAGAAATATGCCAAGCATTTTCATCTTTACTGTAAATTTTTTCTAATGTAGCTGTTGTGGAAATGTTTCTTTCTTTTAAATATTTTAATAACGATTCTCTTGAATGTAAATTCCATTCTCTCCATGGCGCTATAACGTGCAAATCTGGAGCCAATGCTGCATAAGCCATTTCAAATCGTACTTGATCATTACCTTTTCCAGTAGCACCATGACATAGTGCATTTGCACCAATATTAAATGCAAGTTCTACTTGTTTCTGTGCAATAATAGGTCTTGCTAATGCTGTTCCTAATAAATAACTGCCTTCATATAATGCACCTGTTCTTAATATAGGATATACATAATTCTTTATAAATTCTTCTTTTAAATCAAATATATGGCAACTAGATGCACCTGATTCTAATGCTTTTTTTTCAATGCCACATAGATCTTTTTTAGATTGTCCTATATCTGCCACAAAAGCAATTACTTCAACATTATAATTTTCTTTAAGCCATGGAATAATTGCTGAAGTATCTAATCCACCAGAATATGCTAAAACCACTTTATTTATTTTTTTACTCATCATTTTAAAACCTACTATATTTATAATAAAACTAGACAGAAACTCGAGTACCAATATTTACTCCATTAAATAATAATTCTAAGGATTCTGTGTTTTGCCAACTTGCTATATCTACAGGACGTTGCAAAATATATGCTGCTTCTAAAGCCGCATTCACTTTTACAATCATACCATTAGTAATAATTCCTTGTGCAATTAATTGATCAGCTTGCACTCTATTAATTTCTAAAATTCTTTGCCCTTTGCCATCTAATATTGAACTTATATCAGATAATAAAATTAAATTAGCTTGTAAAGTAGTTGCTAAAGCTGTAGCTGCTAAATCAGCATTTACATTCATTAACAAACCATCATCAGTAATTCCTATGGAACTAATAATTGGTAAAAAACCTTCTTCGCATAATTTTATTAAAAATAATGGTGATCCAGGTGAGGCTTTTCCTACGTGACCTAAATCTTGGTCTATTCTTTCTACATTAACACTGTTTCCATCTGCTAAACACAGTCCAACGGCATTCAGCTTATGCTTTAACGCCCAAGCAAGAAGGGTTTTGTTAGCTGTTCCAGCTAATGCACCTGTAATAATGTTAATATGTTCATATGGAGTAATACGTAAACCATTTTTCTTTTTAACTGGTAAAGAAAGTTTTATCATCAGATCGTCAATTAAACGACCTCCTCCATGAACAATTAATACATGGCGTTTATAATGTTTTTTGTAATCGACTAACGCTTTAAATAAACGCATCATAGCATCATCGCTTTCTAAAAGAACACCACCTAATTTAATAACTAAAGGATTTATCATAAATAGCTCATTATTAATTAAATAATTGATTCTGTTTCAGAAAAACCAAAACGCATATTAAAACACTGCACTGCTTGTGCCGCAGCTCCTTTTAACAAATTATCTTCAGCAGCTACAATAACTATATAATTATCTTGAATCTTAAAACCAATATCACAATATGGAAGTTTTACAACTGTTTTAATACTCGGCAAAAATTTATTATATATACGAATTAATGGTTTGTTTTTATAAAATTTATTAAATATATTATACATATCAAGTATTTTAATATTAAGTTTTAATTTACATGTAATTGTAGCAATAATCCCACGAGAAAATGAACCTAAATGCGGAATAAAAATTATTGGAATACCTAAATTTTCTACAATTTCAGGAGTATGACGATGCGTAAAAATATTATATGGCTGTAAACTTACTTCACAAAAACTATTCGTCATATTCACTTTTCTACCCGCGCCACTTACACCACTAACAGCATTAATAATAGGGATATGATCCTTGCATAAAATATTTTCTTCAACCAAAGGCTTTAATGCTAATTGCACACAAGTTGCATAACATCCAGGCACTGCAACTAATTGTGCTTGTCTTATTTTTTTTTCTTGCCATTCTGCTAATCCATAAATAGATTTTTTTAAAAGTTGTTTATATTGATGAACGAATCCATAATGATCTAGATAAACTTTACTTTCTTTTATTCTATATGAAGCAGAAAGATCAAATACAACACAATTAGAAGATAAAAAAAAAGGAACTAAATCATGACTCACATTATGGTCTGTTGCCAAAAAAACAACATCAATTTCTTGATCTGATATATTAAAATTACTCATAGATTCAAATTTTAAATTTACAATATCTGTAAATTGTTGATGAACTTCTGAAAACATTTTACCTATATCTAAACTATTTTGTGAGACAAATATTTTTTTTATTTTTGCAAATTCATGACGATTCATGTAATTTACTAATTCTGCACCAGCGTAACCACTCGCTCCAACAATTAATACATTTAACATAAAATTAATAAACCTTAAACAAAAAAATACTATTTATAAATGAAATATTGTATTAAATTTTTTAATAAAAATAAATTTCATATCATTAATATATTGATAAATTCTTTATTTATGAATAAAATGTTGACAACATAAATCATAGCAAATATTTATAAAAATTACATGGAAAGAAAAATTCCTTCTTTTATTAAAATTTATGAATCATTAATTAGTATTCCTACAATTAGTAGTCATAATAAATTATTAGATCAAACGAATAAAAACTTTATTGATTTATTATCTAATTATTTATCTGATTTAAATTTTTCAATAAAAATAAATCAAGTTCCAGATACTAATAAATTTAATATGTTAGCTTCTATTGGTTCAGGAGATGGAGGATTACTTCTATCTGGTCATTCAGATACTGTTGATTTTGACGAAAATACATGGACAAAAGATCCTTTTACTTTAACTGAAATTGATAATAAATTTTATGGATTAGGAACAGTGGATATGAAAGGATTTTTTGCTTTTTTGTTAGAAGTACTGTCTTCTATAAATAGCAAGAAAATAAAAAAACCAATTTATATTCTATCTACTGCTAATGAAGAAACGGATATGTCTGGAGCCAAATATTTTATGACATCAAGCATTATCAGACCAGATTGTATAATCATTGGAGAACCTACATCTTTAGAATTAATAAATGCACATAAAGGACATATATCTTATTCAATTCAAGTAGTTGGCAGTACTGGTCATTCTAGCAATCCTGATGATGGTGTCAATAGTATTGAAATTATGCATAATATTATCGAAAACTTGATTTCTTTAAAAAAATATCTCAAACAAAAATACGAAAATAAAAAGTTTTCAGTACCATACCCCACTATGAATTTATCTTCTATACATGGAGGAGATGCTATTAATCGAATTTGTTCTTTATGCACTTTAAATATTGAAATACGACCTATACCTGGATTGACTTTAACACAAATTGAAATTTTAATTCAAGAAAAGTTACAATCAATTATACAAAAATGGTCTAATCGTATTATTTTAAAAAAACTTTATAGTGCAGTACCTGCTTATCAATGTTGTAAAAATAAGAACGTTACAAAAATAGTCGAAAAACTATGCAGTTTAAATAGTAAAACAGCAAATTACTGTACGGAGGCACCTTTTTTTAAAAAAATTGCTCCTACCTTAATATTGGGACCTGGATCTATTAGACAAGCACATCAACCAGATGAATATTTAGATTCTTCTTTCATTCAACCGACTATAAATGTTTTTAATAAAATTATACATAAATTTTGTTGCTAAAAAAAAATTATAAATCTAACATACGACAAATAGAATAAATAATATCAGATTGATTTAAAGTATAAAAATGAAAATTTTTTACTCCTTCAGAAGATAAATTTTTTATCATATCTATCATTATAGTAGAACCTATCATTTTTTGTGTAATTGGATCATCATCTAATCCATTAAATATTTCAAACATCCATTTTGGGATCTTGACGTTAGTCATACTAGAGAAACGTTGTAATTGCTGAAAATTATAAACTGGTAGAATACCTGGTATAATATCAGAAGTAATATTGTTTTTAATACAATTATCTCGGAAATAAAGATAACTTTCAATATTAAAAAAAAACTGTGTAATAGCCCTATTTGCACCCGCATCAATCTTTTTTTTTAAATTTATAATATCAAATGTAGCGTTTTTTGATTCTGGATGTAATTCCGGATATGCAGCGACAGAAATATCAAAATTGGCAATTTTTTTTAATAAAATCACTAAATCTAAGGCATACATTTTATGCTTATAATTTTTTTGCAATGTATCTCCTCTTAACGCAACGATATTACGGATACCACTGTTCCAATAATGTTCTCCTATTTTCTTTAATTCATCAGGTGTAGAATCCACGCAAGTTAAATGTGGTGCTGTTATGACTCCGGTTTTTTCATTTATTTTTTTTACGATTGCATATGTCTTTTCACGTTCGCCACTATTGGCACCATAAGTCACAGAAAAAAAGACTGGATTTAATTTACTAAGATACTCAACTGAAGAGCATAATTTTTTTTCTGCTATAGGATTTTTAGGTGGAAAAAATTCAAAAGAACATTTGATATCTTTAGAAATATTTTCTTTTTTTTGAAGTATGATATCTTTATGGTATTGAAAAAAATTTTTCATTTCTAAAACTCCATTAAATAATTTTTTATCTCGATTATTCAAATATAAAAAAATAATATATACTAAAAATATTAATTAATGAACATAAATAGCTAATTCAATAATATTATTATTTAATTAAAATATGTATAAAATAAAATATTTTTCTAATTTATCAATAAAAGATTTAAACACATTTAGAGTAGATCTAACAGCAAAAAAAATTATTTTTATAAAAAACATTAAATCGCTTATTTATATATTACAAATATGTAAACTATATCAAATTCCTCACTTAATTTTAGGGGAAGGAAGTAATGTACTCTTTTTAAAAAATTATCAAGGAATTATTATTGTTAATCGTATTAAAGGAATAAAAATAGTAGAAAAAAGTAACAATTGGTTATTACATGTCTTTTCAGGAGAAAAATGGCATGATTTAGTAAAATATACTCTCAATTTAGGTATTTTAGGATTAGAAAATTCAGCATTAATTCCTGGTTGTATAGGATCAGCAGCAATTCAAAATATAGGTGCTTATGGTTTAGAATTTAAAGATGTATGTCATTATGTTGATGTCATGTCTTTTAAAAATAATTCTATTATAAGAATGAATAAAAATTCATGTAAATTTTCTTATCGAAATAGTATTTTTAAAAATCAATATTATTCTGAATGTGTTGTTATTGCTGTTGGAATTAAATTATCAAAAAAATGGCAACCACTTATCTTTTCTGAACTAGAAAATCACATGAAACCAAAATTTATAAGTGCACATCAAATTTTTAATATAGTATCTAAAATACGCACTAAAAATTTACCTAATCTTAAAAAAATTGGAAATGCTGGAAGTTTTTTTAAAAATCCAATTATTAAAAAAAAACATGCAGAAAAACTAATATGTTTATATAATATTCCATATTATCCGCAATCAGATGGTTTAATAAAAATTTCTGGTGGATGGCTAATTGAACATTGCAATCTTAAAAATATTCAAATTGGTGATGCTGCTATATATCAGAAAAAAAAACTTATATTAATTAATAAAAAAAAAGCGACTCCTCAAGAAATACTCCAATTAGCCCAAATAATATATAGACATGTTTTAAAAAAATTTAACATACACCTAGAACCAGAAGTAGACTTTATCGGATCTATTAAAAAAATAAAAACATCAGATCTTTTTACATTAAAAAATAAAAAAATTATTTATTAAAAGAATTCTTAAAAAATATTTTTTATAAAAAACTTGCAATACAAACTAAAAATTATATAATATAATCTCTTTAAAATTAATTTTAAAAATTATTTATTATATTCGATTATATAAAATGCCGGCTTAGCTCAGCAGGCAGAGCAACTGACTTGTAATCAGTAGGTCACCAGTTCGATTCCGGTAGCCGGCATAAAATATAGTAGAATTAGTAGAATAATAGAAAAAATAATAAGGTGGGATTCCCGAGCGGCTAAAGGGAGCAGACTGTAAATCTGCCGTCATCGACTTCGAAGGTTCGAATCCTTCTCCCACCAATTTAATATTTTAAAAAAAGCGGACATCGTATAATGGCTATTACCTCAGCCTTCCAAGCTGATGATACGGGTTCAATTCCCGCTGTCCGCTCAAAATTGCTGATATGGCTCAGTAGGTAGAGCACACCCTTGGTAAGGGTGAGGTCCCCAGTTCAATCCTGGGTATCAGCATATTAAAAAAAAACTACTAACTTTTCTTTTAAATTTTACCTATAAATATAAAAAAATTATCGTAAAATCATTTTTCATAAATCTCACCTAATACTTTATTTTAAATTAAAAATAAATTTAATTCATAACTATTAGATCTATTTTAAAAAAATAGAATGTATTTTTTTGTTTTCTATTAATATCGTAATATTAAAATATTTTCCTAATAAAAAATAAAATAATAATTTTAGTATATATTAACATATTTTTTCTATATTATTTTATAATTTTAGGAGAAATTATGAATAAAAATAGCCATAAACAAAACGAATCTAAAATTCTAGAAAAAATAAAATGGTTGTCTGTGTCCGTATTCTTTATTCTATCAATTTTTATTAACTACTATTTTTATGAAAAACAATTACTTCTTCGTATATTAATAATATTTTTTTTAGTGATCTGTTCTATTAGTATTTTACTATGTACAAAAAAAGGAAAAAATATATTTTCTTATATAAAAATGTCAAAAAAAGAAATGCAAAAAATAACATGGCCAGAATATAAAGAAACTTTATATACTACATTTATTGTTATTTCTGTCACAATTATTATATCTCTTATTTTATGGGGTTTAGATAATATTATCTTTCGTTTAATAGCATTTATTATTAGTTTAAGGTTCTAAAATGCATGAGAGTCAAAAAAAAAGATGGTATGTATTACAAGCTTTTTCTGGCTTTGAAGGTCGCGTAGCACAATCAATACGAGAACATGTAAAATTAAATAAAATGGAAAATTTATTTGGAGAAGTTATGGTTCCTTCTCAAGAAGTTATTGAAATACGAGGTGGACAACGCAGAAAAAGTGAATATAAATTTTTTCCTGGATATGTTTTAATTCAAATGATTATGACTGACGCAACATGGCACTTAATTAGAAATGTTCCTAGAGTATTAGGATTTATTGGAGGAAAATCAGATAAACCATCACCTATTAGCGATAAAGAAGTGGAAATCATTATTAACAGGCTACGTCAAATAGGTGATAAACCTAGACCTAAAACTTTATTTGAACCTGGAGAAATGATCAGGGTAAATGATGGTCCTTTTTCAGACTTTAATGGTGTTGTAGAAGAGGTAGATTATGAAAAAAGTAGACTTAAAGTTTCTGTGTCTATTTTTGGAAGATCGACTCCTGTCGAATTAGATTTCAGACAAGTTGAAAAAAACTAAATAATTCTTATATCTGTTTTAACAACAATGTTTTATATATATTTGAGAATACAAAAAAATGGCAAAAAAAATACAATCTTATATTAAACTTCAAGTCTCAGCTGGTATAGCTAATCCCAGTCCACCAATTGGACCTGCATTAGGTCAAAAGGGTGTTAATATCATGGAATTTTGTAAATTATTTAATAAAAAAACAGAAAATTTAGAGAAAGGACTTCCTATACCAGTTGTAATTACAGTCTATTCTGATCGTTCATTTACATTTATTACAAAAACTCCTCCAGCTTCTATTTTATTAAAAAAAATATCTGGAATTAAATCAGGTTCTAGTAAACCAAAAATAGAAAAAATAGGAAAAATAAATCGTTCGCAAATTAAAGAAATAGCGAAAATAAAAAATGATGATATGACGGGTTCTAATATTGAAAGTATGATGCGTTCTATTGAAGGAACAGCTAAGTCCATGGGTTTAATGATTGAGGAATAATAAATGACGAAAATTACTAAACGCATAAAAAAAATTAAAGATACTATTAATTGTGAAAAATCATACCATATTGATGAATTAATTGTTTTATTAAAAAAAACATCAAAAGTAAAATTTAATGAAAGTATTGATATTGCTATTAATTTAGGAATAAATTCAAAAAAATCAGATCAAAATATTCGAGGCTCAACAGTATTACCAAACGGTATTGGACGCACTGTTAGAGTAGCTGTTTTTACTCAAGGTGATAATATTGAAATCGCTAAAAATGCAGGTGCAGAATTAATAGGAATGGAAGACTTAGCTGAAAAAATTAAAAAAGAAGGTATCAATTTTAATGTAGTTATTGCTTCACCTGATGCAATGAAAGTAGTAACACAATTAGGACAAATACTAGGACCTCGTGGTTTGATGCCAAATCCAAAATTAGGCACAGTTACCACAAATATTGGTGAAGCAATTAAAAATGCAAAAACAGGACAAGTCCGTTATCGTAATGATAAAAATGGAATTGTTCATGCTACACTAGGTCGTATTAATTTTCATAACAATCATATAAAAGAGAATTTTCATGTGTTTTTAGAGTCTATAAAAAAAGCTAAGCCTCCGCAATCAAAAGGAATATATATAAAAAAAATAGTACTATCGACAACTATGGGTATCGGACTAATAGTTGATCAATCAAGTTTATCTCTTTAAAGAAATGATTTTTACTTTACGCTAGAAAAAAAATTCTCTATAATGGTATCCCCATTTTTTAATCAGCATCTGAAGTTTTTTGTAAAGTTGATCTTCAAAATAATCTGATTTTAATAAAATAAATTTGCCATTTAAAAATTTATTTTATAGTTATTTTATAATACTCATAAAAATATTTTTATTAAATCATGAATTACAGATCATTTCTCTCTACAGGAGAATCCGATAAAATGGCATTAAATCTTAATGAAAAAAAAATAATTGTATCTAAAATTAATAAAATATCAAAAACAGCATTATCAGCTGTAACTGCAGACTCTCAAGGCATTTCAGTAAATAAAATAAATAAACTACGTAAATCTGGACGTGAGATAGGAGTAAAAATGAGTATTGTTCAAAATACTCTGTTATCTCTAGCAATTAAAAATACTGTTTTTGAATGTTTAAAAAAAAAAATAAAAGGTTCGACTTTCATTGCTTATTCTATGATTCATCCGGGTAGCGGTGCTAGATTATTTAAAGAATTTTCAAAAAAATATACACAATTTAAAATCACAGGAGCAGCTTTTGAAGGAAAATTACTTTCTACTTTAGAAATTAATCAACTGGCAGATATGCCAACTTATAAAGAAGCGATAATAAAACTTCTATTAGTATTAAAAATGTCGGTTGCTGGAAAACTTATTTATACATTATCTGCTATAAAAAAGAAAAAAGAAACCTCTTAAAGGTTATTATTTTTGATGTTTTAATAACATCTAAAATAATTCTAATTCTGATTAGGAATTATTATGTCTATTACTAAAGAACAAATCTTAGAAGCTGTATCAGAGATGTCAGTTATGAACGTTGTAGAACTAATTACCGCAATGGAAGAAAAATTTGGTGTTTCTGCTAGCATGTCAATGAATTCTAACAATAATCATGAGAAAGATGTACAGGAAGAAAAAACAGAATTTGATATTTTTTTAAAAGTTATTGGACCAAATAAAGTATCAGTAATTAAAACTGTACGCAGTGCAACTGGTTTAGGACTAAAAGAAGCTAAAGACTTAGTCGAATCAGCTCCCACAGTTTTAAAAGAAAATATTAGTAAAGAAGATGCAGAATCACTTAAAAAAACATTAGAAGATGTTGGTGCAGAAATCGAAATTAAATAAAAAATATTATATTTTATAATTTAATTCAGTTTCATGCGCGGCTGGTGATTTTAACTCACCAGCCTTTTTGATTAAGATAACATTCAATTTTTTCTCCAAAAATCTTTTATCATAGGTTAATAAAAGTAATTGTAAAAAACAATCAAAATTCTCTAAAAAACATTAAAACTGTCTCTCCCTTCAGATAAAAAAATAAATTTTTTTAACTTATCTATCAGCGAGCTTAGGAACCCTATGGTTTACTCTTACACCGAAAAAAAACGTATTCGTAAAGATTTTGGTAAACGCCCTCAAGTTTTAGATATACCATATCTTCTTTCAATTCAACTGAATTCTTTTAAAAAATTTATTGAACCAGATTTAGATGGTCAACAAGGATTAGAAGCAGCTTTTCGTTCTGTTTTTCCTATTCAAAGTTATAATGGAAATTCTGAACTTCAATATGTTAGTTATCGTTTAGGAGAAGCAATTTTTGATGTAAAAGAATGCCAAATAAGAGGAGCAACTTATTCAGCACCATTAAGAGTCAGATTACGTCTGGTAATTTATGAACGAGATATATTAGAAGCTACTGTTAAAGATATTAAAGAACAAGAAGTTTATATGGGTGAAATACCATTAATGACAAACAATGGTACATTTATCATAAATGGGACAGAAAGAGTAGTAGTTTCTCAGCTACATCGTAGTCCTGGAGTCTTTTTTGATAGTGATAAAGGTAAAACACATTCTTCAGGAAAAGTTCTCTATAATGCTCGTATTATTCCTTATCGAGGATCTTGGTTAGATTTTGAATTTGATCCTAAAGATAATCTATTTGTAAGAATTGATAGACGTCGTAAATTACCAGTAAGTATTATTTTAAGAGCGCTAAACTATAATACAGAAGAAATATTAAATATATTTTTTGAAAAAAATATCTTTTACATAGATAAAAATACTATTCAGTTAGAATTAGTTCCTGAAAGACTACGTGGTGAAACTGCATCATTTAATATTCAAAAAGATGGAAAAATATATGTAGAAAAAGGTCGTCGTATTACCGCTAGACATATTCAAGAATTAAAAAATTATAAAATCAAATCGATTACTGTTCCAGTAGAATACATTTTAGGAAGAATTATATCTAAAAATTATTTAGATAAAAAAACAGGTGAAATAATTGTTTTTGCTAATACTGAACTATCTTTAGAAGGGCTCGAAAAACTTAGAAAATCAGGTTTTAATTGTATTGAAACATTATTTACTAATGATTTAGATCATGGTCCGTATATATCAGAAACATTACGGATAGACTCTGCTCATGATCGTATGAGTGCTTTAATAGAAATCTACCGAGTGATGAGACCTGGAGAACCACCTACGAAAGAAGCAACAGAAAATCTATTTGAAAATTTATTTTTTTGTGAAGATCGATATGATTTATCTTCTGTCGGTAGAATGAAATTTAACAGATCTCTTTTACGTAAAGAAATTGAAGGATCAAGTACTCTAAATAAAGAAGATATTATTGATGTTATTAAAAAAATAATTGATATCCGTAATGGAAAAGGAGAAGTTGATGATATTGATCATTTAGGAAATAGACGTATTAGATCAGTTGGAGAAATGGCAGAAAATCAATTTAGAATTGGTCTAGTTAGAGTTGAAAGAGCAGTTAAAGAAAGATTGTCAATTGGTGATTTAGAAACTCTAATGCCACAAGATATGATAAATGCAAAACCTATATCAGCTGCTGTGAAAGAATTTTTTGGTTCTAGTCAATTATCACAATTTATGGATCAAAATAATCCTTTATCAGAAATTACACATAAAAGAAGAATTTCAGCTTTAGGATTAGGTGGTTTAACTAGAGAAAGAGCGGGATTTGAAGTTCGAGATGTTCATCCTACTCACTATGGCCGAGTATGTCCTATAGAAACACCAGAAGGTCCTAATATCGGATTAATCAATTCTTTATCTGTATATTCTCAAACTAATTCATACGGATTTTTAGAAACACCTTATAGAAAAGTACGAGACGGATTCATCACTAAAGAAATTAATTACTTATCTGCTATAGAAGAAGGTAATTATATTATTGCTCAAGCTAATACTAATATTGATAAAAATGGATTTTTTACTGATGATTTAGTAACTTGTCGACATAAAGGCGAATCTAGTTTATTTAACCGCAATCAAGTGAATTATATGGATGTTTCTACTCAGCAAATTGTATCTGTGGGTGCATCTTTAATACCTTTTCTAGAACATGATGATGCCAATAGAGCATTAATGGGTGCAAATATGCAACGTCAAGCAGTCCCTACTTTGAAAACAGATAAACCGTTAGTTGGAACAGGCATGGAAAGAGCAGTAGCAGTAGATTCAGGCGTAACAGTTGTTGCTAAAAGAAGCGGTTTTATTCAATATGTAGATGCTTCTCGTATAGTTATTAAAGTTGATGAAACAGAAATGCATTCAGAAGAAGCTGGAATAGATATTTATAATTTAACCAAATATACTCGGTCTAATCAAAATACTTGTATTAACCAACAACCATGTGTCGATCTAGGTGAAAAAATCAAAAAAGGTGATGTTTTAGCAGATGGTCCATCCACTGATTTAGGAGAACTTGCATTAGGACAAAACATGAGAGTGGCCTTTATGCCTTGGAATGGATATAATTTTGAAGATTCTATTTTAGTATCAGAAAGAGTAGTTCAAGAAGATCGTTTTACTACTATTCACATTCAGGAACTATCATGTATATCTCGCGATACTAAACTAGGAGCAGAAGAAATAAGTTCAGATATCCCAAATGTAGGAGAAGCAGCTTTATCTAAATTAGATGAATCAGGTATTGTATACATTGGAGCCGAAGTGACTGGAGGAGATATATTAGTAGGTAAAGTGACACCTAAAGGAGAAACACAACTAACACCAGAAGAAAAATTATTACGTGCTATTTTTGGTGAAAAAGCATCAGATGTAAAAGATTCTTCATTACGAGTTCCTAATGGAGTATCAGGAACCGTAATAGATGTGCAAATATTTACTAGAGATGGTGTAAAAAAAGATAAAAGAGCTTTAGAAATTGAAGATATGCAACTTAAACAAGCGAAAAAAGATTTAACAGAAGAATTTAAAATATTTGAATCTAGTCTATTTCTTAATATTAAAAAAACTCTTATATCTTTTGATATTAAAATAGAAAAATTAAATAAATTACCTTATGAAAAATGGCTTTCAATAGAAATAAAACAAAAAGATCAAAAAAAAGAAATTGAAAAGCTTGCAAAACAACATCATGAATTAAAAGAAGAATTTAATAAAAAGATTGAAATAAAACGTCGAAAAATCACACAAGGTGATGATTTATCTCCAGGTGTTTTAAAAATAGTAAAAGTATATTTAGCTGTTAAACGTCAAATTCAACCTGGTGATAAAATGGCAGGAAGACATGGAAATAAAGGAGTAATATCTAAAATCAATCCGATTGAAGATATGCCTTATGACGAATATGGTATCCCAGTAGATATTGTTTTAAATCCATTAGGTGTTCCTTCTCGTATGAATATTGGACAAATATTAGAAACACATCTAGGCATGGCGGCAAAAGGTATTGGTAACAAAATTAATCATATGTTGAAAACACAAGAAAAAATATCTAATTTACGAAAATTTATACAACAAGCTTTTGATTTAGGTGACAATTTACGTCAAAAAATAGATTTAGATACTTTTTCAAATGAAGAAATACTATGCCTAGCAAATAATTTAAAAAATGGCATGCCTATTGCTACTCCTGTATTCGATGGTGCACAAGAAAATGAGATAAAGAAACTTTTAGAATTTGCTAATTTACCTACTTCTGGTCAAATTACACTTTTTGATGGAAGAACAGGAGAAAAATTTGAACGACCAGTGACAGTTGGTTATATGTATATGTTAAAATTAAATCATTTAGTAGATGATAAGATGCATGCTCGTTCTACTGGTTCTTATAGCTTAGTAACTCAACAACCATTAGGTGGAAAAGCTCAATTTGGTGGACAACGTTTTGGTGAAATGGAAGTTTGGGCATTAGAAGCATATGGAGCTTCTTATACATTACAAGAAATGTTAACTGTAAAATCTGATGACGTCAATGGAAGAACCAAAATGTATAAAAACATAGTAGATGGAAATCATCAAATGGAACCTGGTATGCCAGAATCTTTTAATGTATTGTTAAAAGAAATTAGGTCATTAGGTATTAATATTGAATTAGAAAGTGAATAATTCAATTACTGTATATTAAGAAAAAATATTGATAGATTTATTACCTTTAAAAGTTTCACTCCAACGAGAGCTAATTCGTGAAAGATTTACTAAAATTTCTTAAATCCCAAACTAAAAATGAAGATTTTGATGCTATTAAAATTTCATTAGCTTCACCTGATATGATTAGATCTTGGTCATTTGGTGAAGTTAAAAAACCTGAAACGATTAATTATCGTACTTTTAAACCCGAAAGAGATGGACTATTTTGTGCTCGTATTTTTGGTCCAGTTAAAGATTATGAATGTTTATGTGGTAAATATAAGAGATTAAAACACCGAGGTGTGATTTGTGAAAAATGTGGTGTTGAAGTAACTCAAAGTAAAGTTAGACGTGAACGAATGGGTCATATAGAACTTTCTTCACCTACAGCTCACATTTGGTTTTTAAAATCTTTACCCTCACGTATAGGTCTATTATTAGATATGCCTTTAAGAGATATTGAAAGAGTATTATATTTTGAATCTTATGTTGTTATAGAAACAGGAATGACTAATCTTGAAAAAAATCAAATTTTAACTGAAGAACAATATTTAGATGCTTTAGAAGAATTTGGTGATGAATTTCATGCAACAATGGGAGCAGAAGCGATTCAATTTTTATTAAAAGATATTAATTTAGCACAAGAATGCGATATTCTAAGAATGGAATTGCATGATACCAATTCTGAGACTAAAAGAAAAAAACTAACAAAAAGAATTAAATTATTAGAATCTTTTATTCAATCTCACAATAAACCGGAATGGATGATTCTTACCGTCTTACCAGTACTACCACCTGATCTTAGGCCATTAGTACCATTAGATGGAGGAAGATTTGCAACATCTGATTTAAATGATTTATACCGCAGAGTTATAAATAGGAATAATCGTCTGAAACGTTTATTAGATTTAGCAGCTCCAGATATAATTGTAAGAAACGAAAAAAGAATGTTACAAGAAGCAGTTGATGCTTTGCTAGATAATGGAAGAAGAGGTCGTGCAATTACAGGATCTAATAAAAGACCTCTAAAATCACTAGCTGATATGATTAAAGGAAAACAAGGAAGATTTCGGCAAAATCTTTTAGGAAAACGTGTAGATTATTCAGGTCGTTCAGTAATTACTGTAGGTCCTTATCTCCGTTTACATCAATGTGGATTACCTAAAAAAATGGCATTAGAACTTTTTAAACCATTTATATATGGAAAATTAGAAGTTCGTGGTTTAGCTACTACTATTAAAGCAGCAAAAAAAATGGTAGAAAGAGAAGAAGCAGTAGTATGGGATATTTTAGATGAAGTAATTCGAGAACATCCAGTTTTATTAAATCGTGCACCGACTTTACATAGATTAGGTATACAAGCATTTGAACCTGTTCTCATAGAAGGAAAAGCTATTCAACTACATCCATTAGTATGTGCTGCTTATAATGCAGACTTTGATGGAGATCAAATGGCTGTTCATGTCCCATTAACTCTCGAATCTCAATTAGAAGCTAGAGCGTTAATGATGTCTACTAATAATATTCTTTCTCCAGCTAATGGAGAACCAATTATTGTACCTTCTCAAGATGTAGTTTTAGGATTGTATTATATGACTCGTGAAAAAATAAACGGGAAAGGTGAAGGGATGTTATTAAATGGTTCAAATGAAGCAGAAAAAGTATATCGTTTAGGAATTGCAGAATTGCATTCCTTAGTTAGAATAAGAATCACAGAATATAAAAAAAATGAAGATAATAGCTTTACTCAAATAACAAAAATTATTCACACTACTATAGGGCGAGCAATTTTATGGACAATTGTTCCGAAAGGTCTTCCTTTCAGTATTGTAAATCAAACTTTAGGTAAAAAAGATATTTCTAAAATGCTTAATACTTGTTATCGTATTTTAGGACTTAAACCGACTGTTTTTTTTGCTGATCAAATTATGTATACAGGATTTGCTTATGCTGCAAGATCAGGAGCTTCAGTTGGTATTGATGATATGGTTATACCAAAGAAAAAAGCAAATATTATTCACGAAGCAGAAATTGAAGTTGCTGAAATACAAGAACAATTCCAATCTGGACTAGTAACAGCTGGCGAAAGATATAATAAAGTAATTGATATTTGGGCAGCAGCTAATGAAAGAGTAGCTAAAGCTATGATGGAAAACTTATCTACAGAATCTGTTATAAATAAAAAAGGAGAAAAACAAAAACAAATCTCTTTTAATAGTATATTTATGATGGCAGATTCTGGAGCTCGTGGTTCTGCTGCACAAATTCGTCAATTAGCTGGGATGAGAGGATTAATGGCAAAACCAGACGGTTCGATTATTGAAACACCAATTACAGCTAATTTTCGAGAAGGTTTAAATGTCTTGCAATATTTTATTTCTACTCATGGCGCACGTAAAGGATTAGCAGATACAGCACTGAAAACAGCTAATTCTGGGTATTTAACACGTCGCTTAGTAGACGTGGCACAAGATTTAGTTGTAACAAAAGATGATTGTAAAACACATGAAGGAATTTTAATGACTCCGTTAATTGAAGGAGGTGATGTAAAAGAACCATTACGTGAACGTGTTTTAGGTCGTGTTACAGCAGAAAATGTTATTATTCCAAATACTAATAATATATTAATTCAAAGAAATACGTTATTAAATGAACAATGGTGTGATCTTTTAGAAAAAAATTCTATAGATAATGTTAAAGTAAGATCAGTAGTTAATTGTGATACTGATTTTGGTGTATGTGCTTATTGTTACGGACGAGATTTAGCACGAGGTAATCTAGTTAATAAAGGAGAAGCAATTGGAGTTATTGCTGCTCAATCTATAGGTGAACCGGGTACTCAATTAACTATGAGAACTTTTCATATTGGTGGTGCAGCATCTAGAGCAGCAGCAGAATCTAGCATTGAAGTAAAAAATCAAGGTATTATACATCTAAATAATGCTAAGTTTGTTACTAATTCTACAGGTAAAATAGTAATTACTTCTAGAAATGTAGAACTAAATATAATTGATAATTTTGGTAGAACCAAAGAAAGTTATAAAGTTCCTTATGGTGCTATTATGGCTAAAGGAAATGGTGAAAAAGTTAATTCAGGAGAAACTGTAGCAAAATGGGATCCGCATACGATGCCTGTAATTACTGAAGTAAATGGTTTAGTCCGTTTTGTGGATATGATAGATGGACAAAGTATTACGAGACAAGCTGATGAACTAACAGGATTATCTTCTATAGTAATATTAGATACAGCAGAAAGAATGTCAATTGGAAAAGATTTAAGACCAGCATTAAAAATAATTGATTGTGATGGAAAAGACGTTTTAATTTCAGGTACAGATATGCCTGCACAATATTTTTTACCTGGAAAAGCAATCGTTCAATTAAACGATGGTGTACAAATTAGTTCAGGTGATACTCTAGCAAGAGTACCACAAGAATCAGGTGGTACTAAAGATATCACTGGTGGACTTCCAAGAGTAGCAGATTTATTTGAAGCTAGACGCCCAAAAGAATTAGCTATTTTAGCTGAAATTAGTGGTATTATATCATTTGGAAAAGAAACTAAAGGAAAAAGAAGATTAGTTATTACTCCAGTAGATGGTAGTGATTCTTATGAAGAAATGATTCCAAAATGGAGACAGTTAAATGTCTTTGAAGGAGAAAGAGTTGAACGTGGTGATGTCGTATCTGATGGACCTGAATCACCACATGATATTCTTCGTTTAAGAGGAGTTCAAGCTGTAACTAGATATATTGTTAATGAAGTACAAGAAGTATATCGTTTGCAAGGTGTAAAAATTAATGATAAACATATTGAAGTAATTATAAGACAAATGCTTCGTAAAGCTACTATTATTAAATCAGGAAATTCTGATTTTTTAAACGGAGAACAAGTTGAATTTTCTCGAATTAAAATTTCTAATCGTGTTTTAGAGAAAAAAAAGAAAATACCTGCAACTTTTTCAAGAGATTTACTAGGTATTACTAAAGCTTCACTTGCAACAGAATCTTTTATATCTGCAGCCTCTTTTCAAGAAACAACTAGAGTGTTAACTGAATCTGCAGTAGCAGGAAAAAGAGACGAATTAAGAGGTTTAAAAGAAAATGTTATCGTTGGACGTTTGATTCCTGCAGGTACAGGATATGCATATCATAAAGAACGATTAAACCGTCGTCAAAAAAAACATAATAATCTCACAGTAAACAGTTCTCAAATTAGTGCTGAAGAAGCTTCTGCTAGTCTTTCTGAATTATTAAATTCTACTCTTACACAAAATGATTATACTTAATATTTTAAAATATATCTAAATTATGGCTGCTCTGAAAAGCAGCCAAAGTAAAAAACTAATAATTTGTATTGATTAATAAGTACATAAATCAGTATGATGAAATATTAAAAAAGATGTTTAACATAATATTATAACAAGTCAAAATTAATATTTATTCAAATATTAATTATCTAATCATATTGTTTATTAATGAAAAAAAATAATAAAATTCTGTTGAACATAATTACTGTTATTTAAAATAATATTTCTTCAACATAATAAGTATATATTTTCTAATGTTTTTAATTTTTACTATAAAAATACTTATATCAATTAATACTTTTAAATAAAAATATTTATTTTTAAAAGATATCTATAATTTATATAGTATTTTTTAAATTATTATCAGACATATTATATATTAATTTTTTTTAGTTAATAATTTTTCAATCTGCTTTTCTTTATTTTTATGTTCTTTTATATCCAATATATATAAAAAAAGACATAAAAAAACATATTTTTCATATAAATGTTTCTATCTAAATTTATAAAAATATCAAATACATTATTAATTTTTTCATTTGAATAAAAAAGGAAAAATAATGAATAAAACTCAATTAATTAATATCATTTCTAAAAAATCTAATTTATCTAAAATACAAGCTAAATCTACTTTAGAAGCAACACTATCTACTATTATAGAATCTTTAAAACAAGGAGAATCTGTACAAATAGTTGGATTTGGTACTTTTAAAGTTAACTTAAGAGCATCTCGTACAGGACGAAACCCTCAAACAGGAAAAGAAATACAAATTCCCGCTACTAAAGTTCCTAGTTTTACATCCGGTAAAACATTAAAAAATGCAATTAAATGATTTTTAAAAACTACCAATGAAGTATTAAAGGGGGCACATTGCCCCTGATAAAAAAATTATTATATCTTGTATAGTTTTTGAAAACACTTAATTTTACATTAATTCAATCATACAAGAATACTTTTATTTTATATTATAAATATATTTATTTTTTTAAAAAGACCAAACCTATTATGCCATTTGTTAACGTCATAAAAAACGCTTTAATTAGTGTTTCAGATAAAGCTAATATTGTAGAAATAGCAAAAACATTAATAAAAAATAAAATTGATCTATTTTCAACTGGAGGAACTTCAAAATTTTTACGAAAAAATAAAATTTCTGTTACAGAAATCTCAGATTATACTAAATTTCCGGAAATAATGGATGGACGCGTAAAAACATTACATCCCAAATTAATGGCTAGTATTTTAAGGAGACAAGATCAAGATCAAGAAATTATGAAATTATATGATATTATTCCAATAGATATGGTGATCGTAAATTTCTATCCTTTTGAAAAAGAACAATTTGTTAAGGAAAATAATATAGATGATATTATAAATAATATTGATATCGGTGGACCGACACTTATCCGTGCTGCTGCAAAAAATTATAAAAATGTTATAGTCGTAGTAGATTTATCTGACATTCCATTAATTATAAATTCTATTCATAATAATACTATGAATATAGAAAAAAGATTCTATTTGGCTGATAAAGCGTTCCAATATACATTTAGTTATGAAAAAATTATTTCACAATTTTTTACAAAAAAAAATACTTTTAAAACCGATAATCAAAATAATTTATTTCCAAAAAAAATAAATTTTTCTTTTATAAAAAAACAAGATTTAAGATATGGAGAAAATCAACATCAAAAAGCATCTTTTTATGTAGAAAGTGAAATATTAACATCAGGAACAATTAGTAGTTCTAATCAAATTCAAGGAAAATGTTTATCATATAATAATATATCTGATGCTGATACAGCATTAGAATGTGTAAAAGAATTTACGAAACCAGCATGTGTAATTGTAAAACATGATAATCCTTGCGGTGTTGCAGTCAGTAACAGTCTTTTAGAATCCTATCTACTAGCGTATCAAGCTGATCCTATTTCAGCATTTGGAGGTATAGTTGCTTTTAACTCAGTATTAGATAGTAAAACAGCTCAAGAAATCATTAAAAAACAATTTGTAGAAGTGATTATTATACCTGAAATAAAAACATCAGCGTTGAAAATATTAAAAGAAAAAAAAAATATAAGAATACTAGTTAGTGGAAAAATAAAAAAAACTAAAAAAGGACTAGATTTTAAAAAAATTACTAATGGATTACTCATACAAGAACATGATTATAATAATATAGATTATAAAAAATGGAAATTTGTTACAAAAAGAAATCCAACAAAACAAGAATTAACAGACGCTATTTTTTGTTGGAAAATAGCTAGATTTGTAAAATCTAATGCAATTGTGTACGGTCGTAATCAAGTAACTATAGGAATAGGTGCTGGTCAAATGAGTAGAATCTATTCTACCAAATTAGCTAATATTAAAGTGAAAGATCAAGGTTTTAATGTCATAGGAGCAACTATGGCTTCTGATGCTTTTTTCCCATTTAGAGATGGCATTGATAGTGCTGCTTCAGTTGGGATTAGTTGTATTGTTCAACCAGGAGGATCTATACGTGATGAAGAAATCATACAAACTGCAAATGATTATAATATAGCAATGATTTTTACTAATCAACGACATTTTAAACATTAATATATAGAATATATTATGATTCTCTATTCTCTTATTTTTTTAATTTTGTAATTAGCTCTAAAATTGTGATTATTAAATCATCGTTTAGATGTACATAAAACAATCTAAAAGATGATTTAATATTAATTTATATAATAATCTTAAAAATAAATTAATCTGAATAAAATAATTATTTTTTAATTTTTTCTCTTAATAATTTTGTAGCTTCAACCATGTTTTTTAATGCTAGCATAGTTTCTACCCAGTTACGTGTTTTTAAACCACAATCAGGATTAACCCATAGACGTTTAACAGGGATGCATTTTATAGCTTTAGTTAATAAACTAGTGATTGATTCAATACTAGGTATATTAGATGAATGAATATCATATACACCAGGACCTACTTCATTAGGATACTGAAATTGTCTAAATGCTTCTAATAATTCCATATCTGAACGAGCTGTTTCAATTGTAATCACATCAGCATCTAATAAAGCAATAGAATTCATAATATCATTAAACTCACAGTAACACATATGTGTATGAATCTGTGTGGTGTTTTTTACACCTGATGCACTCAAACGAAAAGCATTCACTGCCCAAGATAAATACTCAGACCAAAAACTTTTACGTAGAGGCAAACCTTCTCGTAATGCGGGTTCATCAATTTGAATAATTTCTATTTTTTCTTTTTCTAAAGCTATTACTTCGTCATGTAAAGCTAAAGCAATTTGCATAGCAATTTTTTTTAGTTCTACATCTTCTCTAGGAAAAGACCAAAATAAAATAGTAACTGGACCAGTCAACATACCTTTAACTGGTTTTTTTGTTAAAGATTGAGCATATTTAGACCATTCTACAGTAATTGGTTTTGAGCGACTAATATCACCAATAATAACAGGAGGTTTAACACAGCGTGAACCATAGCTTTGTACCCATCCATTATCTGTAAAAACAAATCCATCTAAATGTTCACCAAAATATTCTACCATATCATTTCTTTCAGCTTCTCCATGTACTAAAACATCTAGATCTAATTCTTCTTGTGTTCTAATCACTTTTTTAATATGTTTCTTAATATTTTCAGAATATTTTTCTTTATTAATTAATCCTAATTTAAAATCACGTCGTAATTTTCTTATTGCAATAGTTTGAGGAAAAGATCCAATAGTAGTTGTTGGCAAAACAGGTAAATTAAACTTTTTATTTTGTTCTATAGCACGTACATCATAAGAATTCATACGTTGAAATTCATTAGTTGAAATACTAGACAAACGATTTTCTACTTCTATTTTATGTACTCTTTTAGAAAAACTGCGTTGATAAATAGGTTTACTCCATTTTGTAATATCATCAATATAATGATTATTTAAAGCATTTGATAATAATGATAATTCTGTACATTTTTGTACAGCAAATGAAAACCATTGTTTAACTTCTTCGTCTAAATTTTCTTCTGTTTTTAAATCAACTGGTGTATGTAAAAGAGAGCATGAAGAACCAATTAAAAGATTTTTACGCTTTTTAGAAATTTGTGAAACAGCTTCAAACCACTTTACAAGATCAGCTTTCCAAACATTACGACCATTAATAACACCTAAAGATAAGATCCATTCTGATGGTAGTTTAGAATTAAAATCAATTATATTATATTTTCCAAAAACTAAATCAATATGAATGCCTTGAACTGGCAAAACACGAATAAAATCTATATTATGTTCAATACTATCAAAATAAGTCGTTAATAATAGTTTTGTTGTACCATTTAACTTTTTATAAGCATAAGAATAAGCTTCTTGCCATTTTTTAGGTAATTCTAAAACTAAAGCAGGCTCATCAATTTGAACGAATTCAATATCTCGTTGTGATAATTCTTTTAAAACTTCTTGATATATTGGAAGGATATTTTTTAAAAGATCTAAACGATCAAAATATTCTCCTTTTACTTTTCCAAGCCAAAGATACGTAATTGGACCCAACAATATAGGTTTTACCTTATAACCTAATAATAATGCTTCATCTACTTCATCTAAAATTTGTTTCCAAGAAAATTTTAACCTTCTATCTTTATTAAATTCAGGAACAATGTAATGATAATTAGTATTAAACCATTTGGTCATTTCTGATGCAGCAACATCAGGAGCAAAACCTCGTGCGACTCTAAATAAGCAATCTAAATCAATAGACTTTCCAATATTATGTCTTTCTGGAATATTTCCTAACATCATACTAGTACTTAAAACATGGTCATACCAAGAAAAATCACCAACAGGTATATAATTAATTCCAGATTCTTTTTGTTGTTTCCAATTTTTTTTTCTGATTTCATAACCTACTGATAATAAATCTTGAAGTAAAATATTACCAGACCAATAATCTTCTTGAGCTTTTTTTAATTCACGATTCAAACCTATTCTTGGAAATCCGAGAGTATGATTTAAAATTGCCATTTTATATATCCTATTGTTTGTTATTACATTATTATTTAATCAAGAATTTATAATTGATTTATTTAAAATAGATAATCTATAATTCTAGTATTAAAGAAAATTAGCAAGCGTAAATAGTTAATTCTCAATATGAAGGAATCTCATGATTGAAATTAAACATCTTCGAACACTGCAAGCATTGAAAAATAATGGCTCATTAAGTGCAGCTGCAATTCAACTTCATCAAACACAATCTGCAATATCGCATCAGTGTAATGAATTAGAAAAAAAATTAGGATTTAAATTATTCCTTAGAAAAAGTAATCCTATAAAATTTACAATTCAAGGTAAAATTTTACTTCAACTATCTGAAGAAATATTACCTAAAATACATCATGCAATACAAAAATGTACGGATTCACATCATATGATTATTCGATTAGCTATTGAATGTCATAGTTGTATTCAGTGGCTTACGCCAGCATTAAAAATTTTCCAAAAAAAATGGCCGAAAGTAGAAGTAGATTTCTATTCAGACATGACATTTACTCCTCAACCTTTCCTACAACAAGGCAGATTAGATGTCGTACTGACTTCTGAAGTACTTCCTAGAAGTAATTTATTTTACGTTCCAATGTTTGATTTTGAAGTACGTCTAGTTTTATCTCCTCACCATCCTTTAGTCTTAAAGAAAAATAATATCGTTCCTGAAGATCTTGCGTCTGAAATATTAATGACTTATCCTATTGAAAGACATAGACTAGATATATGGAAACATTTTTTACAACCTGCTGGTATTATACCTATTTTTAAAAATGTAAATAATACCTTACTTTTAATTCAAATGGTATCAGCTCAAATGGGAATTGCAGCACTACCTCATTGGGTAGTAGATAATTTTGAACATCAAGGTTTAATCGTAACAAAAAAAATAGGAAATGGTATATGGGGAAGATTATATGCTGCTACACGTAACGGTGAACAAAAAGAGTTAGTGATAAAAAATTTCATTAGTTCGATACGCTTACATGCTTGCACTAATCTAAAATTTATTCGTAATGTATTATAATCAAAATATTTTTGAAATACTTGAATATTATATTATCTGAACAATATAAAATTATTTTCTATATTTTTTTAGTATATTATTATTTTTGATAAACATTCTGTTTAAACATCTTGCAACTCCATTATTATTATTACTTTCAATTACTTCTAGTTTTGGTAATGCAGCTTTTAATCGTGTATCTGCATTTTTCATAATATAGGCTTTTCCGGAAATACGCAGCATATCTTCATCGTTCATACCATCTCCAAAAGAAATAAAATGATCTAAAGGAATACCCATTAAATTAGATATTAATTTTAATCCATGACCTTTTGAAGTTTTTCTAGATATAACTTCCAGACAACCTAAAACTGAAAAACTAATATTAACTTTATCACTCCAACAATTAATAATTTTTTTCTCAATATTGTATAATTTTTTATAATTTTTACTTGTAAAAAAAATCTTACTAATATTAGTAAATTTAAAATTGTCTAAATCAAAATATTGGTATTTTAAATTCGTTAAAGCAGGACAAAAGTTATTCTCTATTTTGTTGTTATTTATATACCATCGATTATTTTGATATACTTGAGTAATAATGTCTTGATCTGAATACACTATATTACAAAGTTTTAAAGAAATATCTTCATCTAAATCACTACTAAATATCAACTCATTATTTAAATTATAAACTTTAGCACCATTAGAAGTAATCATAAAGGATTGGATATTTAAAATATCTCTAATCTGTAAAACATCTATATGATGACGACCTGAAGCAAGAATAAAATAAAATTTTTTTTCTAATAGCTGAATCGTTTTCTTAGTATATTCCGTAATTTGATTCTCTGGAGAAAGTAAAGTACCATCTAAATCTACTGAAATAATTTGATGCATAAAATAACCCTATAAGAAAATATAATATATTTTATTATAAAAAAATACATTGTATAAACATATACTATAATATACATATCTAAAAAAATCACTTATCAAATATAATTAATAATTACTTTTACTTAATTTAAAAATATTTTTATTAATATGAATATGTTATTAAAAATTTTATAAAAAAAGGCTTTCTATGTTAAAAAAAGAAATCAGTGTAGTAATTCTAGCAGCTGGAAAAGGAACTAGAATGGAATCTAATTATCCTAAAGTATTACATTTTTTAGGAGGTCAAACAATTTTAGACCGTATAGTAAGTACAGCACGATCTATCCAACCTAAAAAAATCATATTAGTTTATAATTCAGAAAAAGAAATTATATTATCTAATATTCCTGAAATTCCAATTACATGGGTGATACAAGAAAAACCAGAAGGAACAGGACAAGCTATACTTTTAGCTTCAAAAAAATTTTCTGATAATGAAAATATACTAGTTTTATATGGAGATGTACCATTAGTTTCAGTTGAATCAATCAAAAAACTAGAAAAATCTAAAAAAAAATCAACTATTAGTTTATTAACTATGAAAGTAAAAAATCCTGATGGATATGGACGTGTTTTAAGAAAAAAAGGTCATGTTATTAGTATAGTAGAAGAACAAGATGCAAACGACAAAGAAAAAAAAATAAAGGAAATATATTCTGGCATTTTTATAGCTAATGGGAAAGATTTAAAAAGATGGTTAGGACAAATTAATAATAAAAACAAAAAAAAAGAATTTTATGCCACTGATATTATTGCTTTAGCATATGATGAAGGTAGTTCAATTCAAACAATACAACCTTTGAAAGAAGAAGAAATATTTGGTATAAACAATAAATTACAATTATCTATTTTAGAAGAAATTATTCAAAAAAAACAAATTGAAAAATTATTAATATCTGGAGTTACATTAAAAGATTCTTCTCATTTTATTCTAAGAGGAACATTAAAACATGGAAAAAATATTGAAATAGATACTGGTGTTGTTTTCGAAGGAAATATTATTTTAGGTGATAATATCAAAATTGGTGTTGGATGTATTATCAAAAATACCATTATTGATAGTAATACAATTATTGAACCATATACTATTATAGAAAATACCAAGATAGGTAAAAATTGCATTATAGGTCCTTTTGCTCATTTAAGAAAAAATACTTGTTTAGATAAAAATGTACAAATAGGTAATTTCGTAGAAACAAAAGACACTATTATACAAAAAAAATCAAAAGTAAAACATTTGAGTTATCTAGGAAATTCTGAAATTGGTTCTCAAGTTAATATAGGAGCTGGTAGTATTACATGTAATTATGATGGAATAAACAAATTAAAAACTATTATTGGTGATAACGTTTTAGTTGGTTCGAATACAGAATTAATTGCACCTATTAAAATTACTGCAAATACAACTATTGCAGCTGGTACTACTTTAATGAAAGATGTTGATACACCTTGTTTAGTTTATAACACTAAAAAACAAAAATATAAGAAAAATTGGATCCGTCCTCGTAAATTAAATTAAAAATAATTATTATATTTTTTTATAAATATAATTATTTTAATAAAAAACTAAAAAGGTATCAATATATGTGTGGCATTTTTGCTGCAATAACACAACGTAATATTATGAATATTCTTATTGATGGTATTAAAAAATTAGAATATCGAGGATATGATTCTTCAGGATTAGCTATAATTGATCATGACAATAATATGGTAAGAATTCGATGTATCGGAAAAGTAGATGAACTTATTAGAAAAATACAGAAAAAAAAAATATTAGGTCACATTGGTGTTGCTCACACTAGATGGGCTACTCATGGCAAAATTTCAAAAGCAAACACTCATCCACATGTTTCTAAAAATATTATTGTGGTTCATAATGGAACTATCGAAAATTATTCGGTATTACGCATTTTTTTACAAAAAAAAGGATATATATTTTATTCTGATACTGATACAGAAGCAATTGCACATCTATTACATTGGGAACAAAACAAAAAAAAAGAATCTATTGAACAAGTTATACAAAATAGTATAAAACAGTTATATGGAAACTATAGTATGGTAGTAATAGATAAAAATAATCCAACACGATTAATAGCAGCTAGATCTGGTAGTCCATTAGTAATAGGATTAGGAATAGAAGAAAATTTTATAGCATCTGATCAAATTGCATTATTAAATTTGACAAAACGTTTTATATACTTAGAAGAAGGTGATATTGCTATTATTAAAAAAAAAGAAATTAATATTTTTAATAAAAAAAATTTTAAAATTAAAAGAAAAGAAACTATATCTAATATAAAATATAAATCAATAAAGAAGGGAAAATACTCTTATTATATGGAAAAAGAAATCTATGAACAACCAGCATCAATTCGAAATACTTTAAAAAATCGTGTACAAAAAAATAATACAATATATTTTTCAGAATTACAATTCAAGAAAAAAAATCTTCTTTATTATGCAGAACATATTCAAATGGTCGCCTGTGGTACTTCATATCATGCAGCTATGGTTTCTAGATATTGGTTTGAAGCATTCGCTAAGATTCCTTGTGACGTTGAGATAGCTTCTGAATTTTCTTCTAGAAAAATAGCAATAAGAAAAAAAAGTTTTTTAATCACTTTATCGCAATCAGGTGAAACTGCTGATACATTATCAGCATTGAGATACTCTAAAAAATTTGGATATTTAGGAAATTTAACTATATGTAATATGGAAGGATCCTCTCTTGTTAAAGAATCTGATAGTTATATATTAACTCGAGCTGGAATAGAAATAGGAGTAGCTTCAACAAAATCTTTTACTACTCAATTAACTGTTTTACTCATGCTTGTTGCTCAAATAGCACATTTTAAAAAAGAAAATAAAATAGCAGAAAAAATTATAGAAACATTACATATTTTACCTCAGAGAATAGAAGAAGTTTTAAAAAAAAATGAATTAATTAAAAATATAGCCAAGAAATTATCTAATAAAAAAAACATATTGTTTTTAGGGAGAGGTGAACAATATCCAATCGCAATGGAAGGAGCTTTAAAACTAAAAGAGATTTCTTATATTCATGCTGAAGCATATGCAGCTGGAGAACTTAAACATGGTCCACTGGCTTTAATTGATAAAAATATACCGGTTATTATCATTGCACCAAAAAATTCACTTTTAGAAAAAATAAAGAAAAACATAAAAGAAATATATTCAAGAGAAGGTGTAATTTATATTTTTTCAGATCAAGAATTTAATGTTGAAAAAAATATACATCTTGTAAAACTGCCTTATATTGAAGAATTAATAGCACCTATTTTTTATATAGTCCCATTACAATTACTTGCTTATTATATTGCATTAAATAAAGGAAAAAACATTGATCAACCAAGACATTTAGCTAAATCAGTAACAGTAGAATAAAATTCTATTTTATTCTTATTTTGATCTATAGAAATAAAAAAATTTTATTTTTTTTCAAAAGAGTATGAGTTTTCAATTTTTTAAAACTTACTCTCATACTCTATATAAAAATTTCTTTTAAAAGTATTGAATAATTAAATTTAATATATCCTACTAAGCTTCTATAGCTATTCTCAACTTTTTCATGGCATTTTTTTCTAATTGTCTAACACGTTCTGCAGAAATGCCATAATTATTTGCTATTGTTTGTAATGTATTTTTTTGGTTTTTATCTAACCAACGAGCATAAATAATATCTCGACTACGTTTATCAAGTCCTAATAATGCATTACTGAGTTTATTTGTAGCATGTTCTTCCCAATTATCTTTTTCTACTCTACAAGCAAAATTAGATGTTTTATCTTGTAAATATTGTATTGTATTATTATTTTTTCCGTCGACAAAATCTTCTTCTGGTAATGGATTAAAAGTCACATCTTGAGCTGCCATACGAGATTCCATTTCTCTAACATCTTTACTACTAACACCCAATTCTTTAGCCACTATTTTAATTTCTTCTTCATTGAACCAGCCTAATCTTTTCTTTGTTTTTCTTAAATTAAAAAATAGTTTTCTTTGGGATTTTGTAGTTGCTACTTTGACAATACGCCAATTTCGTAAAACATATTCATGTATTTCAGATTTAATCCAATGAACAGCAAAAGAGACTAAACGTACTCCTATTTCTGGATTAAATCTCCTTACTGCTTTCATTAATCCTATATTACCTTCCTGTATTAGATCTGCTTGCGGTAAACCGTATCCTGAATAGTTGCGTGAAATATGAATGACAAAACGGAGATGGGATAAAATTAATTTTTTAGCGGCATCTAAATCGCTATTATAACGTAGGCGTTGAGTAAGTGATTTTTCTTCTTCAATTGATAACATCGGCCATAAATTAGCTATTCTAATATAAGCATCTAAATTACCTGGTAGTGTTACAGATAAAATCTGTACTTTATTAATCATGTGCATTCCCGCATCAACGAATTATATTTACTGAATTATGAATATGTGGGACATATTAATCATACTTGAATTATAAATATAAATCAAAGATTTCTACTAATTTATTTATTGATCATAAACGAAAAAATATATTTTATCTCAAAAATATTTTTTTCAATTAAATAGCGCTTTTATAAATTCTTGACTATTAAAAGTACCTAAATCTTGTATTTTTTCACCAATTCCAATATAACGAATAGGAATTTTAAATTGATCAGATAATGCAAAAATTACGCCTCCTTTAGCCGTTCCATCTAATTTTGTAATTATTATTCCTGTTAAATCTAATGCTCTATGAAATATTTCTGTCTGTTGTATTGTGTTCTGTCCATTGCAAGCATCAACGATTAATATTTTTTCATGTGGTGCTAACGGATCTATTTTTTTTATCACTCTAACTATTTTTTTTAATTCTTCTATTAAATGTAATTTATTATGTAATCGTCCTGCTGTATCGATAATTAAAACATCTATCTTTTTTGATTTTGCTGATTGTACGGCATCAAAGACTAAAGCTGCTGGATCAGAACCAGATCGCTGTGATATTACTGGTATATTATTTAATTTACCTAGTGTTTGTAATTGTTCTATTCCTGCTGCTCTAAATGTATCTGCAGCAGCTAAAAAAACAGATTTTCCTTCTAATTTGTATTTTTGCGCCAATTTAGCAACTGTTGTTGTTTTTCCTGTACCATTTACTCCTACTACTAAGATTATAAAAGGCATATTATTAGATATTTGTAAAGGTTTTTCTACTTTTTTTAAAATACCATACATATTTTTTTTTAATAAAGCATAAACTTTTTCAGAATTCTTTAAATCCTGACGATTTGTATCTTGAATTAAATTGCTAATAATCTGATTAGTCGTATTAATTCCAATATCAGCTAATAACATTTTTTCTTCTAACTCTTTAAAAAGAATATCATCAACTTTTTTTGATAAAAAAATATTAGCAAGTCCTTCTCCTAAAAATTTTTTTGTTTTCTTTAAACTTTTTTTTAAACGTATAAAAAAATTTATTTTTTTATTCTGAATTTTATCTAAATTATCATAGTTATCACTAATTTGTTCTATTTTGACATCTGTAATATCCTGTTTTTCAGTGAAAATATTTTGTTTAATATTTATTTTTTTATTAGCATCAATATATTTTTTATCTTTATTTGCTGACGTATGACTAGATACACAATCATTTTTTTTTTCTATTTTTTCTTTATTTTTTTTTATTTTAGAACCTAACCAAGAAAAAAAACCATTTTCTTTTTCATCTTTCATTTTATTTACCTTTCTTATAACTAATAATTTTTTTATGTATTTTACATTTTTTAAAAAGTTTAAAAATAAAATCTTTATTTGAATTATAATTAATAATAAAATAAATTATATCACTAACAGAAATAATCTAATAAAATGAACAATTGTTTTTTGAAAAAAAATGGTAGAATTTATATTATTGCTGGAAAATTAAAGGGAAGAAAAATATCTTTTAACAATAATCAGAGATTACGTCCTACTACGAGTCGTATAAGAGAAACACTATTTGAATGGTTATCAAAATATATTAAAAACTCACGGTGTCTAGATTGTTTTGCTGGTAGCGGAGCACTAGGATTAGAAGCTATATCTCGGAATGCTGGGTTTTTAACCCTATTAGAAATAGAAAAAAAAACAATCTTTAAACTAAAAAAAAATATTAAAGAATTAAATATATCTAATTTAGAACTAATACATACTAACACTTTGCATTGGTTAAGAAAAACTGGAAAACCATATGATATAATCTTTATTGATCCACCTTATTATCAAGAACTAATTAAAAAAACTGTGTTTTTGCTAGAAAATAAAAAATGGATTAAAAAAGATTCTTTAATTTATATAGAAAAAGAAAAGCAGCAAGTATTAAAAATGCCAAAAAATTGGATTTTATATAAAAAAAAAGTTACAAGTCAAATAGAATATTCTCTTTATATTTTTGATACATAAAATTTTTAAAATTTAAAAAAGGTAAAGTATTTATGAAAATTCTTGTTTCTAAAAATATAACTCTTGATTTATTTTGTAAAAATCCCATTAAAATATTAAAAGAATTTGATAATAAAGCTATAGCAGTTTTACAAAATGATACTACTATATTTTATGCAATAAATCCTGATTTTTTAAAAAAAATATTTGATATAGAATATAATTCGGTCTATACACATTCAGAAAAAGAAAATATAAATAAGAAATTTTCAATGCATCCCAAATGGACTCCTGATAAAGATTTTATTCGTCAAGCAGCTTTATGGGGGATTATATTAGATAAAGAAGTATTAGAATCAGAACTAGCTTGCTTCATCTCTTACTGGCAAGCCGAAGGCTGTTTCTTTTACCATATACAATGGCAACAAAAACTTGCTAGAAGTTTACAAAAAAGTAGATCTCTTACTGATCAATTTTCAAAAAAAAGAAGAGATATTACCTATATTCCAACACCAGATCAAACTATACCCAGTGGATTTAGAGGTAAATAATGACATTTTATACTGAATTTTTTAAACGACTTCAACGTCTTATGCCGAATCATATTAAACCAAAATTTGATAGTGACGAAGGTCTATTGGCTTGGAATCAAGAACAAGGTAGATTATCTTCTGAATCTATATTACGTGAAAATAAAGCAATGAAAATGCAACGTGTATTAGGAAGATCAGGAATACGAGAATTATATATGAATTGTTCATTTGACAATTATAAAATTGAACATGATGGTCAGAGAAAAGTACTCCAAGCATCAAAAAGATATGCAGAAGAATTTCATAAAAATATTGCAAGCTTTATCTTTTCAGGAAAACCAGGAACAGGTAAAAATCATTTAGCATCGGCTATAGGTAACTACTTAATTTTACATGGGAAAAGTATTCTAATTGTAACAGTAGCTGATTTAATGTCAAATATGAAAGGAACCTTCAGTGGTACTAGTAATATTACTGAAGAAAATTTATTACATAATCTAAGCAGTGTTGATTTATTAATGATTGATGAAATTGGTATGCAAACTGAATCCCGTTATGAGAAAGTAATTATTAATCAAATTGTTGATAGGCGGTCATCATCTAAACGATCGACTGGAATGTTATCTAATTTAGATCATAAAGGAATGAAAACATTATTAGGAGAAAGAGTTATTGACAGAATGCGCTTAGGTAATAGTTTATGGTTAACTTTTGAATGGGATAGTTATAGACAATATGTAAAAGGTAATGAATATTAAATCTACTAAAATATTTTATTTAATTCTAGAGACATATTCACCAGATCGTGTATCTACTTTAATTAATGAGCCAACTTGAATAAATAAAGGCACTCTTACAATCGCACCTGTACTTAAGATAGCTAGTTTAGTTACACCAGTATTAATAGTATCACCTTTTAAAGTTGCATCTGTTTCTATAACTTTAATTTCTACAAAAGTATTAGGTGTTACTAAAATTGGTTTATTATTCCATAGTGTCACAATACACGTATCCTGTTCTAATAACCATTTCTTCTGGATACCAATAATTTTTTTTTCTACTGATAATTCTTCAAAAGTATTATTATTAATAAAATACCAAAAAAAACCATCATTATATAAATAACATAATGTGTGTTCTATGACATCAGCTATTTCTAAATAATCTGTAGATTTAAAGGTTTTTTCTATAAGTTGTCTTGTTAATAATTTTCTTAATTTGACACGCACAAAAGCTTGACCTTTTCCAGGTTTAACAAATTCACTAGATTCTATTAAATAAGGTTCATTTTCAAATATAATTTTACAACCTGAACGAAAATTATTGCTGTGATATACTCTCATATAAACCTCTATTGCTATAAAATATATGAAATTAACAAGAATCGATACTCTATATAGAAAAAAAGATAAATGGTTGTATGAATTATCTAACTCTATAACTGAACCAAAAGAATTATTAAAAATTTTAAATTTAGAAAATCATCCTCAATATTATACATCTAAATTTAATACACTTTTTCCATTTCGTGTACCACATTCTTTTGTCTCAAGAATGAAAAAAAATGATCCACAAGATCCATTATTATTACAAGTAATTATAAATAATCGAGAATTTTTAAATTCTCCAAAATATGTTAAAGATCCTATAAAAGAAAAAAAACATATTATTTTACCAGGACTACTACATAAATACAAAGATCGAGTATTATTATTTGTTAAAACAAATTGTGCTATTCATTGTAGATATTGTTTTAGAAAATATTTCCCATATGAAAAAAATCAAGGAAGCAAAATTAACTGGATTAAATCACTTGAATATATTCAAAAAAATAAAAATTTAAATGAAGTTATTTTTTCAGGTGGAGATCCATTAATAGCAAAAGATCATGAATTATTATGGCTTATTACATCATTATCTAAAATTAATCATATAAAAAGATTAAGAATTCATACTAGATTGCCAATTGTAATACCTAATCGTATCACATCTAATCTTTGTGAAATATTTATTCAATCTTCTCTAAAAATTATTATCGTCACTCATATTAACCATCCACAAGAAATAAACAAAAATTTAAGCAATAGTTTATTAAAATTAAAAGAATCTGGTGTTATTATGCTTAATCAAAGTGTTTTATTAAAAAATATCAATGATGATCCTATAATTCTAGCAGAATTAAGCAATCTTTTGTGTGATAATAATATTCTTCCATATTATCTACATATTTTAGATACAGTGAAAGGTACGATGCATTTTTCAGTTTCTTCTAAAAAAGCTAAATCTATTATGAAGAGTTTAATTAAAATGATATCTGGTTATTTAATACCTAGGTTAGTGCAAGATACTGGTTCTCAAAATAGCAAATCAATTATTATATAACTAATTTATTAATTAAAAAATAAAAGCTTTCCTCAGAATAATAAAATCTGAGGAAAGATATTTTTAAATTAATATTATATTACTTAAATCAAAAAAATTATATTACATCATTCCGCCCATACCACCCATTCCTCCTGCTGGAGAAGAATTGGAATCAGAAGATTTATCTTCTTTTGGTAAGTCAGTAACCATACATTCTGTTGTGATCATTAAACCAGCAACAGAAGCAGCATATTGTAAAGCCGAACGTGTAACTTTTGTAGGATCTAATATACCGAAGTCTATCATGTCACCATATTCATCAGTCGCTGCATTGTAACCATAGTTACCTTTTCCATCTTTTACGTTATTAGTAACCACAGAAGGTTCTTCTCCTGAATTAGAAACAATTTGACGTAACGGAGCTTCCATCGCGCGCAAAGCAACTCGAATACCTACATTTTGATCTTCATTTTGACCACGTAAATTAGATATTTTTCCAGCCACTCGTACTAATGCAACACCACCACCAGCAACTACACCTTCTTCAACAGCTGCACGAGTTGCATGTAATGCATCTTCAACACGAGCTTTCTTTTCTTTCATTTCTACTTCAGTAGCTGCTCCTACTTTAAGTACTGCAACTCCTCCTGATAATTTAGCTAAACGTTCATTTAGTTTTTCTTTATCATAATCAGAAGTAGCTTCTTGAATCTCTTGACGAATTTGACTAATGCGACTTTGGATTGTGTGTTTTTCTCCAACACCACCAATAATTGTCGTAGTATCTTTACTAATAACAACACGTTTTGCTTGACCTAAATCTTCTAGAGTAGATTTTTCTAATTCCATAGCTAATTCTTCAGAAATCACAGAACCGCCAGTAAGAATAGAAATATCTTGTAACATAGCTTTACGACGATCTCCAAATCCTGGGGCTTTTACTGCTGCTACTTTTACAATACCTCTCATGGAATTAACAACTAAAGTAGCTAAAGCCTCACCTTCTAAATCTTCTGAAATAATTAATAGAGGTTTTCCTGATTTTGCGACAGATTCTAATATTGGTAACATTTCTCGAACGTTAGATATTTTCTTATCAGCCATTAAAATATATGGATTTTCTAATTCTACAATTCCAGTTTCGGGTTTATTAATAAAATAAGGAGATAAATAACCTCGATCAAACTGCATACCTTTAACGACTTCTAGTTCATTTTGTAGACCAGTGCCTTCTTCTACTGTAATAACTCCATCGTTACCAACTTTTTCCATTGCTTCTGCAATTAAAGCACCAACTTTTTCATCTGCATTGGCAGAAATAGTTCCAACTTGAGTTATAGCTTTAGAATCTGAACATGGTACAGATAAATTTTTTAATTCTTCTACAGCACTAATAACAGCTTTATCGATTCCACGTTTTAAATCCATAGGATTCATACCAGCAGCAACTGCTTTTAAACCTTCATTAACTATAGATTGTGCTAATAATGTTGCTGTAGTAGTACCGTCACCTGCTGCATCATTAGCTTTTGATGCAACTTCTTTTACCATTTGTGCTCCCATGTTTTCGAATTTATCTTCTAATTCGATTTCACGAGCTACTGATACACCATCTTTAGTAATACTAGGTGCGCCAAAAGATTTATCTAAAACAACATTTCTACCTTTTGGACCTAAAGTTACTTTTACTGCATCTGCTAATACATTAACTCCACGAAGCATTTTAATTCGGGCTTCATTACCAAATTTTACATCTTTAGCGGCCATTTGACATTCCCTTAAATAAATTTTTAAATGGATATAGCATATAGTTTACTATTCAACAATTGCTAAAATGTCACTTTCAGTTAAAATTAATAACTCTTCATTATTAATTTTTTCTGTTTTTGCACCATAACCTTCATTAAAAATAACAGTATCACCTACTTTCACATCTAATGGTTTAATCTGCCCATTGTCTAAAACACGACCTTTACCAATAGCAGTTACTGTGCCTCGAGTAGATTTTCCTGCAGCAGAACCTGTGAGCACAATACCGCCTGCAGATTTAGATTCTACTTCTTGACGTTTAACGAGCACACGATCATGCAACGGACGAATTTTCATATGATAATACTCCTGTGAGTAATCTTATTTTATTATTTTTAAAATTATTTTTTAATAATCTAATATGTTCGCTTACTTTAAATATAGGGTTCTTTGTCAAAACTTTCAAGGGTAAAATTTATTTTTTTATTTTTTTATTAAGATATTTTAACTTTATTAATTTGATAGAAATAAAGTATTCAAAAATATAAAATGTCAAATTATTAAGTAATTTTATAAAAATAAAAAAACATTGACAACGTTTTATATTTGATGATTTAATATAAAAAAAGCCCGGATAGCTCAGTCGGTAGAGCAGGGGACTGAAAATCCCCGTGTCGGTGGTTCAATTCCGCCTCCGGGCATATTAAAGCAAAAGTATTAAACATTATTTTCCGATACAAAAACTAGAAAAAATACGTTTTAATAAATCGTTAGAAGTAAATCGACCAGTTATTTCTCCCAAAAATCTATTTATTAATCTTAGTGATTCAGCTAATAATTCAATATTTTTAGATATTATCCATTTTTTTTTAGCCATTAAAAATTCATTATACGCTAAATTAATCTGATTAATATGACGCCTACGAGCAATGAAAACACCCTCTTTATTTTCATTTTTTGCTATTTTTACAATATGTTTACGTAATTTATCAATACCTTGACCAGTTCGAGCTGAAATATTAATAAATAATAAAGACTCTATCTTTTCTGTGTTAAATTTATCTTGTACTAAATCATTTTTATTTAAAATAAAAGTAATTTGAATATTATTAACAGAAATATTTTGGATAAATTCATTACATATTTTCTTTTGTTCTGATTGTTTAGTTGTTTTATCAATCACAAAAAGAACATGATCTGCTTTCTTAATTACTTCCCAAGCACGAAAAATTCCAATACGTTCTATTTCGTTTTTTGTATCACGTAAACCAGCCGTATCAATTAATTGACATGAAATACCATTTATAGAAATATTTTCATATAGAAGATCTCGTGTAGTTCCTGGAATTTTAGTTACTATCGCTCTATTAGAGTGTGATAAAGCATTTAATAAACTTGATTTTCCAGCATTAGGAGGACCTGCAATTACTATTTTTTTTCCTTCTTTTAATAAACTTCCTTCTGAAATTACTTTTTTTGTTTTTATAAATTTTTCTTCTAGCTCTTTTAGTTTTATATATATTAAACTTTTTAAATCAATATCAATTTCTTCTTCTGAAAAATCTATACTAGATTCTATATTAGTACGAAATTCAATCACTGTAGATATTAACTGTTTAATATGAGAAGAAAAATCTCCTTGCAAAGAATGTAATGATGCACGAATAGATGATTCTGTTTCTGAATTAATTAAATCATCTATAGCCTCAGCTTGAATTAAATCTATTTTCCCATTTAAAAAAGCACGTTCAGAAAATTCTCCTGGTTTAGCCATTCTTACGTTTTCAATAGAAGTAATTCTTTTGATTAATAAGTCCATTATTAAAGGACTACCATGCCCTTGTAATTCTAATACATCTTCTCCTGTAAATGAAAAAGGAGCAGGAAACCATAAAGATATACCTTGATCTAATACTACAGAATTTTTACCTAAAAATTTTGAATAAGTAGCAAATCTTGCTTTGGGAATTGAACCCAAAACTTTTTTAGCAACTATTTTCGTTTGAGAACCAGAAATTCTCAAAATGCTAACTGCACTTTTTCCTGGAGAAGTAACTGGTGCAACAATTGTTTCAATATGAATCATAAAATATTTTCTTACATTATAAATGTTACGAGTTTAAAACTTAATTATTTATTTTTCAATTTTTGAAATATTAATCTTATGAAACTAATTGCTTTTAAAATTAGAAAAAATAAACTTTTGTTGTATAATAGTGACTAAATTACTAACAATGTAATACAAAACTAATCCTGAAGGAAACCATAAAAAAAACACTGTAAAAATAACAGGCATAAAATTCATAATCTTTTTTTGAATAGGATCAGAAATATTATTAGATGATGTTTTTTGAATAAAAAACATCGTCAAACCCATTATTATAGGCAATACATAAAATGGATCCTGACTAGATAAATCTTTAATCCATAATACAAAAGGAGCATGACGTAATTCAACAGAACCTATCAGCATATAATAAAGAGATAAGAAAACTGGCATTTGAATAAAAACAGGTAAAAATCCACCTAAAGGATTTATTTTTTCTTTTTTATATAAAATAATCATTTCTTGACTAATTCGTTGTTTGTTATCTGAAAACGCTTCTTTTATTTCTTTAATTTTGGGTTGTAATGCACGTATTTTTGACATTGAAACATATTGTGATTTTGTCAGAGGATAAGTTATTATTTTCATAATAAAAGTAATTAAAATAATAGAAAAACCCCAGTTATTTATAATACTATTTATAATAGTTAATAATTTAAACAACGGTTGAGATAAAAACCAGAGCCAACCATAATCGACTGTTAAATCTAAATTTGGAGCTACTAATTTCATTTCTTTTTGTATTTCAGGACCAACCCATAATTTTGATTTTATCAAAGTTCTAGAATTTGGTAAAATATTAATAGAAGATGACTTATAACCAATTGCTACAACACCGTTATCTAAACTAGAAGTATATATTGTATTTTGACCTAAATTATCAGGAATCCAAGCAACAGCAAAATATTGCTGTAACATTGCAATCCATCCTTTTTCTGTAATAACGTTTAAGTTTTTATTGTTAGAAATTGTATCGAATTTATATTTTTCATATTTATTAGTAGTACTAGAATAAGCAGCACCACGAAATGTTTGAAGAGCAAAATTACCACTATAAATATCACGATTTTTAGGTAACTTGATTGTTTGTTTAATTTGGCCAAACATATTCATTTCTAATCTATCTTTACTCAAATTACAAATATCATATTCTACTTCAATGTCGTATCTATCGGGTTTGAGAATGAAAATTTTTGTATAAGTTACACCGTTTTTATCACTCCATTTTATTGGAACACGTAGTTCTTTTTGACCTTCTTTTAGTTCGAAAAATTTTTTATTAGAAGAATATAATGGTCTAGTATTATATATTGAACTATCTGGACCATTTTTACCAATTAAACCACTTTGTGCCTGATAAATAAAATCAGGTGTAGTTTCAAGAAGTTTAAAAGGATGAGATGAATATAATGTCTCTTTATATGCAAGTAAATTTGCTTCTTCTATATCACCTCCATACATATTTACTAATAAACTAACTACATTATTTTTAAGAAAAATTTGTTTTTTATTTTTATTTGTACCAGTTAAATGAAAAATTTTTTCTGTTTTTTCATTCATTTTGTTTCTTGGAAATGATTGACTTTGCCATGCTTGCCAAAGCAAAAAAGAAACAAATAAAAAAGCAAAAATAAAAAAATTACGTTGTACTTCCATAATTAATATTCACTTGTATCTTTAATATTTAAAATTAAATAATTATAGCTATCTACTGTTTAAATCTATGATTTAAAAAAAATAAATCATTAAAATATATAAAAAAATAATATATGGATGGAATACAATTGATAATTTAATTGTATTCATGACAAAATGATTTGAATTAAGTAGATAATAAAATTATCGGTAATAATTAGACCATAAAATGTTTAACATATTTATTATCTTTTTGTTCTTTAAATTAGTAATTTTTTTTTGTGCTATAACGATAAAATCCATTGCAATTAATTTATGTTGTAATAAACGAAAAGTTTCTCGAACTAATCGTTTAATTAAATTTCGATTATGAGCATGTTTAATATTTTTACGAGGTATACTTAGACCTAATCTAGGATATTGTAAAAAATTCAAACGTCCTAATATACTTATCTCTAAAGTATTTTTTTTAGAGGGTTGACTAAAAACATATTGAAAATTTACAGAATTCAACAATCTTAATTTTTTTTTAAAAAAATAATCTAGCACAATATTAACCTACTATTTACTAGAAACAGTTAAACGTGTTCTCAATTTAGCACGTCTGCGTGATAAAATATAACGACCATTTTTTGTTGCCATACGAATTCTAAATCCATGTGATCGATTACGTTTTAAGACTGATGGTTGAAAAGTTCGTTTCATTTTAATATTACCTAATAATTTTCATTAAATATGATTTATGGTGTGGACTTTAAATAAGAGTAAATATTATTAATTATATAGTCAATTAACTTTATGTAAATCTCTACTTACATAAATGATTCTTATTGATTGTATAAACATAAAAAATAGATACAAAATTAACTTATCTAAAAAAACATTTTTAATTTTATATTCTGTTATGATAACTATATTTCTATTTAAAAAATAACAGTAAATCTAAAAATCACTTCTTTAGATAAATAAAATATCTCAAAAATATATTACATCCTTTTGCGTTATACTCACCAATCTTAGATTGTATAACTTTTAATGTAAAAAAATATAATTTTATGTAAATTATTTGCATAAAATTATATATCTCAAAATAAATATATAAAGAAACAATAATTTTTCAAATTTTATTTTTTATTAATTTTTGTTCGATTGGAGTCTACCGTGTCACTTTGTCTTTGGAAACAGTGTCTTGACCGGTTACAGGATGAGCTACCAACTACAGAGTTTAGTATGTGGATACGCTCTCTTAAGGCCAAAATAAACAATAATATCTTAGAAATATATGCTCCAAATAAATTTGTTTTAGATTGGGTAAAAGATAAATACTTAATTCAGATTAAAATAATATTGCAAGATTTTTGTGGTTCTAGTCCGCCATTAGTAAAATTTAGAATATACCATCATTCTAAAGAAAAAAAATTAAAAAAAAATATTGCAAATAGCTTTAACAATAAAAATAAAAAACTTATCTGGGATGAAATCCCAACATTTAAAAAATCATCTTATCGTTCCAATATTAACAAAAAACATAATTTTGAAAATTTTATAGAAGGTAAATCTAATCAGCTAGCAAGAGCTGCAGCATCTCAAGTAGCTAAAAATCCTGGAAATTCTTATAATCCATTATATTTATATGGTGGCACAGGATTAGGAAAAACACATCTGCTTCATGCTATAGGAAACGGAATTCTAGCATATAAATATGATATTAAAATTATCTATATGCACTCTGAACGTTTTGTCCAAGATATGGTAAAAGCACTACAAAATAATGCTATTGAAAAATTTAAATTATACTATCGTTCAGTTGATGCATTATTAATTGATGACATTCAATTTTTTGCAAACAAAGAACGGTCACAAGAAGAATTTTTTCATACATTTAACGCATTACTAGAAGGTAATCAACAAATAATTTTAACTTCAGATCGTTATCCCAAAGAAATAAATGGTGTTGAAGATCGTCTTAAATCTAGATTTGGTTGGGGGCTTACTGTAGCTATAGATCCACCAGAACTAGAAACTAGAGTCGCTATTCTTATAAAAAAAGCTGATGAAAATAATATTGTATTATCTGATGAAGTTGCTTTTTTTATTGCAAAACGGTTACGTTCTAACGTACGTGAATTAGAAGGAGCTCTTAATCGAGTCATTGTGAATGCTCATTTTACCCATCGAACGATTACGGTAGACTTTGTTCGTGAAGCACTTCGAGATATACTAGCTTTACAAGAAAAACTTATTACTATCGATAATATTCAAAAAACAGTAGCTGAATATTATAAAATTAAAGTAGCAGACTTATTATCTAAGAGACGTTCACGTTCAGTAGCTCGTCCGAGACAGATGGCCATGGCTATGGCTAAAGAATTGACAAATCATAGTTTACCTGAAATTGGAGATGCTTTTAGTGGGAGAGATCATACAACAGTATTACACGCATGTCGAAAAATTGAACAATTAAGAGAAGAAAGTCATGATATTAAAGAAGATTTTTCAAATTTAATTAGAACTCTATCAGTGTGATTATATGAAATTTAACATTAATAATAATATTTTAATTAAGCATCTACAAAAAATAAATCGCTTAATTATTAAAAATACTGCATTTCCTATTTTAGAAAATATATTAATTACTATTAAAAATGGAATTTTATCGTTAACAACAACAAACTTAGAAATAGAATTAATTTCTAATATTACAGTATCAAAAAAATATACATCTGGAACTATAACAATTTCTGGTAAAAAACTCTTAGACATTTGTCGAAATGCATTAGAATCATCAGAAATGCAGATGCAATTATATGAAAACAAAATGCATATTACTTCTAATAACAGTAATTATATATTAACTACTTTACCATCTGATAATTTTCCTAATCATCATGATTTTCGTCATATTTCTGAATTTTTCATCTCTTCAGATATTTTAAAAAATATGATCGAAAAAACTCAATTTTCTATGGGCAAACAAGATGTTCGATATTATTTGAATGGCATGTTATTAGAAAAAAATAACACGTTCCTTCGTACTGTTGCTACAGATGGATACCGTCTAGCAATCTCAAAAATTTTTTTAAAAAAAGATATAATTCCTTTCTCAGTAATTATTCCAAGAAAAGGTATACTTGAATTATATAGATTATTAAATATTCAAAAACAATTAATACATATTTTGATTGGTAAAAATAATATTAGAATACATATAGGAGATTTAATTTTTACTACTCAGCTCATTGAAGGTAAGTATCCTGATTATGAAAGTATTTTAATTAATATAAAAAAAGAACCAATTATTTTAAATTGTCAATTACTAAAAAAATCACTATTGCGTGTAGCTATTTTATCACATGAAAAATTTTGTGGAATAGAAATGCATATTAAACATAATCAACTGAAAGTATTCTCTGATAATCAGGAAGAAGAAACAGCAGAAGATAAATTTAATATCAATTATTCTGGGAAGACAATAAAAATGTCCATGAATGTATATTATATAATTGATGTATTAAATACTATTACTAGTGAAAATATCTTTTTATATTTGAATGAATCTAATAATTCTATTCAAATAAAATCAGAAAATGATACTGCTACTTTATATGTCGTAATGTTATTAAAACGATAAATATTTAAAAAATATTTCTTTTTTAATAAAAAAATCATTTAATTAAATAGGAAAATTCATGACAAATATATATGATTCTTCTAATATAAAAATTTTAAGAGGGCTCGATGCGGTTCGTAAACGACCAGGTATGTATATTGGAGATACAGATGATGGAAGTGGATTGCATCACATGGTTTTTGAAGTTGTAGATAATTCTATTGATGAAGCATTATCAGGTTATTGTAAAGAAATTATAATTATTATTCATTCAGATAATTCTGTATCTGTTAAAGATAATGGAAGAGGTATTCCTACTGATATTCATCCTGAAGAAAATATTTCAGCTGCAGAAGTGATTATGACAGTACTACATGCAGGAGGTAAATTTGATAATTCTTCATATAAAATATCAGGTGGATTACATGGTGTAGGAATATCAGTTGTAAATGCTCTGTCAGAAAAATTAGAACTTATAATTTATAAAAATAAAAAAAAATATCAACAAATATATAGAAATGGAAAACCAGATCACCCTCTTTCTATTATTGGGAAAAGTGATACTACAGGTACTTATATAAGATTTTGGCCTAGTTATAAAACATTTACTAATAACATCCAATTTCAATATGAAATTTTGTCTAAAAGATTACGCGAACTATCTTTTCTAAATGCAAATATTTCAATTCATCTAAAAGATAACAGAACTAATATAAAAAACCATTATCAACATAAAGGAGGCATTAAAGCTTTTATTAAATTCCTAAATATAAATCAAATACTAATTCATTCACGCATTTTTTATTTTCGATCTATGAGAAATCAAATAGAATTAGAAGTTGCTATGCAATGGACTAATTCACATAAAGAAAATATATTATGTTTCACTAATAATATACCGCAAAAAGATGGAGGAACACATTTAGCAGGTTTTCGTTCTGGTCTAACTCGGACTTTAAACCTCCATATAGAAAGAGAAGGATATAATAAAAAAAATAAAACAACTATTATAGGTGAAGATGCACGTGAAGGATTAACAGCTATTATATCAATTAAAATACCTGATCCAAAGTTCTCTTCTCAAACTAAAGATAAGTTAGTATCTTCTGAAGCAAGATCAATTATAGAATCATTAATTAACGAAAATCTTATTGAATATCTTTTAGAAAATCCCACTGATGCCAAATCTATTATTCAAAAAGTCATCACTGCTGCAAAAACAAGAGAAGCTGCACGACGTGCTAGAGAAATAAACAAAAAAAAAGGAATATTAGATTTAGGAGCTTTACCTGGAAAATTATCTGATTGTCAAGAAAATGATCCTAAACTTTCAGAAATTTATTTAGTTGAAGGTGATTCAGCTGGTGGATCCGCAAAACAAGGAAGAAATCGAAAAAATCAAGCTATACTTCCTTTAAAAGGAAAAATATTAAATGTCGAAAAATCAAAATTTGAAAAAATGCTTTTATCTCAAGAATTATCTTCTCTAATAACTGCATTAGGCTGTGGAATTGGTAAAAACGAATATAACATAGATAAATTAAGATATAACTATATTATTATCATGACTGATGCGGATGTAGACGGTGCACATATTCGAACATTACTTTTAACTTTTTTTTATCGTCAATTACCAGAATTAATTGAAAAAGGACATATTTATATTGCACAACCTCCATTATACAAAGTAAAAAAAGGAAAAAAAGAAGAATATATTAAAAATGATCAAGACATGAATAAATATCAAATTAAAAATGCTCTAAAAGATTTAATGTTAAAAAGTAATAATAATCCTGATATTAATAAAAACATACAAAAATTTAAAAAAATGATATCTGAATATAATTCAATTCTAATTATCATGGAAAAAAACAAACATTACTTTCCAAAAGTAATTTTAAATGAACTTATTTATCATCCTCATTTAGATAATTTAAATAATATTAATACAGTAGAAATTTGGATAAATACTTTATCAGATAAATTGAATAAAAAAGATTATAATAATAATTCTTATTCTACAGAAATAAAAAAGAACATACATCAAAATATATTTGAACCTACTATAAAAATCTCTAGATACTCATATCATGTTAAATATGAATTTAAAGCAGATTTTTTTAAAAGTAAAGAATATTTCTTGATTACTAATTTAGGTAAAATATTTCAAAATTTTTTTATACATGAAGTTTTTGTAGAAAAAACAGGATCTAGCTATAAAATAGATAATATAAAAAACACTTTAGAATGGTTAATCCAACAATCTAAACGTGGTTTATTTATACAACGTTATAAAGGATTAGGAGAAATGAATCCAGAACAATTATGGAATACAACCATGAATCCTGAAACTAGAAATATGTTACAAGTTAGTATTCAAGATGCAATCTCTGCGAATAATTTATTTAATACCTTAATGGGAGATGCAGTTGAACCTAGACGAAAATTTATAGAAAAAAATGCTTTAAAAGCAGAAAATATTGATATATGAAAAAATTTTAATCAACTATAACATCTTTAAAATACTTGCGGCAGGAAAAAACCAGCCGCGAAATGTTTTTTCATTTGAATTTATCCATCATTTCAAGAACACGTAATTTTGCAATTTCTTTAGAAATTTCTAATAAAATATCATTTTTTTTTATTTTTAAATTTTCATTATTAATTTTTTTTTCTGCATTTTTTTTTGCTTGTAAAATAGATCTACGATCTAAATCAACAGCAGGAATAGCGATATCTGATAAGATAGAAACAATAGATGGTTGAACTTCTAATATACCTCCAGATATATAAATACATTCTTCTTTTCCTTCTGTATGAAAAATATGTACCATACCAGGTTTAATAATACTTAATAATTGAACATGTCCTGGATAAATACCAAGTTCGCCTTCACTTCCGGATACGCGTATTTTTTTTACTAATCCAGAAAATATGCGTTTTTCAACACTCACAACATCTAAATAAAAATTCATAGATATATCCTAAATATTATAAACTTTTAGCTTTTTCTATAACTTCTTCAATAGAACCTACCATATAAAATGCTTGCTCTGGTAGATGATCGAATTCACCTTCTATAATTCCTTTAAATGCACGAATATTATCTTTTAAGGAAACATATTTTCCTGGAAAACCAGTAAATACTTCCGCAACAAAAAATGGTTGAGATAAAAACCTTTGTATTTTACGTGATCTTGATACTAATAATTTGTCTTGTTCTGAAAGCTCATCCATACCTAAAATAGCAATAATATCTTTTAATTCTTGATATCTTTGTAATATTGATTGCACACCTAAGGCTGTTTTATAATGTTCTTCACCTACGATATAAGGATCTAATTGACGACTTGTCGAATTTAAAGGATCAATAGCAGGATAGATACCTAACGATGCTATTTGACGGCTTAATGTAACAGTAGAATCTAAATGTGCAAAAGTTGTAGCAGGTGAAGGATCTGTTAAATCATCAGCAGGAACATAGACAGCCTGAACAGAAGTAATTGAACCTTTTTTTGTGGAAGTAATCCTTTCTTGAAGTAAACCCATTTCTTCTGCTAAAGTTGGTTGATAGCCTACTGCGGATGGCATACGTCCTAATAATGCAGAAACTTCTGTACCTGCTAATGTATACCGATAAATATTATCAATAAAAAGTAAAACGTCTTTTCCTTCATCACGAAATTTTTCTGCAATGGTCAGACCAGTAAAAGCAACTCTTAATCTATTACCTGGAGGTTCGTTCATTTGTCCATATACAAGAGAAACTTTATCTAATACTTTAGAATCATTCATTTCATGATAAAAATCATTTCCTTCGCGAGTTCTTTCTCCTACTCCAGTAAAGACTGAATAACCAGAATGTTCTATTGCAATATTGCGAATCAATTCCATCATGTTTACAGTTTTACCTACACCAGCACCACCAAATAAACCAACTTTACCACCTTTTGCAAAAGGACAAATTAAATCAATCACTTTTATACCAGTTTCTAATATTTCCTGAGAACTAGCCTGTTCCTGATAACTAGGCGGAGAACGATGAATTTCCCAATATTCTATATCAATGTTTTTTTTATTTTTTAATACACCTTTATGATCTATTGTTTCACCTAATACATTCAGAATACGACCTAATGTTGCTTCTCCTACTGGTACTTTTATATAATGTTCGAGATCAGTGACGACTAGACCCCTTTTTAAACCATCAGAAGAGCCCATAGCAATAGTTCGAACAACACCTGCACCTAATTGTTGTTGTACTTCTAATATCAATTTACCATGCTTATGGTGTACTTCTAAAGCATTATATATTTTTGGTACTGAATCTTGATGAAATTCTACATCGACTATCGCACCAATAATTTGGATAATTTTGCCAGTAGACATAATTTTTTAAAACCTCTAACTAATTTTTAATTAATTGAAACTGCTGATGCACCAGCAACAATTTCAGTTAATTCTTGAGTAATGTTAGCTTGTCGAACTCTATTATATATTAATTGCAACTCTTTAATGCGATTACCACTATTATCTGTTGCAGTTTTCATTGCAATCATACGAGCAGCTTGTTCACTTGCTATATTTTCTAAAATACTTTGATAGACTTGAGATTCAACATATCGTTTAAATAAAGTATCTAAAATAAATTTTGATTCTGGTTCATATAAATAGTCCCATTTTTTGGTACTAATATTTTCCATACTATTTCTAGATAAAGGTAGTAATTGCATTACTTTAGGTTGTTGCAACATTTTATTATAAAATTTATTATAGGCAACAAAAATTTTATCAATACGATTAGATCGATATTCTTCTAATATAATTTCAACAGAATTAATTAAGTCTATTAAATTGGGATTGACTCCTAAATTAGTTGTTTTAGAGAGAATATGACTACCAAATAATTTAAAAACAGATAAACTTTTCAAACCAAATAGTATAAAATCACATGGAATATTTATTTTAGTAAATTTTTGAATTTTTAATAAAACTTTTTTAAAAAGGTTACTATTTAAACTTCCACATAGTCCTCTATCAGTAGAAATAACAATCATTCCAATACGTTTAATTACTCTTTTTTCTAAATAACTATGTCTATATTCTAAATTTCCTTGTAAAACGTGTTCAATCACTTTCCTAATAATATCAGAATATGGACGACCAGATCGCATTCTTTCTTCAGTTTTTCTCATTTTAGATACTGCAACCATTTCCATGGCTTTCGTAATTTTTTTTGTATTAATAACACTAATTATTTGATTTTTTATTTCTTTTGTACTAGTCACTATCTTCTCTTTTTAACTTATGAAATATATTTAATTAAAATTGAGTTTTTTTAAAATCAGTAATTAATTGTATAAATTTTTTTTCTATGACATCATTAAAAATACCATCCTTATTAATTGCTTCCATTAACTCTGAATGATAATTATGTGCATAAAGTAATATTAATTTTTCAAATTTAACAATTTCATCTACAGAAACATCATCAAGAAAATTATTTTCTGCAACAAAAAGTATGAGTCCTTGTTCAGCTACAGACATAGGAGAATATTGTTTTTGCTTTAATAATTCTGTAATTTTTTGACCATAATTTAGCTGTTTTCTAGTTATTTCATCTAAATCAGATGCAAATTGTGAAAATGCTACTAATTCTTGATATTGAGCTAATGCTGTACGAATTCCGGAAGATAATTTTTTTATGATTTTAGTTTGTGCAGCACTACCTACACGAGAAACAGATATACCAGGATTTACAGCAGGACGAATACCTGAATTAAATAAATTTGATTCTAAAAATATCTGACCATCAGTAATAGAGATTACATTCGTAGGAACAAATGCAGAAACATCTCCTGATTGTGTTTCAATAATAGGCAAAGCTGTAATTGAACCAGTCTGTTTAATATTTTTATTTTTAGTGATGTTTTGAACATGTTCTAAAGAAATACGAGATGATCGTTCTAACAAACGAGAATGAAGATAAAATATATCTCCTGGAAAAGCTTCTCGACCTGGAGGTCTACGTAATAACAAAGAGATTTGACGGTAAGCTACAGCATGTTTTGAAAGGTCATCATAAATAATTAATGCATCTTGTCCTTGATTGCGAAAATATTCAGCCATTGCACAACCAGAATACGGTGCTAAATATTGTAAAGCAGCAGCTTCTGAAGCAGAAGCTACAACTATAATCGTATTAAATAAAGCATCATTTTCTTCTAATTTTTTAACAACATTAATAACAGTAGAAAGTTTTTGTCCAATAGCAACATAAATACATTTAATACCAGATGATTTTTGGTTAATAATTGTATCAATAGCAAGTGCAGTTTTTCCTGTTTGTCTATCACCAATAATTAACTCACGTTGTCCTCGTCCAATAGGAATCATCGCATCAATAACTTTATAACCTGTTTGTATTGGTTGATTGATTGACTGACGTTCAATAACACCAGGTGCATCAGCTTCTACCGGAAAATAACCATCATTTTTTATAGACTCTTTTCCATCAATAGGACTACCCAATGCATTTACTACGCGTCCAAGTAAATTAACACCTACTGGCACTTCTAAAATTTTACCTGTACACTTAACTTGCATACCTTCGGTAACATGAATATAAGGCCCCATAACTACAGCACCAATTGTATCTCTTTCAATATTTAAAGCTATTGCATATTGATGATTAGGCAATAGAATCATTTCACCTAACATTACATTGGAAAGACCATTAATTCTGATAATACCATCACTAATAGAAATGATAGTACCTTCATTATAAGATTCATTTAATATTTCAAATTGAGTTATTCTTTCTTTAATTAATTTAGTAATTTCTGTCGAATTTAATCGCATATATTATTTTTCTCTTAAAAATTTAAAGCATCTGATAATTGTTTAAGATAACTTCGAACAGATAAATCAAAAACTATGTTATTCACTTTTATAATAATACCGTCAAGTATATATTCATCAATTTTATACACAAGTTTAATCTTACTTGAAAAATATTTTTCTAGTGTTTTTCGTATTTTGACAATCTGTTTTTCTTTTAAAAGAAACGCTGTTCTCAATTCAATAATTACAATTTTTTTATAATCTGCTTCTAATGCTAAAAACTGTTCTAATATACTATCTAATATTTTCAAACGTTGATTTTCAGCTAATACTCTTATTAAATTTTTTGCTTCTTGATTAATTATTTCTCCACCAACAATTATAAAAATTGATGCTAGATATTTAGGTGAAAGAGAACCTGATAAAAATTTTCTAACTTTTTCACAAGAAGCAATTACATTAATAAAAATTAACATTTCTTTCCATTTTTCAATGGAATTACTATTCACCGCAATTTCAAATATTGCTCTAGCATACGGTCTAGCAATAGTATGTTCTACTGACATTAATTTTTTACCTGTGATAAAGAAACAACTAATTCGTCCACTAAAATTTCATTTTTATCTTGACAAACATTTTTTTTAATAACTTTTTCTGCTATAGAAACAGATAAATCTACTATTTCTTTTTGAAGATTCTTACGTGCAGAAGCTATTTTCATATCAATTTCTAATTGAGCTTTTATCAGAATTTTTTTACTTTCTTCTAATGCTTGTTCTTTTGCTGTTTCTAAAATAAACAACTTTTGTTTATTTGCTTCGTTAAGAATAGTAGATGCTTTTTCTTTTGCTTCTTGAATTTCTATTTCCATTTTTCTTTGAATAATAGATAATTCTTCTTTAGCTTGTTTTGCAATAATTAATGATTGTTTAATTTCTTTTTGTCTAGTTTCAATAGCTAAAATAATAGGAGGCCAAATATACTTCATACAAAACCAGACAAATAAAATAAATGAAATAGTTTGTCCAAGAATTGTTGCATTCAAATTCACAGTCATGCACCTTTTGTATTAAAATAAAAATCAATCTTTACGTTATCAAAAAAACGTAAAGATTTTTTTCAATCATCAAAATAGTATTTGTTAAAAAAATCATGAAATAGCAAAAAGCATATATAGGCCTAAACCTACAGCAATCATTGGAATAGCATCAACTAATCCCATTACTACAAAAAATTGTGTTCTGAGTAAAGGAATCAAATCAGGTTGTCTAGCAGCACCTTCTAAAAATTTACCACCTAAAATACCTATTCCAATTGCAGCTCCAATGGATGCTAATCCCACCATTATAGCTACGGCTATATAAAGCATGTCAACATTTAAATTTCCCATTATACACTCCAGTTTCTATTTCTAATAAATTCATATAATATTTTAATTTTTATGAGATTGTGAAGCCATTGATAAATAAACAATTGTTAATACCATAAAAATAAAAGCCTGTAATGAAATTATTAAAATATGAAAAATAGCCCATGGTACATTTAATAAACATTGTGACCACCATGGAAGCAAACCTGCAATCAAAATAAAAATCATTTCCCCTGCATACATATTTCCAAAAAGTCGTAATCCCAAAGAAATTGGTTTAGATAATAATGAGACAAATTCTAATATAAAATTAAAAACAAAAAATACAGGATGATTAAAAGGTTGTAAAGTTAGTTCTTTTAAAAAACCTATAAATCCTTTTATTTTAACAGTATAAAATAAAATTAAAACAAAAACACCCAGTGACATTGACAAAGTAATATTGATATCAGCAGAAGGTACAATACGCATAGCTGGTAGTTTAAATACTTTTTCAGAAATAAATGGAAAAAAATCAATGGGCACGAGATCCATGAGATTCATTAAAAAAACCCACATAAAAACTGTTAACGATAGAGGTGCAATTAAAGAATTTTTACCTTGATACATATTTTTTACATTCGAAGTAATAAATTCAAAAATCAATTCAATCAAAACTTGTAATTTATTCGGAATACTTGTAGTAATTTTTTTTCCTACTATATAAAAAACACTCAAAAAAAAACTTCCTAAAACAAAAGAAAAAATTATTGAATCAATATTTAACATCCAAAAATGAGAAGAATATGTTCCTGGTTTTACAATTTCAAAACTACACAAATCTATCTGTAAATGACTTAAATGATGACTAATATATTTTTGAGGATTTGATATCTTTTCTAAAATCATAGGATTTTCTCATTTTTTATAATTTTAAAGAAGATTATACAACAAAAAAAATATTACAAAATTAAAAAATAATTTTTTTTAAAAATTCTTAAAATAATAAAACTAATAAAAAATTATTATGTATTTTAAATCAATGAAAATCAAATTTTAATTTTTTAAAAAAATAATAAACTATAAAACATTTCTATAAGATTCTTTTTTTAAATAAACTAATAAAATAGATATTGCAGCAGGCGTAATACCAGAAATTCGTGATGCCTGACCAATAGAAAGAGGTTTATAAGTATTTAATTTTACAGCTACTTCATTAGATAAACCTTTTATTTTTTTGTAATCTTGAATAGATAATAAAAAAGTATGTTCATTTTTCATTTGTCGATAAATTTCTTCTTTTTGTCTTTTAATATAACCTTCGTATTTTATTTCATTTTCTATTTGTTCAATAGCTTCTAAATCGGAAATTCCTTCTTTAAATATTTCTAATTTTTTTAAACTTTTATATGTAATTTCTGGTCTTTTTAATAAATCGACTGCACTGACTTCTTTCGTTAATTTAATATTGCATAACCTATTTAAAAAATCAGAATCAGATGATTTAGGATATATTTTTATTTCTTTCAAACGCCTACTTTCTGTTTTAATATTCAATAATTTTTCATTATAACGAGCCCATCTTAGATCATCTATTAATCCAATCTTACGACCAATATCAGTTAAACGTAAATCCGCATTATCTTCTCTTAATGTTAGTCGGTATTCAGCTCGTGAAGTAAACATACGATATGGTTCTTGTGTACCTTGGGTAGTAAGATCATCTATTAAAACACCTAAATATGCTTGATCACGTCTAGGGAACCAACCTTCAGAATTCATTGAATTTAATGCAGCGTTTAAACCAGCTAATAATCCTTGAGAAGCAGCTTCTTCATATCCAGTTGTTCCATTAATTTGACCAGCAAAAAAAAGCCCACTAATTAACTTACTTTCTAAAGTAAGTTTTAAATCTTTTGGATCAAAAAAATCGTATTCAATAGCATATCCAGGACTAATAATTTTAGACTTTTCTAAACCTTTAATAGACTTTATTATTTTTTCTTGAATATTTAAAGGAAGACTAGTAGAAATTCCATTAGGATATATTTTAATACTAGATAATCCTTCTGGTTCTAAAAAAATCTGATGTGATTTTCTATCCGGAAAACGTACAACCTTATCTTCTATAGAAGGACAATATCGTGGTCCCAATCCTTTCAAAAAACCGGTATATATTGGACTTTTATCTAAATTATTACGTATTATTTCATGTGTTTTTTCATTCGTATATGTAAGATAACATGGTATTTGTTTTGGATGATCTAACGGATCTCCCATAAACGAAAAAACTGGAACAGGAACATCTCCATATTGTACAAATAGATTATCAAAATTAATAGTATTTACATCAATTCGAGGTGGTGTACCAGTCTTTAATCTGTTAACTTTTAAGGATAATTGTCTTAAACGAACAGACAAATCTATCGAAGATTTATCTCCCATTCTTCCAGCAGAATAACTATTTAACCCTATATGTATTTTACCACCTAAAAAAGTACCTGTCGCCAAAACAATAGATCTTGAATAAAAATTAATTTCATTTTGTGTTAATATACCTACAACAGTATAATTTTTAATAATTAAATCTTTAACTTCTTCTTCTAAAATTAACAAATTACTTTGTTTTTGTAATATTTTTTTAATATTTTGATGATAAAGAATTCTATCAGCTTGAGCTCTTGTAGATCTAACTGCTGGACCTTTAGTAGAATTTAAAATTCTAAACTGAATACCTGAATAATCAATAGCTTTTGCCATGATCCCACCTAATGCATCTATTTCTTTTACTAAATGACTTTTTCCGATACCTCCGATAGCTGGATTACATGATAAAACACCTAAATCTGTTATTTTTTGAGTTAATAACAGAGTTTTACAACCCATTCTTGCTGAAGCCATAGCTGCTTCAGTACCAGCATGTCCGGCACCTATAATAATTACATCAAAATTTTTTAATTTCAACATATAAAAACCTTTTTAGACCATTTTAAATTACTTTATTAATATATATTAATATTTAATTAAAGATAACACATGTAAATTATAAACATAAAATCTTAAAGAAAAAGATCTTTTTGTTTTGTTTTATTTTATTTATTAAAAATAAAGAAAAATATAATGATATTATTATTATTATTAGTGAAGGTGAAATCTGTGGATA